>JAPOOS010000199.1 GCA_026713305.1 Paracoccaceae bacterium
AACAGTGGGCCTGGCCACAAGGAAGGAATGGAACAAGGTGCGCGACATGAAGGACGGGACGATCGAGCGTAGCTTCACGGACAATTCCCTGCCCACAGGGCCCGTGGAACGAACCATCACCTACGAAGCGCCGTTCACGCTGCCCGACCGGGTCGAGGACTATCGGCAGGCCTGGGAGTTCCATTCCGGCTGGAATTGACAGCAGGCGCACAAATCCCCAGTGCCACCCTTGCACGCCCTTTCCAACTGAGTGGGCCCATCGGTTCAACAAAAGGCATGGCATTGCAGGGCAGGATGGGGAATCTTTCGCCGAGCGGGCAGTTTTGAAGCCCACTTTCAGGCAGCCGGGATGGAATGTTGGTGAAATCATCCGGACAAACAAACAGCGTTGCGATTCAATTCTGTGTGAGAGCCCTTCCTTGAATTCAACCAATTCCCATTGAATCACCCGCTCTCGGAAAGGCAAGACTTTCCCAACTCAATGGATTGGCCTCCATGTCCTGTCTCCGAGATTAGGGCCCAATGCGGCCCGCCTGCGTTGCTCTGCCGGTCGACGCGTTGTTTGAACTCGCCTGGAGCTGAATTTCCGCTGCCGCAATCTTCCATGCATCAAGCGTTCGCGGGAGACGCACATGGAGCGAAACGAAACCGAAAGCCGCGCTCGGCAAACAGGATTGAAGTGCAGAACTCGAACCCTCCAAGTCGGGAGAACGAAAGGGTTGCCGCCTTCAATGCTTGCGCGGACATTGACCGTCCGGACATCAAGAGCGCCGAATTCCAGTCCTTTGTGCATGCCACACAAAGGAATCCGCAGCCGGGGCGCTTGCCCTGAGCCGGCGACGGGCGGACCTGGGCAACACTGAAAATGAACCGCGGAACGACGCTGCCATGTCACGAAGCCGAAAGGCATGCACGGCCGTTGAATGCGGTGATCACGGGCCGGACATCGCGCCTGGCCAGCCGCGTCCTGTGGAAGGATTGGCCGTTCAATTGCGTGCAAGGTTGCATGAGCGGTCGTTCGACTGTATTCTGCCCGCGAACTGGCCGCGCACCGTGCACAGCAACTTCCAGTGGCCTGACTGACCATATCCAAATTTGGAGTCCAACATGAAAAAGCTTCTCTTGGCCGTTCTCTTCTCGGCATTCGCGCTAGGTGCGACAGCCGGCGGAAAAGATGACGTGGTTATGGAGCAACCAGCTGAGCCTCAGATGGTGGAAGAAGAAGTCCAGCCTGCTGAAGATACCGGCGGATTGGCCATTCTTGGCATTCTTATTGCCTTAGTGCTGGCAGCTGCTGCAGGTAGTTGAGGCCACACAATTCCCGGGAAACCGCCCCTGATTTGTGCAGATGTGCAACACGCCTCACAACAGGGAGCGGAATCCCGATCTGTAGGTCGGGTACTGCAGTTGCAGACCAAGGGTTTTCTTGATCCTGTCGTTGCGCACGCGCTTTGATTCAGCGTAGAAGCTGCGCGCCATGGGGCTCAATTCGGCATCCTCGAACGGTATGGCCGGTGGTTCGTCCACCGACAGCAGCTTGGCGGCATGGCTGATGACCTTGTCCGGTCGCTCCGGCAGATCATCACAAACATTGAAGATTCCTTCTGCATCGGCATCGAAGATGGCCGCAAGCAGCGCCGAAGCGATGTCTGCAACATGGATTCTGTTGAATACCTGCCCGGGCTTTACGATCCGGAACTTGCGGCCTCTTCTCACTTGTTCAACCGGGCCTCGCCCGGGACCGTAAATCCCCGCCAACCGGAATACACACAGACGGACATCCGCAACCCTTGCGAATTCCGTCCAGTTCCCTTCGGCCTTCAGGCGCAACTCCCCGCGTCTCGTGCCCGGAGCCGGCGGCGTGTTCTCGTCGACCCAGGCGCCTTTGTGGTCTCCGTAGACTGCCGTGGTCGAAAGGTAGCCAATCCATTCGAGTCGCCTGCATTCCTCCAGCAGCTGACGGTGCAGTGCGACCAGCACCGGGTCGCCTGCCTCGCCGGGCGGCGTGGACACCAGCAGATGGGTTGTCTTTCGGAACAATCCTCGCAAATCCTCGTCAGGCCAGATCCGAACGTCCGGACATTCGACCAACAGCTCGAGACGCCGGTCCGCTGACCTGGTGGTGCCGGACATGGACCAGCCTTCCCGATGGCGGAGCCGCTGGACCAAGGCCCGCGCGCTGTAGCCAAGTCCCATGACTGTCAGATGACTGTGCACTGGGATCGTTCCTTCGCTGCCGAACCTACGCACTGTGTTCGCAAGGCGCGGCGGCTAGCTGGGCTCTGGCCCACGCGGCCGCTTCCGCCACTGCCGGGTCCGGGTCGGACAACAGTCTCTCGACATCCGGCATGAGTTCCGCATCGCCGGAATTGCCAATGGCATAGAGGACATTGCGGACAAACCTGTTGCGGCCGATGCGCTTTACCGGACCGCCGCGGAACACCTTCCTGAAGGCTGCATCGTCAAGCCGAACCAAGTCGGCCAGCTTCGGGGCCCGAAGCTCTTCGCGAGCCTGATAGCGGCACTCCCGGGAGGCCGAAGCAAACTTGTTCCACGGGCAAACGGCGAGGCAGTCGTCGCAGCCGAAGATGCGATTGCCCAGCGCCTTCCTGAATTCAGGCGCGACCGGGCCCCGGTGTTCGATCGTCAAGTAGGAAATGCATCGTCTTGCATCCAGCTGGTAAGGCGCTGGAAAGGCATCGGTCGGGCAAATGTTCAGGCATCTTCTGCAGCTTCCGCAATGGTCCTGGCCGGGCTCGTCGGGCGGCAGTTCCACGGTGGTGAATATGGCGCCGAGAAAGAACCAGCTGCCCAGCTCGCGGCTTACCAGGTTCGTGTGCTTGCCCTGCCAGCCCAGACCCGCCGCCTGCGCCAACGGCTTTTCCATTACGGGAGCCGTGTCGACAAACACCTTGATCAACGAGCCCGGGCGCTGTTCGATCAACCATCGGCCCAGACGCTTCAGCTTGGGCTTGACGACATCATGATAGTCCCGATTGCGGGCGTAGACCGAAATCGTTCCGCGTCTCTTGTGGTCCAGGTTCTTCAGCGGATTGTCCTGCGGCGAATAGGAATGCGCCAGCATGATCACGGACCTCGCCTCGGGCCAAAGCGCCAACGGATCCTCTCTCCAATGCGATCTGCGGCTCATCCATTCCATCTGTCCGTGATAGCGGCGCTTCAGGTACTCCCGCAGGTTTGGGCGAGCGTGCGCAATCGAATCCGCCCGGCAAATGCCTACGGCATCGAATCCTTCCTCGCCGGCGCGCTTGCGCAGACAAGTGGCCAGTTCATTCAAAAGTCCAGGTCCGAGTAGTGCGGCGGCGGCCGAACCCCCGGAATGTAGTCTGACAGCAGCGGCCGGAATGCCGGCCTCGACTTGAGCGTCGAGTACCAGTCCTTGATGGTGCTGCTGTACTCCCAGTTCACGTCGTTGAGATAGTCCAGGCACGACAGATGCGCCGCCGCCGCGAAATCGGCCATCGTCATTCGCTCGCCGGCAATCCAGCGTCGGCTGTCGAGCAGGTAGTGGAGGTATTTCATGTGCATTCGCAACAACCTCAATGCGCTGCTGACTCGACTGGCGTCCGGGGGGCCCTTGCCCTGTATTCGGCGCAGCATCCGCTCGAACACCAGCCTGGACGTGACCTCGCGATTGAACTTGTCGTCAAACCAGAACACGAGCCTTCTGGCTTCATAGGCCCTCTGCTTGTCATTGGGGATGAGCATCGGGATCGGAAACTCGTCTTCCACGAACTCGCAGATGGCCTGACTGTCGGACAGAAACGAATTCCCCATTTTCATCATCGGGACGGTTCCTGCCGGGTTCACTATCGTGAACTCGGAACGCCGCTCCCAATACCGTTCCTCCCGCAGCTCAAAGTCGATCTTCTTCTCGGCCAGCACCAAGCGCAACTTGCGGCAAAACGGCGACAGCGGGTAGTGATACACTCGGATTGCATCCTTTTGTGCCGGGTTCACGCCTTCTTTCCTCCTTGAATCCATTTCCCTTCAGCTGCCTGCGGCAAAACATTCATCGCGACCGTCTTTGGCAATTGTCTGAGCCCCTTCTACTATCTTCCGTGCACGGGCAAGCGTCGCGTCGGAAGGAGTTCGCGCACTCAGTTCAACAGGCTGCGACAGCACCGCTGCCATCTTCGCCCATTCAAGCTCGGTCAGCTCCGGCAGTTCCTTCTCCAGATAGTTCCTGGACGCCTCGGCAACTCCGAACACGCGTCGATCAAACTGAGCTGTGTTGACGTACACTTCCAGTATGCGCCGCTTGGTCCAGGCTGCCTCGATGACAAGCGTGAGCGGGACTTCCATCATCCTTCTCAACCCGCTTTCCGCCGGCCAGAGAAAGAGTGATCTTGCAACCTTTTGCGTGATTGTGGCTCCGCGACTTTGCGAACCGGAGCTCAAGCTTGTCTCGATCGATTTCCTGTCGAGGCCCCAGTGCCTGCAAAAGTCGGCATCTTCGGCCGCAACAATTGCGCGCTGCATTCCTTGCGGGACTTCCCCGATCGGCACCCAGTCCTGAAACACCTTGCCGTGCCGAAACCTTTCCCTGACTTCCTGGAGCGTGAACGGCGGATCGACCACTTTCATGGCAAGAACGAACACGACAGGCAGGAATGCAAGCATTGCCATCGTGTAGCCCAACAGGCGCAGGATTTTCCGTGTTCGTTCCACTGTTCAGCTGGTGGCGTTCCAGAATTCGTTCCATGTAGTCGGCGCCCGCGGCAACTTGCCTTCGACGGCGGCTGTCGTGTTTGCCGACCGGCCATCCAACTCGGTTGGACGGCACCGTCCTATAGACACTAATCGTGTCCGTCCTGCAATTCCATCGGCCAGTTCTTCATGCACTTGCAGGTGTGCGTCAACAGCCTGGGTTTGAGGGCGGCCAGGATAGTTCAATGACATGGGTGCAACTGTCGGCGTGTTGTCAATTGTGCAAGACATTCGTCTGGCAGGCAAGAAACCTCAAGGCAAACCCTGCACTGGCTTGAGAGCGCTTGGGGCAATCAAGGGAACTGTTGAAACAGAACCTCGAAGATCACTTGTCCAAATCGCTCTTCGAAATGACTCGCGCCTGTCGGGGAATTCCGCTCAATTCCTGAACGTCCCAATCTCTCCAGCGCTTCCTCGACCGGGGCAGGGAGAGATGCGGACGTTCTGGATGGTCTGGGCATGTCCGGAGCATTCTACATTGCTACAAATCATGTATGGTGTCTCTTCACGGTGGTTCTGAATCTGTGGATTGCGGATTGGAGGCTTAGAGTTTGGGATAGGCTTTGCCCATTTTGTCCCTGGCCTTGTCGAGGGTGAACATCCATTTTATCCGCCCCTTGTCTTCATTTCTCCGTTTCTCCCATGCCGCAACCTCCGCTTCAAGGGTCTTCATGTCG
>JAPOOS010000211.1 GCA_026713305.1 Paracoccaceae bacterium
CAGTCCATTCGCATTGCTGCGGAACCCGACAGGAATAGTGGCGATCACAGAACTTGGTGATTCTCGAAACAAAGTTGCCGAGAACGTTTGCGAGATCCGAATTGATGCAGTTGACGAAGCCGTTCCAAGTGAATTCGCTGTCCGAGTATTCGGGTGCGTGCGACAGCAGCCACCATCTCCAATAGTCGGATGGCAGAATCTCCAGCGCTTGATCCATGAAGATGCCGCGCTTCTGGCTGGTTGAAAACTGGCCGCCCTCGTAGTTGAGGAAGTTGAACGACTTGATGAAGTCGACGAGCTTCCATGGTTCGCCAGATCCCATGAGCGTGACAGGAAAGGACAGTGTGTGAAACGGCACGTTGTCCTTGCCCATGAACTGAACGTATCGGACATCGTCGGCGCCGTGGTCTTCCCTCCACCAGCGCAGCCAGTCGGATTCCTCCCGGCCCGTAGCGTCAACCCACTCCGCCGTGGCCGCTATGTACTCAATCGGCGCATCGAACCAGACATAGAAGACCTTGCCCTCCATTCCCGGCCAGGGCTTCTTGCCGCGCCTTACGGGAACGCCCCACTCAAGATCCCTGGTGATGCCGCGGTCTTGAAGCCCGTCGTCGTCGTGCAGCCATTTCTTGGCGATGGATGTTGTCAACACCGGCCAATCGAACTTGCTGTCAATCCAGTCCTCAAGGCGGTCAATGAATTGCGACTGTCGGAGGAAAAGGTGTGTTGTTTGGCGCATTTCCAGTTGGGTCGATCCCGATATCTGCGAGCGCGGGTTTATCAGATCGGACGGGTCCAGCTGCTTTGTGCAGTTTTCGCACTGGTCGCCTCTGGCCAGCTCGTATCCACAATTGGGACAGGTGCCGTACACATAGCGATCAGGCAGGAACCGTGCCTCCTCCTTCGAGTAGATCTGCTTCTCGGTCACCTCGTAGAGGTAGCCGTTGTCCGCCAGGCGTCCGGCGAAATGCTGTGTCAAGCCCCGGTTGCGAGCGCTGGACGATCGGCCAAAGAAGTCGAACGAAAGCCGAAAGCCCTCTGCGAGCCTGCTCTGCACCTTGTGCATTCGGGCACAATACTCGGCCACCGGCTCCCCAGCTTCCAACGCCGCGAGTTCGGCCGGAGTGCCATGTTCGTCGGTTGCGCAGATGTACATCACCTCATGGTCCATCAGCCTGAGATAGCGGGCATACAGATCCGAGGGGAGCTGGCTGCCGACCAGATTGCCGAGATGTTTGATGCCATTGATGTACGGGATGGCAGATGTGATCAAAATGCGCGCCATGTTCAAGACTTGATGTCAGCAAATGCGGAGCAACTACACCAACGCTGATCGACAATCCACTGCTGATGCCGGCATCAGTCGAAAGCGGCCGGCTGCAGGTTGCGAGCCATCTTGTCCAAAATGGCATTGATCAGGCTGACCTGCCTCCCGCCGGGAAAAAAGGAATCCGCAACCTCAACGAATTCGGATATTGTGACCCTGGGAGGAGTCGACCCAAGCAGCAGTTCAGCCCCGGCAGCGCGGATCAACGCACGCAGGGTAGGGTCAATTCGCTGCAGCGGCCAATCCCGCGACAGCAGGTTGGCGGCAAGTTCGTCCAGTTGGTCCTGGTTCGTGGCAGCGCCCACTACAAGTTTGCGAAGATGTTCTTCGTCAAAGCCGGAAAGCTCCATGTCGTCCACCTGTCGCCCAACGCCATGGGCGACAAAGCACTCCGTCGCTTCAGCCGCATCCAGACCGGTAACTTCCATCTGAAACAAAGCCTGCACCGCATGAAGCCGGGACACTCGCTTCCGCATGGCCATTCTGCCAATTTTTCGCGATCGAACGGACATCCGCAATTCACTCCAGCCAGACGTTTTTTGTCAATAGCCGTAAGGGCCGATGGCCAGCGATTGCTCAAGCGTCATCAGCGCAAGCGCCGCCTCGGCGGCGTCTCCGCCCTTGTCCGCGCCATCTGGATTGCTGCGCAGCAGCGCCTGGCTGTAGGTGTCGACGGTAAGGATGCCATTGCCAATGCAGATGCCCGGTGGAGTTTGTGCCAGCATTGTCAGCCCGCGGGCGGACTCGCTGCACACGACATCGTAATGGGAGGTTTCGCCCCGGATGATGCAGCCGAGGGCAATGTAGCCGGAAAATCCAACGGCATGGTGTGCAAGCCGGATTGCCGTTGGGATCTCCAGCGCTCCGGGAACTTCGAATGTTTCGTGCTCGACATCCGCCTTGGACAAGAGTCGTTCGGCGCCTGTCAAGAGCCGGTCGGAAATTTCGTCGTAGTAGATTGCCGAAACGATCATTACGCGCAGCGTGTCCGGCTTCAACAGCGACGGAACTATGCGCTCTCGGGGCCCTTCAAAAATGTTTCGTTTAACCATCACTGCAAATTCCCATTGTGCCCTCAATCTCCAGACCATGCCCCTCGATGGCAATGATGCGCGGAATGGGCGAATTGGATAGCAGGATCATGCGCCTGATGCCGAGACTTGCGAGTATTTGCGCGCCGAGTCCGTATTGGCGCAGCGTTTGCGGTGATTCGGCATCGCCAATCTGGAGTTTCGGATTGATGTCGCGCAGCAGCACGAGAACACCGCGTCCGCACTCCTCAATTCTGGTCATGGCGCCTGAAATCTTGTGAGATTCGAACGGAGAAACGGCCAGCACGTCTGCAAGTGGATTCAATGCATGAACTCGCACCAGGACAGGCTCGCCGTCGGATACCTTTCCCTTTGTCAGGACAATGTGCTCGGAGCCCTGCGACTCGTCCTCAAAAATGCGCAGCTCCCATGTGCCGCCATGTCTGGACTGAACCGTTCGAGACGACACTTCGCGGACCAAGTTGTCGTGCTGCAGTCGATATGCGATCAGATCGGAGATTGTTCCGACACGGATGTCATGCCTGCGTGAAAATTCGATCAGATCCGGCATGCGGGCCATGGTGCCGTCTTGGTTCAGGATTTCACAAATGACCGCCGACGGGTTCAAGCCCGCCAGCCGCGCCACATCAATGCTGGCTTCGGTATGCCCGGCTCGGACAAGCACGCCTCCACGCTGCGAACGAAGCGGAAAAACGTGCCCGGGCGTGGCAATGTCCTCCGGGCCGGACTGGGGATCAATCGCCACCAATACCGTGCGCGCTCGGTCGTGTGCCGAAATGCCTGTGGTAACGCCGTCGCGTGCCTCGATCGACACGGTGAAGGCGGTTTCGTGACGCGATGAATTCTTGGAGGCCATGAGTTCCAGACCGAGGGCCTCAATGCGCTCCTCCGTCAAGGAGAGGCAAATCAGGCCGCGCCCATGGGTTGCCATGAAGTTGATCGTGTTGGGCGTGGCCATCTGTGCGGGGATGATCAGGTCACCCTCGTTTTCGCGATCCTCGCTGTCAGCCAGGATGACCAGCTTGCCGTTGCGGGCATCCGCCACAATCTCTTCAACCGAAGAGATGGCGCCTGAAAGATCCATGTCGAACACTGCCTACCGCCGGAACTGAAGAATGCGGTCGACATACCGGGCCATTGCGTCCGCCTCGATGTTGAGTTCGGCTCCCAGGGAGGCGTTGCCAAGTGTCGTCACATTTAGCGTGTGGGGAATCACGTTCACGGCAAGCCGATTGTCCCGCACTTCGTTCACGGTCAGCGAAACGCCGTCAAGCGCGATCGAACCCTTCACGGCAATGAACCTTGCCAGACACGGCGGGAATTCCAGCTCGAACCTTTCGCTGTCCTCGACTGCGGTGCGAGTGACCAGCCTCGCCACGCCGTCCACATGGCCGCTGACGATGTGTCCTCCCAGCTCGTCGCCCACACGGACCGGTCGTTCGAGATTTACAACAGCGCCAACGGTCCAGGACCCGACATTCGTCCGCTCCCGCGTTTCCGTCGAAGCGCGAACGTCAAATCCGGTCCGACCTTCACCGGAAAGGCCGACGACTGTAAGGCAGATCCCGGAACATGCGACCGAAGCGCCAATGGTCAGTGGAGACTGCTGTGCATGTGGCACTATGCGGATGCCCAGATCGCCGTTGCCGGTCAATTGTGCGACCCTGCCAGTATCTGTTACAATTCCGGTGAACATGTTCCTGAACTCTTCGATGATCCAATCGGGAACTCCGATGCTGCCCGTTTGCAGGCAGCCGCCGGTGTCCGTTTGAACGACAATTGTGTTTGTGCCAGTTTTCCCTACGGAAGCAGGTGATGGAAGTCGAGAGGGCGCGTCCAGACCGATATGGTGTCGTCACCAACATAGTCAACACGCAACAGGTTGAAGCGGTGGCCATCCCCAACCTGCAGGCAATGGAGATCGCCAACCGAAGGCATTGCATCGCCTCCTAGCACAAGACCTGCGGTGAATCCCACCAAGTCGTCCACCAGATCCTTGGCGATCAACGATGTGGCGACGCGTGGCCCGCCTTCGCAGAGAATGCGGGTGATGCCGAGCATCGCAAGCTTCTTGAGCACATCGTCAAGGTCCAGTCCACCTTCGGGTCCGTGCCTGCACAGAACAAGCCTGGCTCCCAAACTGCTCCATTCCCGAACCGCTTGTGGATTGCAGTCCGTTCCATGACAGATCCAAAGCGGGGCATCGTCGATGGAAGCGGCAAGCTTGCAGCCGGTTGAAATTCCAAGCCGCGTGTCGAGGACAATTCTTGCCGGTGCGCCGACATCGCCGGAAAGGCGGCAGGTCAGGGATGGGTCGTCGGCCTGAGCCGTGCCGCGTCCGACGAGAACTGCGTCGTGCTGCGAGCGCATGACGTGCACGAGACGCCGCGCCGGTCGACCGGTTACCCACTTGCTGTGTCCTGTCCGACAGGCAACCCTGCCGTCAAGCGACATCGCAAGCTTAAGCGTGACCATCGGCCGCCCGACGACGGTCTTGAGCAGAAAACCGCGGTGATCCCGCACGGCACTTTCGGAGCTGCATCCGGCGAAAACCTCAATTCCGGCCGAGCGCAGTCGTTGATGCCCCCGACCTGCAACACGTTGATCGGGGTCCTTCAAGGCGGTCACCACCCGCGACACGCCGGCCTCGACCAGTCGGTCCGCGCACGATCCCGACCTGCCAACATGAGCGCAAGGCTCCAGCGTCACATAGGCAGTGCTGCCGCGGGCACGAATGCCGGCGCTGGCAACGGCAACTGCTTCGGCATGCGGTCTGCCGCCGGGCATCGTGCGGCCTCGGCCAACCATCCTGCCATGGCGAACAATGATGCAGCCGACGGATGGATTGGGCCATGTACGGCCCTGTCCGCGACGGCCGTGCCTTAGAGCGCTGTCCATCCACAGTTCGTCGGATGGGGGCGGGGGCATTGACCGGGACATCAGTCCGCATCCAGAGAGGGGCGCAATTCCGCAACGAACAGTTCAAAGTCGTGAGGATTCTGAAAGTCCTTGTACACGCTTGCGAACCGCACGTAGGCCACCAAGTCGATTCTGGCCAGCGAGTCCATGACAACGTCGCCGATGTACTTGGATTCGATTGTCCGCTCGCCGCGCTCCTCAAGTCTGCGCACAATGCCGGACACCATCTGACTGACTCGGTTTTCATCGAGCCCGCGCTTGGAAAATGCGATTTGGACCGATCTTTCAAGCTTGGACCGATCGAACGCCTCCGGATATCCACCTGACTTGAGGACTATCAAGTCGCGCAGCTGCACACGCTCATAGGTGGTAAAGCGACCGCCGCAGGTCTGGCATTCCCGGCGTCTTCTAACGGCGCACGTGTCCTCCGACGGCCTGGAGTCCTTGACCAGAGTTTCGGAACCGCTGCAATAGGGACAACGCATTGGCCTTCAAGCTCCGACATTCACGTTTTCATGGAGTCCATCGCAGGAAAGGTCGAACTGCGCAGGAACGGCGACCGCCGTCGGCGGGCGCCCAGACTTCACGGGAACGTCAATGCGTGCCAACAATGCTGAACCGGCGCCGATTCGGTCCTCGGAGACATCATGCAAGCCTAGGCAAACAAGCGCAACCGATTGCGCTTGCCGCGTCGGAAGGCGGTCCGCTTCCCGGCTTCAGTCGTTGAGGAACTGGCGCAGGTTGCGGCTGCGGCTGGGATGCTTCAGCTTGCGCAGCGCCTTCGCTTCGATCTGGCGAATTCGTTCGCGGGTGACCTTGAACAGCTGCCCGACTTGCTCAAGCGTGTGATCGGTTGGCACGCCAATTCCAAACCGCATGCGAAGCACGCGCTCCTCGCGCGGAGTCAGGTTCGACAGGACGCGGCAAACCGTGTCGTTGAGGTTGCGCTCGATCGCGTGATCCAGCGGCAGTATGGCCTGCTTGTCCTCGATGAAGTCTCCCAGTTGACTGTCTTCGTCATCGCCAACGGGAGTTTCCAGGCTGATGGGCTCGCGGGCAATCTTGATGACCTTGCGCACCTTTTCGAGCGGAAGCTCCAACTTCGCCGCCAGTTCCTCGGGCGTCGGATCTCGCTTCAATTGAATGTGCAGCTGGCGCGATGTGCGGTTGAGCTTGTTGATGGTCTCGATCATGTGAACCGGAATTCGAATCGTTTTCGCCTGGTCGGCAATCGACCGGGTAATGGCCTGACGAATCCACCACGTCGCGTAGGTCGAAAACTTGTAGCCACGACGGTATTCGAACTTGTCCACCGCCTTCATGAGCCCGATGTTTCCCTCCTGCACCAAGTCCAGCATTTGAAGCCCGCGGTTCGTGCATTTCTTGGAAATCGATATCACCAGCCTGAGATTGGATTCGACCATTTCGTCCTTGGCTCGCCGCGCTTCCCTCTCGCCCGTGCGCACGCGGTCAACCAGCGCGAGAAATTCGCGGTCCTTCGACCCAGGAGGAAGCGCTGGCTGAACCCGCCCCAACGAAGACTTGCCGGTATCGTCGAGATTGTCATCCCTCAGCTTCAGTCCAACGTACTTGCACAGGGTGGCGTATTCGCGGCCTATCTTTGTCGCCGCCTCTCCATGCACCTTCTTGAATTCCAGCCAGCCGCGTCCCTTGATCCTGCCCATGGACCGGTACCAGCTCGGCGACGCCTCGTTGCCTTTCCATTGGCGAAAGAACTCGGTTCGGTTGATCCTGGAGCGATCAACGAGCATCCGCATCCGCTTGCGCAGTTCGAAATGTTCCTTTGCGGCCTCGTGCAACTGGCCGACAAGAGTGCTGATCCGGTTGTTGTTGAGGTTCAACGATCTCACCAGCTCGATCATTTTCGCGCGTTCGCGCCGGTAGCGGCGTTCCTGGGCGATGGTGAATCTTGGCGCCTCTTCAACCCACTTCTGAATCCTCTTGTTCTCAATGTCCTTCAATATCCGGTCTTGGTCATGTATCCTCTTCAGGGTCGCCATAACCGGCTCGCGGACTGCCTGCTCCATTTCGGTTATGGACCAGCTTCCTGTCTGCTGGTCCTTCGCAGCATCGCCGGCTCTGCCCTTGGATGCCGTCCCCTGGCCTGCCGCTTCGTCCTCGTCGATTTCATTGCTCTCCGCTTCCAGGCGCTTGAACTCGTCGTAGGCCACTTCGACTTCGACGATGTCGGAAATCGCGAAAGTCCCGGATTCCAGCTTTTCGCGCCAGGCTGCCACATCCCTGATCGTTGCGGTCGTGTTGAACAGCTGCCCGACAATCCGGTCGGCGTGCTCGGGCTTGACGTTGCCATTGGCGGTAAACACGAAGGAAGGGTACAGCGAGCGGAATTCGCTGCATGTCAGACCCGAACTCAGGGACAGGTCCAGCAGGTCGCGGCGCAGTTCCGCAATTGTGCTCGCAAGCTCGACCGACTTGCCCAGGCGCAGCCAACCTCGACCGGATTGCCGCGAGATGAATGACTGCCAGCCTTCGTCCGGCCTTCGGTTTTGAATTCTCTCCACAAATGCATCCGGCTTGATGCCGTAGTCCGATGCCACCGCGGATGCAGCGCCATTCACCGTTTGCACGTCGGCGCCTAGCTTTGCGAACTTCCGGCTGACCTCGGCGACCCAATCGTCGGCGAAGCGCATGCGTGCGAGCATCGCCGCCAGCGAATCCCGCAAGTTCCTGTAACGAACTCGCCTTTCGTGCAGGGCGGCATCTTCGTTCGCCATGGAGGTCTCGAACATCGGGTCGTAGAGCTCAAGCATCTGTCGACAGACCGAGGCTGCGGACTCCAAGAGTTCAACATGGCGGAAGGTCAGGCTTGGAAGCAACTCGTCGTTCCAGGATTCGTTGATCTCGCCCGGTGTCGAATCGGTTCCGGCTTCCGGCGGCGGACCTTGTTGACGAAGGCTGTCGAGGTCGAACACGGACCAGATGCCTGCGGCTTGATCGGAGACGCGTTGGTGACTGTCTACAATCGCCTGCATCAGGACGGGGCAGCGATGCACGTCCGCAATGAGTTGCGCCTTGGCGGCAATCGGTGAAATCGATGCATTGCGGAATTGGTTGGAGGAAATGTCCTTGCGCAGGCGAATGGGATTGAAGCCCAGCCGCCGGTACATTTCCAAATATTCGCTGCGGAGCGTGGCAAGCTCGGCCTGGGTCTGTTCCGGAAGCGGGGAATTGCCGCGCGCATGCAGCAATGCGCCGTTCAACGTTTCCTGGGAGGGGTCCTCGGCCAGCAGTTCCGCCAGGTGTGTGCGCGTCAGCTTGCTGTTCTTGGCAATGCGAGCGATGCGCTCGTACCAGTCGTTGAAGGTCTTGGTGTTGGAAGCCAGTTCCAGGCGCAGTTCGGTCCTTACATGCGGCTGCAACGGAATTGCCTCGACCCGGTCGCACAGAGCGTTGAATTCGCGGTGGTACCTGTTCTCCTGGGCCTTTGTGAATTTCTTGGACTTCCCAAGGAGATGTTCGATGCGTGCCTTCCACAGCGCGGCAAATGTGTCGTACCTCTTGCAGTACACTTTGAGGCGCTTGCGCATCTGCCTGCGCTGTCCGTCAATCTGGCGCTGGGTAAGCGGCGTCGATCGCTTGTCCGACCTCCTGGATCTGGCCGCCAGTTCGATGTCCACAAAGTAGTCGGGGAGCACGTCGTCCCGGCATACAGCCCTCCCCACTTCCCGCATCTTGACGATCAGAAGTTCGGATCTGGCAAGCTTGCCGTCCAATCTCGAATGTGCGCCAATGACCCTGTTGTATTGCCTGACGCAATCCTGCAGCTTGGCGATTTGTGTCAACGGCACTCCGAAGTTCCGGTTCAGGTTGAACAGGCGTTGCTGGATGTCGTCGAGGTCTGCCGTGAGCTTGGAATACAGCATTTGCCAGGACCGGCCGGGCTGACGGGCCACCTGCTGCAACCAGTCCGGGTCGGCGGCCGTGCTTGCCAGCAGCTTGATCAATGCCTGGGTTTCAATCGACGCCCGGTTGGCAATCGACGCCGACTTGCTTTCGATTGCGTTCAGACGCCGGTGGATGGCGCAGATCGAACCAAGCAGCTGCCGCTTCTTGTGGTTGTTGATGTACAGGGCATTGCACATTTCGGCCAAGACCTTCATCTCGGCGTTCCAGGCGTCCGTCGGCCGGTTGTTCGTTTCGGCGTTCAGCATGAGTCTGCCGCGCAGTTGATCCAGAAACTGGGACTCGAAGCTTTCGAAGCGCTCGGACAGGGCTTCCAGTCTTGACGAAATGCCGGCCTCCACAACCCTCTCAATGTCGACGGCCGGCGGTGAACGCATGGCCTTGAAAGTCGTGTCGACGTCAATCACGTCCCGCAGCGTTGCCTTGTCCTGGATGATTTCCTTGCGCCAGACGCAGATTGCCCGGAATGTCAGCGGACTTGTGCTCAACGCCCTGATCATTTCGTTGCGGCCGGCCTCAATGCGCTTGGCAATTGCGATTTCGCCCTCGCGGGACAACATGTCTATGGCGCCCATTTCGCGGAAATACAGACGCACGGGATCTGCCGGTCCAGGGACGGCGGGCTTGGCTGCCGCGGTTTCGACCAGCGCGTTGCTGCCGCTGTTGGCGCCGGTCCCTTCGGCGCCGCCCGTCCCATTGGCCACGGAGGCGGTCCCATCGGCTTCATCGAAATGGGCGTCGTCTCCAACTGGGCGCTGGGAGCCGGAATCGGCTGCGGGAAGACCAAGCGCAAACCTGATCACATCCTCGGCGTACTTGGCAAATCCGCCAGTTCCATGATCAAACGCATGCAAAGCGTCGTTGAGTGCGGCACGCGCCATTTTCCTGGGTTCGCTGAATTGCGGGTCCAGGTAATCCCCTTCGGACATGAGCGCGGAGATTACGGGTTCCATCAGTTCGACCAGCTCCCGGCGCTTCTCTTTCAAGTCGTCCAAGGCAACGCGCGTGTGGCGCGACAGTTTGCGCAGCTGGCCGACATCCAGTTTGTGCTGGTAGCAAAGACATCGCAGCAGCTTCTGATGCTGTTCCAGCTGTCTTGAAGCGGTTTCCGAAAACTGTTGCCACCGGGGGTCCGCGTTTGTTTCGAGACTTGATGGCAGACGGCTGTCGAGCTCCCTGTCCTGCAACAGTTCGCTAAGCTCGTTCGGCTCAATGCGCGCCGATTCGGCCAAGGCCTGGAGGTCCTCTTCGGACTGCAGAATCTCGGACTCAACCTGCCCGATCTCCGAAGCAAGCCGCTCGACGATCAATGACGGCGCGGGAAACTTTTTGACGACGGCGGCGAGTTCGCCGTGCTCGCGGTTCAGGCGGCGCGACTGGGCAATTGTGTAGCGGGTCGACTTGCCGCTGAGATAGTCAAGTCGCTTGTCGGCCAGCGTTTCGAATTCAAGGTGTCTTCGGGCAAGGGTGGCCAACTGGCGGACCAGCGCCCTTTGAGTCTTTGCATTCAACAGGGAGTGCTTGCGCTCGTCCCGGCTTGCCAGCTTTGCGGCCGGCTCGAACACCGGCGTCCTGGCGCCGTGATGGCTGTTTTCCTTTTTCGCGCGAAGCACGGCGAATTCGTCAACGCACATGGTTGGCGAAATTTCGCCTGCCAGGAGTCGTCCATGCAGCCGCGTAAGTTCTCTCGACAGTTGGGGGCTGCCGCTGAGAACCGAAGAGAGGCGCGATCTGCATTCGGCGATCGATTTGGACACAGGGTCGATCTCGACGTCGCTCGGCAATGCTGACTCGGCCTTCTTGAGCGCCGGTTCGGCCTCGCTTTCGTCAGCGGAATCGGCGCCTTCGTCTTCATTGCCCTGTTGCCAGTCGGTTTCGACATCGTACACGACGCGAACGCCACGTTCCTCGAGCATGTCAACGATGGACTTGGCGGAAGTGTTCTCGGCTTCGGTTGTGTCGAGAGTCGCCGTGATGTCAACATACCTGACCGAATTGTCCTGCTTGGCTTTCAAGAAGAGCTGAGTGAGCTGGTTCTGCATTGGGATTCCACCGACCATATCGTCGCTCCACTGCCGCATCGTGGTAACATGTGCCGCGCGTCTGCCGATGCTGTGCCTTCCCTTGGTCGGCCGCTTCTTGCGCCGCATTCAGGCGAAGGGCGAGTTCAGCCTTTGGCAGAACTGCACGTACTGTATAGCAAATCTACTAGCGGATGCGCTAGTAAAGCCGTTTCGGTGTATTTGGTAACCTTGACACGAAGAATCAAGACTTTGCTGCGCTCTGATCCATTTTCCCGTGGGCTCGATTCGCGGCATGCACGTCGCAGTCGCCAAGTCCGCATTCCATCCTGCGAATGGCGATCAGGTCGAAAGCGCGCTCTTCACCAGGGCCTTCAATTCGTCGAAGACTTCCTTGCGAACCGGAACGCCGTTGCCGGCGACCATGTATTCGTCGTCGCCATCAATGGCAGTGGGCTGAGTTTCGTCAAGGCCTTCGACAGGGGCGGCCTTTCCCGCCACGATCGCGTCCAGTTGCGAAATGTGGGACTTGGGAACTGCAATGCCGTTCTCGAAGACGGTCGCCTCTTCAAGTCTCCCCAGTTCCGCACTGTCCGCGTCGTCGGATTCCAGCTCGAGATCCTCAAGCAGAATCCTGAAGGGCGAGGCTATGGAAGTTCCCGTCTTGCTGCGGTCCAGGATTTCCTCGGCAAGCGCCCTGCGGTGTTCGCTTCTTTTCAATCTTTGTGTCAGATCGACCAACAATTGATCCTTCCTTTCAAAGTCGCTGTCGGCAGCGAGTTGGGGAAGGATTGAAATGTGGTCAAGGCCAAAGACGCCATTGAGAGCGCTGTCACCAAATTCCTCCGTGAGCCTTTCCTTCAGGACCTTGCCGTCTTCAATTCCATCCGTCGCCAGCCTGATGGCGCGTTCGAGGAGAGACTGGAACGTCTGGTTTGTGAATTGCAGGACCTCCAGCTCCCCCATGCGGTGAACAATCAGGCTGGGGTGCAGAATGCAGATTGCCAGCAGCGCCGCCTCGATCAGGTAGGTGTCGGAGACCTGAAGCAGGTTCTCGGTTTGCTTTGCGGATGCCAATTCCTGCTTGTAGAAAATCCTGTAGGGAGGGCTGGTCGGTCTCCATTTGCGCTTGGATCTCCTGCCCCTGTGCACCTCTGCGAAGAACCTGTTGACGAGATACTCTTTGTAGCTGGACTTGACTATCCCGTTCTCGATGAGATTCAATCGTCGGTGAATGTCCGCCCTGATCAAGGCCCTGGTGTCCGGCGACTTCATGTTGCGGCCTCGCAGTTCGCTGAACCACAGGAAATCCACCAACGAAATGCTGCCTTCCAGCAATTCCTCGAACGCCGGTGCGCCGCCGGACCTTAGAACGTCGTCGGGGTCGCAGTCTCGGGGCAGAACGCAAAATTTCAAGGACTTGCCCGGCCGCAACATGGGCAGCGCGACAAGCACCAGCCGCGTGGCGGCGCGGATGCCGGCTTCGTCTCCGTCAAGCGCGATCACCGGCGTTGGGTCCAGCCTCCACAACATTGCAAGTTGATGGGACGTGACTGCCGTTCCCAGGGGAGACACGGCTGCACGAAAACCCGCCTGCCAGAGCGAAACGACGTCAAGGTAGCCCTCGACGACCAGCAAAGGCGACTCGGAGTCGTGCTGTTGGCGTGCACCGTGCATGTTGTAGAGCACGGCACCCTTGCTGAAGATTTCCGTCTTCGGCGAATTCAAGTACTTGGCTGGAACCTCGCTGTTCATCGCCCGGCCACCGAAGGCGATCGTTTCGTCGCCTGCGTTTCCAATCGGAAAGATGATGCGGTCGCGGAACGTGGGATAGATGCCTCCGCCACGATCGGAATGCTTGGCCAAGCCCGACGCGACGATTTCCTGTGCCGTGAATCCTTCAAGCTGAAGCAGCTGGAGCAGAGATGCGTCCTCCGGAGCATATCCAATTCTGAAGCGCTTCAACGCAGCTTCGCGGAACCCTCGGTTGAGGAGGTAGTCCAAGGCACGCCTGCCCTGAGACGCGTGGAGCCTTTCGACAAAGAAGTCCGCCGCGCGCTCGTTGACCTTGATCAGGCGTTGAGAGAGTTGGTACTGCCGCACCTCGCTTGCCGAGGCCTTGGGAATCGTCATGCCGGCTTCGGTCGCAAGAAACTCGATGGCCTCGTGAAAGCGCATTCCGCGCTGTTTCATGAGAAACGTCGTGGCTCCGCCCTTTTCTCCGCATCCGAAGCAATAGTAGGTGCCCCGACTCTCGGTAACGTGAAAGGATGGCGTCTTTTCGTTGTGAAACGGGCAGCAGGCCCAATAGTCCCCTGCACTCGCGCGGGTCTTGGTTTGGTCCCAGTTCACGAATTTGCCGACGATGTCCGAAATCGAAATTCGACTGTTGAGTTCATCAACAAACTGCCGGGGAATGGGCTTCGACATTTTCCTTAACTGGCCCCTAGAATGAATTGCCGCCTTGGTGGCGAATTTCCACACGTTGCATGAGTTCGCCGCTAGACCGGTTGAATAGCAGAATTTCCTGAGAGTCGGTAACAATCAGGTACCAGCTCTCCCCCTGGGTATAGCTGAGCGCTCTCGTTCCTTCCGGGAGATCGATGAATTCGGGCAACTGCAAGGCAGCGCTCGAGCTAAACTCCTTGAAACGGAGTGCGAAAAGCACGACAATCACCACGAATCCAACGATCATTGTTACGGTTAGCACGCCAACCAGTACCTTGAGCCATCTTAAACTTGTCCTGTCGGACAGTGGCGGAGAAGTGTCTTCCATGCAGAGCAGTCCACAAGTCATCAAGGTCATTATCGGGCCAGGCAAACTCAAGCGCCTTGACAGCGCTCTCGCCGAGTTGGTTGCGCTGCAACTTGTCCTTAGCAGAACTCGCATTGCCCAGCTAATACGAGAAGGCGCGGTGCAAGTGCAGGGCGAAACGGTAACCAAGCCGAGCTTCCGGGTGCAACCTGGCCAGCAATGTCAAATCTCTATCACATCTGCCGAGGAATGTGGCCTGGCTGCTGAGGACATTCCGCTTGAGATCGCATACGAGGATCGCCATGTACTGGTTCTCAACAAGCCCCCAGGCTTGGTTGTACACCCTGGCGCCGGCAACCCTTCCGGCACGCTGGTCAATGCGCTGGTCCATTATCACGGCGAGGAGCTGCCCTCGGTCGGAGGGCGTCTTCGTCCCGGAATCGTTCATCGACTCGACAAGAACACGTCGGGATTGATCGCTGTGGCCAAGACCGATCTTGCGATGCAGTCTCTGACACGGCAGCTTGCGTGCCGTTCCATGAGGCGTGCCTATATGGCGGTGGTAAGAGGTGTGCCAGGTCAGTCATCCGAGTGCATGATGTCAACCGACGGTGTGCAGTTTGGAAGCGACGGCAGCATCCGAATCAGCACAATGATCAGGCGCCATTCCAGCCGCCGCACACGGCAGGCAGTTGTCCGCAAGGGGGGCAAGCCGGCCAAGACCTTTCTCAAGGTGCGACAGCGATTGGCCCAGGGAACCTGTTCACTGATTGACTGCGTCCTGGAAACCGGCAGAACCCACCAGATTCGTGTGCACTGCGCCCATATAGGGCATCCCGTAATTGGAGACAGCGTTTACGGCGCGGGCGCCAGGATGTTGCCCGCCAGCGTTCCAGCCGAAATGCGGAACGCCGTGGCTCGCTTTCCGCGCCAAGCCCTGCATGCCTGCAAGCTGGTGTTCGAGCACCCTGAATCTGGCCGCAGGACGACTTGCCTTGCGCCGTTTCCCGAGGACATGCAAACGCTGCTTGGGGAACTGTGGCCACGGAAGTGAGGAGCGAGTTGCTTGCGCTTGAAATTCTTCATCCTGTACCTAACTAAACACCACAGGAACTTTTGGGTCGGATCACGTGACGAAAGAAATCAAGAGCCTGCCGGCGCCAAATCCAAATGCCAGCCTGTCGCTGTACTTGAATCAGATTCGGCAGTTTCCTCTGCTCACAAAGGATGAGGAATACACCTACGGCAAACGCTGGCGCGAGGATGACGACGTTCAGTCAGCCCACATTTTGGTTACTTCTCATCTTCGCCTCGCTGCGCGCGTGGCTCACGATTACCGGGGTTACGGTTTGCCCCTCGCTGACCTGATCGCCGAGGCCAATCTGGGTCTCATGCATGCAGTTCGACGATTTGAACCGGAACGAGGCTTTCGACTGGCGACCTACGCCTTGTGGTGGATTAGGGCGCAGGTTCAGGAGTTCGTGCTGAAGTCCTGGAGCTTGGTGAAGCTTGGAACAACGGGTTCGCAAAAGAAGCTCTTCTTCAATCTGCGCAAGGCGAAGGAACTGATCGGTGTCATTGACAGCGGTGAACTTCGGCCGGATGACGTCAAGAAGCTTTCCAAAATGATGAACGTTCCGGCCAAGGAAGTCAGGCTGATGAACGGAAGGCTGTCCGGTCAGGACTCGTCGCTGAACGCGACGGTTGGTCAGGAAGGGGATTCAAAGCTGGCCTTTCAGGACCTGCTGGTCGACGAATCCGCAGATCATGAAGCCGAATATGCCGAGGAGGACGAAAAGCGGTTTCGCAGGGAATTGCTGAACCAGGCGCTTGAGATACTTGACGCTCGGGAGAAGGACATTCTCATCAAGAGGAAGCTGACCGAGCCGAATTGCACTCTGGAAACCCTGTCAAAGGTTTACAAGGTGAGCAGGGAACGAATTCGCCAGATAGAGGTGCGCGCCTTCGAGAAGGTTTCTCGGCGGGTCGTGCAGCTGGAATCCGAGCAGCGCCGCGCGACCAGGCACTGACGCGGAACTGGCCTGAAACGCCAGGGCAAGCCGGCCGCCACCAAATCCACTCCTGCCAACTTTGTGCTCCGCTGCAGCCGAGCCAAAGGCATTGTGGCATTGAAATCGGCTTCCGTCTGAAACAGCGCGCCGCTGCAGCAATCACGTGAATGTTGCGCTCGCCGGAACCAGCCGTGCAATTGATGTGAGGGTGCCAGGCAAGGAAGACCTGCTTCACGGCATTCAAGTTTCCGACGCTTGCACCTGCCTTGCCGCCTTCCAGGCGAGAAGGCGCGGTACTTTGCGAGCATATCGGAACGAGTTTCGGGTAGTTGCCTCTTGCAGCTATAATCAAGTCTTGAGCCCACAGTGAATCCCCTTCCTGGACAAGGACCAAACGGACCTTGCAGGAGATCATGCGGCTGCGCCCGAGTGAGAGTTGCTGCCTCGGAATACCGAGTGCGCCGGTCTTGTCCTGAACTTCTCTTGGAGCCTGACGCTGTGTTTCACAAGGTCCTCTCAGCACAACTTCATGGATTCCCATGGCCCTGTCTTGGATTCAATATGGTGGGAGCATGAACTTGGTCGAAGAAGCTCGAGTTGCTTGGCACCGGTGCGGTGAGCGGTCGTTTGCGAACATTGCAAAACACAGATCTCCACAAAGGCCAGCCTGAATTCCCAAATGCCAGAGAGTTGGCATGACAATTTGGCGTTGCCTGTCATTCAACACCCGTCATGCGCAACGGAGGAACTGCAAATGAGCGGAAAATCGCGGCACAAGTCCGCAAACTGACGATTGACTGCTCGCAATGCCGTTTCGTTGTGCTTTAGAAACCCGGCAATTGTCCGATAGCTCGGAGCTGCCTCCTGGCATAGCCACTTCACCTCAACGTTGCGCCGTGCCTCGGCCGCCAGACGGCGCGAACTCTGCACCCGATGCAGATTGCCGTACAGATACAGCTTCAACAACAAAGCCGGTTCGAAGGCCGGTTGGCCGGCGCCGCTATACGCGTCTGTGTGCCGAAATCCCAGCGCCGCCAAGTCCAATGCATCCACAAACTCATCGATCACACGCACAGGACTGTCCTCGGCCAAGCATATTTCAAGAAACTGCGGAAGCAGCATCATCTCGCTGCGCGGCCGCACCTGCTGGTAGCGTCTATTGACCATCAACTGATCCCCCATCAATGCCCTACTCGAATCACACAAATCCAGCCATGTCATAGCCGATCTGGATGGCCCTGAACTGGTACAGACCCCGCAACATCACCACAGGACCGGGCTTGCCATAGTAGCCGGTCCAGCCGCCCAGTCGCGCACAGACCCATGAAGCAAAGGCCAGCGACCCTTTCGCGTGCGGATTCTTCTGCTTCTCAGTCTTCCCCTCAAGCGTTTCC
>JAPOOS010000217.1 GCA_026713305.1 Paracoccaceae bacterium
CGGCATGCACGGCCGCCGGCGAGAGGGAACGCCACCTTGTTTCGAATTCGAGTGATTCGGAACTTGCGACACGCCGATGCCGCTGGGCAGCGACCCGCGAGAAGTCTTTCGTGGAGCCAAGCAGTCAAAGCCGGAAAGCACTTCTTTCGACTTCGGAGGGGACAAGGGTCGCACGTGACATGCCTCCACGATGCCTTCGAACTTGCAGATCAACGCGCTGGGGCGCTTGGAAAGCAAATCTGTGGCTTGCTCGTGCCCTTCCGCCATGCACAATGAACGATCATCACTCTTGAAGCCTGTTCCTTGTCCGTTGGGATCCTCGGGGTCGCATGCAAGCGCTGTTGCCGCATTGCGAGAGAATGAGATTTCCCGGCTTGCTCGCGAGCCTATGTCCGCCCTGAACTTCCGCACATCTTTGCATGCCGCTTGCCGCTTGAATTCAATGCCCCACGCCGACCTTGATCGGAGTCCAAGCATGCACTTTCGACTATGCAACCCTCGAATTGCAGCTCACGGTCAGACGGTGGAACCAACGCGAACCGCCGTCGATTGGGCCCCGGGGTTCTGCCGCCCTTCCGACGCAGTCGTACCTAGCCGCATGGAATTGCCAACAACATTCAATGAAGGCTATCGACGATTGTACATCGACCTGTTGCGTTTGAGCTTCCTTGCGCGCCGCTTCACGAGATCCGCTTGGCGCCTCGACAATGCCTTTCCGAATTCCGACGACGACTTCCTTCTTGTCCATCTCCACTCCCGCTTGGGCGACCATTCGGAGATCACCCACCAGAAGTGGAGCGCCAGCACCAGAACGATGAGGGCAAAGATAATGGCCGCAACCGGTCGATCAATGAAGTCAATGGGTGTCTTGACCCGAACCATTGAACTGCGCAGCTTGACCTCCATAATCCCGCCAAGCACCATTCCGAGGACGATTGGAATGATCGGCAGCCGAAGCCTCCTCAGAACAAATCCAATCAAGCCGAACACGACGGCGACGGCACAGTCTGTGGCGCTGTTGCGCAGCGAATAGACTCCAACGAAGCTCAGCGTCAGTATGCATACCCCCAGGAACTTGTTGGGAATCCTGACCAGCTGCACGAGCAGGTTTGTTGCGAACAGCAGAAACACAACGACGACTATGTTCAATACCAGCAGCGCGAGAAAGAGCGCCGTGACAAAGTCCAGCTGATAGAGGAACAGCCCTGGCCCTGGAACGACGTTGTGCACATAGAATACCGCCAGCATCATCGCGGTGAGCGCTTCGCCCGGTATTCCCAGCGCCAGCAGCGGAATCATTGCAGCTCCAGGCACGGCGTTGTTGGCTGTTTCGGATGCAATCAGCCCCTCCGAGGAACCATGTCCGAACGAGTTGGGGCGCTTTGAAATCCTGCGTGCAGTCGCATACGACATGAATTGTGCAGTGAACTCTCCTACCCCGGGAATGATGCCCATCGTGACGCCGTACACGCCTGACATTCCCGCCACGAGTGGATGCCGCGCCAGCTCTCTGAAACCCTGGAACAGACCGCCCCTGACTTTGCTGACCCTGATTTCCTCGTCATCCCCACGCATGAGAAAGAAGGATTGGCTGATTGCGAACAGCCCAAGAACCACAACGATCAGATTGATCCCGTTGGCAAGCCACGCCTGCGAGAAGGTAAACCTGCCGGTGTATTGGCTGGGCTCCAACCCGATGGTGCTCAACAGCAGGCCAAAGCAGGCAAGCATTCCCGCCGCCAGAGTCTGGCCGCGATGTGCCACGACAACGAGAATCATTCCCAGCAGCGCCGCCAGAAATATCTCCCTGGAACCAAACAGTGGAGCGATCTTTGCCAGGATCGGAGACAGCAGAACAAGGCAAACCACCGAAAACACGCCGCCAAAGAACGACGAGGCATAGGCCAAGCTGAGAGCCCGCCGGGCCTCGCCCCGCAGGGTCATCGGATAACCCTCGTAGGTTGTCAGTGCGTTCACCGGAGTGCCCGGCGTGTTTATCAAAATCGCTGGAATGGCTCCCCCGTACATGCTGGAGCCGTAAATGCCGAGCAGCATTGTCAACCCGACAATTGGGTCCAGCGAAAATGTCGCTGGAAGCAGAATGGCAATGGCCACCGCCGGACCGACGCCCGGCACCGCACCGATGACAACTCCGCCGACCGAGCCTACCAGGATGGCGGCCAGCACGTCCCATCGCACGAGAATTTCCATGCCGGCCAGAACAACGTTCACTGCAACAAAATCCCTTTGTCAGCCAGAATGCCCAGGAAGAACCGCTGCACTCCCTGTTCCAGAACCGATAATGCAGCTACCTCTTCGGATTGGCAAGAATGGCCGGCAATGCAATGCGCGCCGGCATCGTATCGGCGTCCAGCATGCATTCAGCGCTTGCAATGTGTTGCATGCTGCCCATAGTTGAAGGCTTGAATTGGCGGCCCCGACGTCTGCGGACAGTCACGCAGCGTGAAGGCTGAGTGCCTGTTCATGCAGCAATCAGGGAAGACACGACCATGGCCATTGGCAGAAAGCTCATCGGCGGTGCACTGGGCTTGATTTTGGGAGGGCCGATTGGGGCCATTCTGGGAGCCGTGACTGGCCATCAGGTTGATCGCCTCAGGCGAGACGCTCCCAAGGGGAGAGCGCTCAGGAAGCCCAGGTTCAGGCTGACAAGAAACGAAGAAAGCGAAATACTGTTCGTAACCTCACTTACTATCTTGGCAGCCAAGCTCAGC
>JAPOOS010000214.1 GCA_026713305.1 Paracoccaceae bacterium
ACCTGAATGCGCCCGCGTCAGCAATCGAGCTTCATCAACTGGCTTGACGCGCAGTCGGCTGGAGCCTGGATCTCGACCAGCCTTATCTTCGTATGAAGTCAAGAAGCCAACAGGCTCCACATAGGCCCGACGCTGTTGTCCTGGTTTCCCCTTGCATCGTGGACACTCATCTCCAAAGTCATCCCAAGAGCGATGCTGTTCGACGTACCGACACGAGTTGCAGACTCGATAGAAGCCTCTTTCCATCCAGGTGCCGCCACTTCCATGCACAGCCCGTTTGGAGATTCCACGACTTGTCCAAATTCGTCCTCCGGCAACAACCTCCGACCCTGGCGCATATTCCGCGATTGCCATGCTTGCATCGCGGTGGAGTTGCAAAGGATGATCACTTGGAGCGTTGTTGCCGCGCTCGGTCACGATCTCCAAGTGAATGGAATGGACTGGAAAGCTATAGGTTGGAATCACCGCGGCACGAGAAAGGGTGTCGACGAGAAATCTGTTGAGGTAACGACTCATGTCAATTTCGGCGCCGAGCATCCTTGCAGTTGTTTGCTTCCTTTCCACAATCGTAATCCCAGGCGTCGTTACCCCCTTCAGAGCATCCTCGTAGTCCGACTTCAAAATCTGCCATTGCCCGGCGACATCAAGCAACCACCGCTCAATCTCCTCCATGACATGCCGAGAAAGATTGGCGCCCGTCAATCCAACCAGTGACCTCAATTCCTCCGGCAGCCCGGCAACCATGTCGTCCGCCACGGCAAGCGCTGCTTTCCCCTTTGCGCCTTCAAGCCATTCCGCCAAGTCAATCCTGATTGTTTGCACCACCTCGTCGGTCAGTTCTTCGCCCAGAACATCCCTCAATTTGGGTGCGCCCAATCGACCGAAATCGGCAAGTCGGTGATCAAGCCATCCTGCCAACACGCAGGACACCTGATGCCGCCTGAAGAAACTTGGATTCTCCAGAGTTAGGTAGGGTGCAGGCGGAGGTGTTTCCAAATAGCTCTTGAGGGAGTTGAACTGCGCCTGATCATATCGGCTCGAGCGAGCCACCATCAGCGCTGTCGGCGCTGCTTGTGCTCGTCGCCCGGCCCGTCCTGCTCTTTGCTGATAGTTTGAGATGCCTGGAGGCACGTTTCGGCACATTACCGCATCCAGATCGCCGAGATCCACGCCCAACTCCATGGTGGTTGTGCAGCTAAGGATGTTGATGTCGCCCTGCCGGAATTTCTCCTCGATTTCGGCTCTTTCCGTCACGCTTATCGCTGCAGTATGCTCTCGGGCAATGCCGCTCAGCGGACTGCCCATATACCTCGATACGTAGTGATTTCGGGACTTGATCTCCTCTCGCTCGTCGGACGAGACTTCATCTGTGCGACCGGAGCATCTCCATGCGGTGCAAACTCCATTCAGGTCGAATTGGGATGTCGTGCCACAACTCCTACAGCGAAAAAGCGGGTCGTTCAGTATCGGCGAGAACCGCAATGCAGCCAAGTTCAGGACGTACCCATGTCCTCCTGGCACCAATAGGCGTTTAACAGGACTGTGACCAGCTCGGACCGCAGCGTCCCAGAAAGCCTTCAGAATGTCGCTTGCCTCGTTGTGGCCAATGCCCATTCTTTCAACGAGCACCCATAGCATTCGATTTGAATATCCCTGTTCTGGAAGGAGCGTATGCAGCCGCTTTTTTTTGGTTGTGCGTGTGAGAGCCCAGGAAATGTCTAAGCTTGCCTTGCCTTCACCCCAAAGGGACGGGTCCGTTAGATCCAGCACTCTAAGATCGTTGATTGCCCGCGAAAAGCGAATCCGATCAAGAATGAACCTTGCCAGTCCCGGTGATATCTCCCGGAGTGTCGAAGGCAGTCGCTGTGCCACGCAATTCGCGATTTCATCGCTGCCATTGTATTCCACCTTGGCCAGGCCAAGAGATTCAAGTGAAACACGCAGCGGGCCCGTGCAGAATTCAGCAACCATCAAGCCCAGCAAGTGATCCTTGGCAGCAGTTGCGCTCATCGGATCGGGATTGCGACGATCATGCATGCGAAATCCCTGACGACGAAGC
>JAPOOS010000145.1 GCA_026713305.1 Paracoccaceae bacterium
ACGTGAAGAATGCGCCGTTCCGCCCTTCAATATCCTGCGGTCACCTGCGACTGGATGTCGTACATTGTCAGCACAACACAGAAGATTACGCCAAACACAGCGCCAAACGATGCGGCTCGAATCAGGGCAAGCTGGCGTTCGACCACCTTGTGGCGCTCTTCCATCCAACGTTTCGCGCAGACAAGAAGGTGCTGTGGAAAGTCCGGCGTTCTCGCAAGAATCCTGAGAGTCAGGTTCAACTCGCGATCGGGCCACCCAGTCCCGGCCTTCTCCATTGCGGAGCCAAGATCGAGTCCGTTCAGCAAATGGTACCGAATGAGGTCGAGCCGGTATCCAACGTAGTTGTTGGTTGAAGGACGGATCTTCCGTATTGCCTCCATGGCGGACATTCCGCTCGCCATCAGACAGGCCATGGCCTGCAGAAACAGAATTCCCGTATGAACCCTGTAAAGGGCGAACACCGGCATTCTGTCGACGGCAGTCCTGCCGCGACGCGCCCAC
Organism: Paracoccaceae bacterium; assembly: GCA_026713305.1. Taxonomy (GTDB): domain Bacteria; phylum Pseudomonadota; class Alphaproteobacteria; order Rhodobacterales; family Rhodobacteraceae; genus MPNP01. The sequence continues at coordinate 502 of JAPOOS010000145.1, forward strand.
CTTGGAAGCAGCAGGACGATCATGACCGGACACAGGAGCAGCAGCGAAACCACCACGGGAATGCTGCCCGCGGCCACTCTGCCCGCCTCGTACACAATTGTTGCCAATCCACTCCAGCGCTCGACCGGAAGAATGCGGTCAAGCGTTGGAACAATTCCGGCGCTGAAGTAGGTCAGCATGCCGTAGGCTGTCGCAACCAGCAAGCCTGGGTAGGTCAGCGCCGATATCATCTCCGCAATCAGGCCGGACTTCCGTTCCACAGTTTCGCAATAGACCTCCAGATGATCTGCAAACTGGTCGCTATGCTCAATGGTGCCGATGACCATGCAGTCCTCGCTCGGAACCCAGTTCCGCAGCGCTTCACTGAACCCAAGTCCGTTTCGAATGCGCAGTCTTATGTCAGCAATGACAACTGGAAGCACGCCTCTCCGGTTCTTTCCGTCTTCCGACTTGACGGTCCAGATCATGTCAATTGCCTCGGAGCGCGAAAAGCCGGCTCGCATTAGGGCAATCAACTCTCGATACAGACCGACGCGCCGCTGGCGTCCAAACTGAACCCGCGTGAGAATTCGTTCAAGTCGCAGCACGGATGCAACGACGCTGCCCTTGCTCATGCCAGGTGCCGCTTCAGGTCGGATGCCAGCCTCTTGGCATGGATTGGGTAGTCCCGAGTGTAGTTGCTGACCAGATCGACTTCCTCTTCAACTTCATTGATGTCGCAGGTGCCGCTTCCAACCTTGATCATGGCATGGTGCATGACAGGTATGCCGCCCATGCCATCCTGTTCAGCCGGTCTTAACCAGTATTCCCGCATGGCGGTGCGCCGCCCGGACACGTAGTGGCCGAGCAGTATCGGGTCGGGCAACACCGTTTCTGCGACGACTGTGCGTCCACCAAGTCCGGAACTGCAGTTGCTGCATCCAGGGCCGCGCAGAAACATTTGATCCGGGGACCGGCCGGTAAGCCGGGTCACTTCGCGTGAAAGCGATCGCGCAACCAGCCCCTGTGCTGCACCCTTTCCAAAGCTCACCTTGCATTGAGGGCAGAGGGTTCCGATCAATCTTTGGTAGACGAGACCCTTGACGACGCTTGGCTCGGCAAGCTTCCACGGAGCAACGCCGAGGTCGTTGAGGCGATCGAGGATTCCCAGCGCCGAACCGGAATGCACGGTCGACCAAAGTGCGTGGCCAGTCATCGCCAACTCGATGGCGTTGCCTGCAAGTTCCTCATCACGCAGTTCGCCCAGCACAATCACGTTCGGGTCTGAACGCAGTGTTGACTTGACGGCCTCCGCAAAGGCCTGTCGCCTGCTCTGGCCGGCCCTTGGCACGACCGCAACATGCACGGCGCCGGCGATGTCGAGCTCCACAGGTTCCTCGATGGAGAATGCGGAAATCTCGAAGGACTTCTCGCGGATCATCGCGTTGAGTATTCGCTGCAAGGTGGTCGTCTTGCCTGAGGACACCTTGCCCGCCAGCAGGTAGAGACCGCTCGTGCGCCGTCGCATGATGCTGATGTCGTTGGCCTGCTGCTTGAGATAGCCGAGCCCGGCAATGTCGGTTTCGCCCTTCTTGATGGAATACTTCAGGCGCATGACCAGCGACGGGCGATGCCCGGATGTGGGAGAGTACTGAAGTCGTATCAGGTCAATGTTCCCGGGAAGCAAACCGGATGCCTTGGTCAGCGTGCCCTTCATGAAACTTGACAGGCCGGTTTCGGCGCCATGGTCGGTTGCCACGGCGAATGCCGCGTTGACCATGGCAACGCCCTCTTCAGCCGATCTGTTCGCGAGGTTTCGGAGCCTGCCGTGAACGCGGATGCGAATGTCGCAGTATCCCGGATGAACCTGGATATGCATGTCGGACGCGTCTTCGGCGGCGGCCTGGGAGATCAGGTGGCGCAACTCGCGCTGCCGTTCGATCTCGCCTTTCATGCCGCTGGCCTTGCCGTCATCATCATGCTTTGCGTAGATCGCCAGGATGAGCTTGCTGTCGGATTCAACAATCCTGGTGATGTCAAGTTCGGAACGAGCGGCGCGGTCCAGCACTGCCTTGACCTCGGTAGACCACCGACTGCCTGCCGCGATCACCGCCAGCCCGCTGCCAAACACGGCAATGAGCGCACGGTCTGCAGGTGACACTGCCAAGGGACCGCTGTTGCCGGAGATCAAGGGGCCGGTGGCAAGATCGTCCAGGAGGTAGGACTGCTCGTCCTCGACGATCTTCGATTGGCTTGCGGTTGACGCTGTCTGTGCGCTGCCGACGGCCAAGTGTTCAGAATGCGATCTCAAATCGGGATATCCTTCCATTGTCGTCCACTTCCACCGCGCCAGGCTCGACCGAGATCACCTTCGCTCGCCCTCCGACAATGCTCCCGGCCCGAACCGAAGTTGTATGACCGTCATGCTCGACGACAGCTTCCAGCCTGCCTTGGCTGCCGAGAATTTCCAGTACTCTCAATTCCATCGGAGGTTCCTCAGCGACTGCCGGAAGCGGCGCCTGCCGTTCACCGGCGCTTGTTCGAGCATCGAATTGGGCTTCGTTTGAAACTTGTTCCAATGCCGACTGGGCACGCGCCGCATCAATTTGGACCTGGAGCAGCTGTGCCTGATCCTGCGCTTCCCGCAGAGTGATTTCATTGGCTATGCGTCTGCCTGCCGGGGTGTCGCGAAAGACACGGAATTCGCCTGGACGGATTTCGATTGGCGTGTCCGGCCCAAGAATTGTCATTAGCTGGTTGATCAGCTCTGCCTGCCTGAGTTGTTGCTCCATCAGGATGATGCTCTCGGAAATTTCGGCCTGTCGAGCGAGCAGACCGCTCTCTTCAAGAAGCGCCTGCCGCCCAAGGGTTATGGCGTCCTCCTCCGGAACCTGAACGAATGGCGCCGCTTGTGGTTTCGCGCCTTGCCCTGTTTCGAGGCGCGGCTCTTGGGGGACATCTCGAACAACGGAACTCGCTTCGGCGCTGCCGGCTGGGATCAAGGAGTTCCCCTGTGACGTGTCCGTCGCTTCGTTGGCAGGACTGCGTTCGCCAACCGGGCGTAGGAAGTTGTCGGCCTGATGTGCCTGTCGATCAAGGTTGACGCCATTGCTGCTTGTACGGGGCGACTCTTCATTCGAGGTTCGATGACAGTCAACGTCCTGGCACACGGTTTCGCCGAAATGGGACGGATGTGAAGCAGAACGGGCGGTTTCCCCAGCCGGTTGGGCTTCAACCTGAAACCTGTCCATGACCGGGTCGGCCGCGCTGCCTTCGTTCATGTCGTGCACTGGAGGATCCTGTGCCAGTTCCACTGGCCACTCCGGCATCAAGAATTGGTCTGCCAATGCCCCAACTGGAAGCTGGATTGCTGTCATCGCCATTAGGGCTGCGGAAAATGGCTTGCGCAGGCGCCAAGCAAGCTCATGCCAATTCGAATGGCGAGTCCCTGAATTGATCCTCGAGCGCATGGTCACGTGCCGGTTGTTGGCCGCCAAAACTGGGACGGTGGCATATGGTAGGCTCTGGCGGTGGCAGTCCAGCTTTTCGAATCTGGGGCGTATGCAAGCAGCACGGGAACCAAGGCCGGAACGTCCGACAGCAAGCGCCCGTACTCGTCGATGGCTGCCGATGTTGCGAACGTGATTTCATGATGCCCGAATTGTTGAATGTGCGCCCCCGGTTCTGCCTGTACAGGCAGGCGAAACTCCTGCCGGCTCAGCTTGACTTGAAGGCCCAGTGTCTGGAATCGTTCGGTGAGAACAGTCTCCAGTGTGTGGGAGGGCCAGGGAGGATCATCGGTTGGCAGACCGCCGAATTCGTGCTGTAAGCGCTTGGTGAGTTTGATGCATTGGCCCAAACAATCGGTCCGGACACGCAGGCCGGTTTGCTCAAGCACGGCGGCCTTGACCAGAGCTGCCCGGCCATCCTTGCGCCTCCACTGCGTGCTCAGGCTGATCCCGTCAATGGTCGGAGTGCAGGACATCGGTTGATTCCGCCACCCTGCTGCAGGGACGTACAGACGATCGATGTGATGCGAGCAGAGGGCAAGAAACTCCTCCAGGTTGGGTTTGCCGACCCACGGCAGTTCGAGGGTTTCGACTGCCGTTTCCTGCACCGGCAAGGGAGCCGGCTCGAATGCTTGGTGCAGCCAGCCGGGGAGATACTTCCAACTCGCATAGCCCAGCACGCAAAGGCAACAAAGCGCCATGGTTGCAGTGACGTGACGGCGGAGCCGGTTGATTGGACGCAAAACCGCCGCGTTGCCTGCATCAAGCAGTTCCTTCAGCAACCGAGTTTCCGCGTTGGGGATCTGCCAGCCTTCGGGAACCACAATGTGCTCCCATTCCGGAGCGCTGGACAAGTCCTCATGCGTCGACATCGCAGAGGCTTGCTCTTCAAAAACCTGATCTTCGTAGATCAGGCCGGATCTCATGGCAACGATCCACCAAGGTCCACCCTCGGCCAGCTCAAACGTGGCCAGCCATGTGGACCCCAGGCTCGCGGTGTCGATCGCGGTAGCTGCCGCCATCATTCCGCTGCCGGAACCGTCGTCGGAACTGGCAAATCCGAACTGGCGACCGTCCCCGAAGGTCGTGAACAGGTCCAGGTCGCTGCGCATGCCGGAGGCCAGAATGACCTGGTCGCGAAGTGACAGTCCGCTTCGTGCCGGTTGCCAAAGAATGCCGGCGGCGGCCTGCCGGCTCCCAATGCGAAGTCGGTTCGGCGGCACGAATTGCACCGCCTGCCTGCGCTGCGAACGCGGATTCTGGCGAACGTGCCGAAGCCTGCGCATCAGGGAGGCAATCATGTCCTGCGTCGCAATATGCGGGATCGAACCAACAGCACCGTCGCAACGCGCTCCGTGGAACTGCGCGACTTCCCGCCAAGCGGCCAGAAGCCGCCCTTGTCGTTGACCACGCGGTTTCTTTCAAATCCGGCCAGCACGAGCGTTTCTCCATTGCCCAGGACGGACTGCTGCTCGAATACCGTGGTTGATATGCTTGGCAACTGAATGGACTGGTGATTGGATGTGAAGTTTGCCAGTTCGTCCAGTTCCGAAATGCGCACGCTGAAGTTCAGCAGCACCTCCATGCTGTTGATCACCCTTGGGAACAGGTACATTTCGAAGCCTGTCGTGAACTTTCCCGGACTGATCGTGGTCTGCGAGTTTCCCTGAGCGTCCTCAGAAACAACGACGTCCCGCGCGTAGGCAACCTCGCGAATCACCTGGATCGGCACAATTCTGTTGTTTGAGGTCGTTGCTCCGGTGCGCGTTTCGACCGAAACGTGACCGTGCTCCTGCAATGCGGTGACGAGGGCGTTCAGCTCGTAGTCGCCGACCATGAAGCCGACGTTCACGGAGTCGGAGGAGCCTGCCAGGGAGTGGTTGCTGACAAAGTCCGCAATCTTCCCGTTGGATTTCTTGGACAGCAGTCGCAGGTTGGCGCCGAAACCGCCGGATCGCTTCAAGCCGACTGTCAGCAGCGTGACATCGAATGCAATCTGCTGGCTGAGGCTGGCATTGATGTGCTCGACGTGACGGGAAACTCTCTCGTGCACGCTGGGAGAGGCCGTGACCGACAGTATACCGGTTCCCGTTGCGTAGTGAACCTGTGCAGCCTCTCCCGCAATTCCCGTGATCGATTCGATTATTTCATTGGCGATGTCCAGACTTGCCGACGATGCGAATGCACCGATCGAGGCGGACGCCGAGGATGTCTTTGGCAATGCGAGCAGGTGGTACTGCCGCAGTTCCCGAAGCAGAAACTCAACCTGGCCCGAGCGGTAGCGCCAGTTGGCGTCGAAGACGGCAGCGATGGCATCGAGAACCTCGGGCAGGGTTCCCTGCAGGTCGGGTCGGAATGTAGCCTGGCCAAGGGGAAGGCCAGGGTTCAGTCCAACATCGCCGCCCATTCCCGACTGACCGACAACTCGGTGATTCAAGCCGGTTATGGCCGTAAGCCGGTCCAGGATTTCCTCCATCGAGAGTTGCGAGGCGCTGCTGAGGATTATGGCGTCTTCAAGAAGAAGCGATTCCGGAAAGTCCTCCAGTTGCCGACGAGGTTCGGACTGCGCGCCGAGAAAGTTCCCAGGCAGCATCCGCACGCCCACAGGCGGTTCCTGATCGCGCTTTGCGAAATCCTCGAGAGCTTGTTCCGTAGCGCGCTCGGTTGCCGCGATCCTGGTCTCATTTGATTCATTGGTTCCGCTGCAGCCGAGCGCGCCTGCAAGCGTAGCCGCAAGCAACGCGAACGGGGAGCCATTGAAGCGCCCTTCGGTCGTGTTCGGGCTATGGCTCCACATTCAGGAGGCCAACTGCACATGTAGAACTCGATTTCCGGAATACAGTGCAATCCGCAGCCGCGGATGCCGGACAAATATGCTTTTCATGACTTCCAGGACTGCCTGCTCGAAGGTTCCCTCGACGACTGCATCGGCACGAATCCGAATGTCCACGGGACTGTCCCAGATCAGTTGCCAACCTGACGAACTGCTCCATTCCGCCAGCAACGACCGCAAGCTGGAATCGGCCTTGACTTGCCACTCCACTGCCACCTCTCCGGTGCCTGGCACATTGGTCTGCTCAGCGGCGCTCGCTTCACTGGCGAGAACCTGAAGAATGGCCAACACGCAAACGCACTTTAGACTGGGCAGCGATCCATGACTCCACGGACGAACCGAACGGTCAATTATGGGGCGGATGGTCGACTTCATTTCGTTGCCTCACCGAAGGAATGCTGATCGTCGCCTAGGTTCGGCATGCGAAAGCTGCCAGAAAACCTTGCCGCGCCCGTCGAATGCGTTGTGGAAAACCATTGATGCACACTGTTCTCGGACTGGGTTCAGGATGGGATGCTGTGCTGCCTCGTGACCGCCGATTTGCCGGCCAGGCGATGCCTTGTTTGATTCAGCTGCATGCACTGCAATCGGAATGAAGTTGCCCGACTCGGTACGCGGCAAGTCGAAGGCGATCTCGGAACAAGGTGTGCAGCGCCGGAGGAGTTCTGGCACGGCCCTGTGAACTTCATGCTGTGGGCACGTGAGGGTCAATCGGCGCTGTACAATTCGGCCCGTTTCCGCCAAGTCTGATTCCTGTAGGAACGAGGTGCAAATGGCGGGGGTGGTTTCAATGCACACGCTTGCGAAAAAAGGGTGGAGTTGCTTGCAGTGAACGTCCGCAGCGGTGGTGAAGTCATTGTCGAACTGCTCGAGGCCTACGGAATCAACCGCGTGTTTTCGGTCCCGGGCGAGAGCTTTCTCAGTGTCCTCGACGCATTGCACGATTCGTCAATACAGAACATTGTTTGCCGCCACGAAGGAGGCGCCGCCCTCATGGCGGAGGCTCATGCCAAGCTGACCGGAAGGCCCGGCGTGGCGATTGTCACGAGGGGACCAGGCGCCAGCAACGCTGCCTGCGGAGTTCACGTCGCAAGTCATGATTCCACGCCCATGATCCTGTTCGTCGGTCAGGTGAGCCGCGATCTTCGAGGCAGGCAGGCATTTCAGGAAATCGACATTGCCGGGGTGTTTTCGCCA
>JAPOOS010000218.1 GCA_026713305.1 Paracoccaceae bacterium
ACACTGTTGATTGAGTGAATCGAGCGGCCGGAGAGGCGGCCGGACACTGACTGCACTGCTGCCAACATGTCTGAAAGCGATTCTCCTGTCATTAGCGGCGCCGATGCGGCTTCTCCCCAACCGGTCCGGCCTTCTGAGTCCGCAATGCGCACCAGCAGGTTTCGGGCTGCTGAGATTGTCTCTCCCGACATGCCGATCGAATGCGCCAGGGGCAATTCGACGGCGATCGGTTCCACTTCCGCAATTTGAAACAATGTGACGGCCACGGTCGTTTCCAGCTACACCACTCCCTCGCGGCGGTACGCTGCGACGGTGTCTTCGTCCAGTCCCAGCAACTTGCCAAGCACATGGTCCGTGTCAGCTCCAAGCGGAGGCGGCGGCAAATCGATCGAGGCCGGCGTTTCCGAAAAAATGTATGGAATTCCCAACATGCGCATTGGACCGGCCGTAGGGTGTTCAATGTTGACGACCATGTTGCTGGCTCGGGTCTGCAGGTCCTCGATTGCAGCATCGACGTCATTGATCGGACTGCAGGGAATTCCCTTTGCACGAAACAGTTCCAACAGTTGATCCACGTTGTGCAGGCGCAATGAGGCGGAAATTCGAGCGTCAATTGCCTCGCGGTTGCGAACGCGGTCTTCGTTTCGTTGGAAGCTCGAATCTTCGGCCCATTCTGGGTGCCCGAGACAATTCGCAAGACGCGCAAACTGTGCATCGTTTCCGACAGCCAGCGCAATGCTGCCGTCAGCACAGGCGAACGCCCGGTAGGGCACGATGTTTGGATGTCCATTGCCGTATCGCTGAGGAGACTTGCCGCTGATCAAGTAGTTGGACGCAACGTTTATGAGCATTGAAATGGCAGTCGAGTACAGGGAAGTCTCAACCTTTTGCCCCACACCAGTGCGTGTTCTGCTGTTCAATGCAGCCAGGATGCCCATGGCAGCGTACATACCGGTGCACACGTCGACAATTGCAACTCCAAGCTTCGCTGGCTCCCCATCCTTGTCACCTGTTATGCTCATCAGACCGCTTTCAGCCTGCATCAGGAAGTCATACCCCGGCAAGGCAGAGCGTGGTCCGGAATTGCCGTAGCCCGTGATCTCGCAATGGACGAGCTGGGGCGCTTCGCTGGCAATCCACTCCCTGGAGATGCCCCATCCATCAAGTGTGCCGGGCTTGAAGTTCTCAACCAAGACATCAGCAGAGCGAAGCAGCGACTTGAGCAACCTCTGTCCGCGAGGATCCTTCAGGTTCAGAGTCATGCCACGTTTGTTGCGATTGACTCCAAGGAAGTACGCAGCTTCCGTTGCAGCAAATGGAGGTCCCCAGCTTCGTGTGTCATCACCCCTTCCGGGTTGTTCGACCTTGATGATCTCGGCGCCCATGTCGCCGAGATTCATCGTGCACAATGGTCCGGCGAGAATGCGGCTAAGGTCAATCACGCGTATGCCGGTCAGTGGCCCGGTGCGCTCCTCGTTGATCGGCTCCATGGCTAGCTGGCCTTGTCCGGCGCCTTGTTTTCGTCAGCTTCGAGGCCGTCCAGGTAGCGTCGAACCACATCGCGGTTGCGCTCCCGGAACTTCTGAAAGTCGGGCTCGCGTCGTTCAAGGAATGCGTTCATGCCTTCCATGGCCTCATCCGACCCCCATACATGGGCAAGCAGCTCCATTCCTTGTTGCCACGAGGCGTACAGTTCGTCGGATTCATGGTTCAGCGACTTCTTCGTCTGCCTGAGCGTCTGAGAACTGAGCAACTTGAACTGGGCACACCATTCCTCCGTGGCGCTTTGCAGTTCCGCTTTCGGCACCACTCGATTGATCAGTCCAACACGAACTGCCTCCTCTGCCTTTAGAGTGCGGCACAGGAAAATCATTTCCCTGGCGATTCTCTCGCCAACAAGACGCGGCAGGTACTGTGTCGCTCCAACCGTCGGGCATGCCCCAACACGAGCGCCCGTCTGGCCGAACACGGCGTCGTCTGCCGCAATGACCAGATCGCACCACAATGCCAGCTCATGGCCGCCGCCCATGCACCAGCCATGGACCATCGCGACAACGGGGATCGGCAACCCGCGAATCGTCATCGCCAGTCCCAGCATGCGGTCATTCCAGTGGGCGGCGTTGATCCAGTTCAGGCGCTTCATTGCATAGAAGTCGCCACCCGCAGAAAAGGCCTTGTCGCCGCTGCCGGTCACGACCGCACAGGTAATCGAAGGGTCGTCGCGGGTGGAACGCAGTGCGTGGATCAACTCGTCCAAAGTCTGTTCTCGAAATGCATTTCGCACTTCCGGCCGATTGATTGTGACCCAGGCCACGTTGTCGCGCACCTCATACAGGATTTCGCCATACTGCTGTTCGCTGCTACTGTTGTTCATGTTTCCTCCTAAAGTATCGACCAACGGACTGGTCGTGTGCGGTTGCTTCCTTGGTTTCAACAAGTGTTCCAGCCGCCGACCCAAAATTGAGAAGGGGACGGTTTCCAGCTGAGGCATCCTTGCGTTGGCTCTCCGAGCGGATGCAAGCCATGCCCAAGTGAGCATTCATCGGCGGTCGGCCAAGAATCGATCCAGCGCCGAACTCCCGGTCAGTGGCTGCATTGGCACAAAGGTGACGTTTGCAAAACGCAGAACGGAAAGGCGAATTGCGTGCCGTGGGACCTGCCGCTGGTTCATCGGCTTCCGCTGCAGAGGCACAGCGGAACAATTCGATCGCCGGTTCAAGGTCAGGCTCCGCCAAGGCGAATGGGTCGATCGCCACAATCGCAGCGGAAAGACATTCGTTCCTTCGCTTCATTCCACAGGTTGCGGACGACCTGGCCGACAGCGCTCCGAGCGGGCAAGGGCGGGTCAATGGTCACGCTGTCAATCCTGCGAGCGCTCGATTCTGCCACTTCTGTACCGGCGCCAGGTAAGGACTGCGAAGGTCAGGAGCAACAAAGCTGTAAGGGTCAGAATTCCTGCAGTGATCGGTCGTTCAAAAAAGGCAAGCAGGCTGCCGTCCGACTGCACCAAGCCACGACGAAGAGATTCCTCCAAAATCTTGGCCAGCACGAATGACAGCAGAAGTGGGGCAATGGCGATGTCAAGCTTGCGCATCACGTATCCGATTACTCCAAACACGAACATGACGGCCAGATCGAAGCTGCTGGACTTGACCGAGTAGGTTCCCACCACGCAAAAGGCGACAACGACCGAATAGAGAAGCGGCCGCGGAATGGTGAGAACCCGAATCCACCAGCGCATGGTCAGGCGACCGAAAATGTAGAGCGCCACGGTTGCAAACAGCACGGACATGAACAGTCCGAAGATGACGTCGCGGTGTTCCGCAATCAGGTAGGGCCCTGGCTGCAGTCCCTGCGCGATGAGCGCGCTCATCAGGATTGCCGTCACAATGTCGCCGGGAATTCCGAACACAAGCATCGGTATCATGGCTGCCGCACAGACCGCATTGTTGGCGGCCTCGGGAGCGACAACGCCCGCCAACGTGCCTTTCCCAAATCTTTCCGGTGTCTTGGAGGCGCGCTTTGCCAGTCCGTAGGCCACCCAGGGCGAGGTTTCGGAACCGATGCCGGGAAGCGCTCCGATGAACGTTCCAACCAGGGAAGACCTAACGATTGTCCACAGGTGTTTGGAAATGGAACGCAGCTGCGTTCCCACGCCAGCCAACTCAACGGCAATGACGCTCGTTGCCAGCTTGCGCCTGCGTCCGTAGGACTCCATCTGAATCAGGACTTCCGTGATGCCGAACAGGCCAGTGACAAGCGCAATGACGTTCAGTCCACCCTGAAGTTCCCGAAGCCCGAAGGACAGCCTTGGAGTTCCGCCAATGGGGTCGGTGCCGATCAACGCGAAAAACACGCCCAGCGACGCTGCCATGACTCCCTTCGCGAGCGATCTGCCGGACACGTAGCAAACCATTGTCAGCGAAAACAGAACGAGGGCGAAAAACTCGTGCGGTCCGAATTGAATGGCGATCAAGGCCAGCGCCGGAGCTCCGAAAATCAGCGCAACCGTGCCGAAAACGTCGCCAACAAGAGACGCGTTGAGGGCGCCCATCATTGCGACGCCCGCCTTGCCCTTCTTGCGCATTTCGTAGCCGTCGAGCAGCGTTGCAGCATTGGCTGCAGTCCCGGGCGTGCCTATCAGGATTGCCGATATCGATCCGCCGAACGTTCCTCCCTTGAACAAGCCAATGAGAAACGGAATCCCGACCAGCGGCCCAACAAAAAACGTGAATGGCGACAGTAGAGCCATGCCCATCGTGGCGCTCAGACCGGGAATTGCTCCAATCATCAGGCCAACTATGGTGCCGGCGGAGATTGCGGCCAGTGTCTGCCAGTTGAACACGACAGTGGCGGCAACTAACAGGTCTTCAATCATGCATCACCATTCCATTGTGTTGCCGAAAGTCTTGGGCGCTCGATCCGGAGAATGATTCGCGCAGGATGCGTGCCGAAAGCTTCACATGTTCACCTGCATTCTTCACATGCGGCCGATTCAGTGGCGCTGCCTGGTTGAAGTTCCCATTCTTCTTGCGCCAAGCGTCGTCACTGTTGGTTGGCTTTCCCCCTTCGCACATGGAGCACGAAGTCTGCCGGCGTGGCCAGTAGGGTCGAAAGGACAGGCAATGCGGGAGCGCTCGGCACCAATGCCCCTATATGAAAATCCCCTCCGGCAGGCCGACATGCAGACCGAACCGGAAAACCACGCGCAGCGTCACCGCCACAATCAATGCCACCGGAACGATGACCAGGAAATTGCGGTATCCGCCCGCCACCGTGGCCAGCGTGACGAATGCCACTGTGGAAACCACGAATCCCAGCGTGACGACTGCAAGCAGATAGACGAGAATGCCGGCCAAACCGGCACCCACCCGCAAGTACTCTCCTGCACTTGTGGCCAGCGCCGGCAACGGATGCGTGCGCAACGGTATGGTCGCCAGCACAAGGATGGCCGACAGAGACAGCAGCAGCGACGCCAGCCTCGGGAAGAAGACCGGTTCCAAAGCCACGTCGGTCGTGCCTGGAATCGAAAAGGCCCAGCCTCGCACAAGGTCCGGAGCCAAAATGAAGAGGGACACGCCCGCAACGAGCACTGTCGCCGCGAGCGTCCCCTCAAGCAACCATCTCAAAACTGCCTGCTTCGTGTAGGTGTGGTTGAAAGAATCAGCCGCCGAGCGCCGCCTTCAGCAATTCCGCGGCATTTGACCAGTCCTTGCGCCACATGGCCTCGAACTCGTCGACGATGAACGTGTCGGGATCCTGCAGGGTCAACTCGAACGCCTTGAGCAAGGCTGGGTCCTGCTTGATTTCCCGCATCGCAGCCTGCAGAGCCTCGACCTTGTCATCCGACAACCCCGGCGGGGCATACATCGCAACCGACGACCCGGCGATGACGTCGTATCCGAGCTCACGCATGGTCGGCACGTCAGGGAACTGGGGCAGGCGCGAGGACGACGCAACGGCAAGCGGCCGCAAGGTTCCATTGTCGACATAGCCGGAAATCTCTCCGGCGTCGTCAAACAGGAAATCGCCTTCGCCTGCAATTATCGCTCTCATCTTCGGGCCGCCGCCGCCATGCGGGTTCCACTTGAACTTGTCCGGAGACAGGCCAGCCTCCTTGAGCAGGAGCAGCCATCCATAGTGGTCGGAAGTGGCGATGTCCGAAATCTCTATGGCAATCGGAGATTCCGAAGCCTTTGCCGCCTCTATGAAGGCATCGACGCTGTCGTAGGGAGATGACGCTCGAGTGGTCATTATCCAAGGCACGAACGAGACCTGCACAATCGGCGTGAAGTCGTCGGCGTCAAGGTCCAGGCCTTGAGCGATTGGCGCGATGATTGCGCCTCCATTGTCGCAAATTGCCAGTTCGTAGCCGTTCGGCTCTGCATCCTTGATGTACTGCATGGCAACCGTGCCGGAACCTCCAGTCCGATACTGCGGCAGCAAGGATTGACCCAGATACTTGGCTGCGACACGCTCGACCATCCGCAAGTTGCGGTCAACGCCTCCGCCCGCCGGATAGCATGCGGCCACGCTGATCGGTCTGTCAGGATAGCCGTCCTGCGCAGACGCCGTCGAAATCAGTCCTCCCAATCCGATCGCTGCCAAAAGCCCTAGCACATTTGAAAGCGGTTTCATGTATTGTTCCTCCCTGTCAATTTGCCCCGAACCTTATCCAAGGGGAAAAGGAGATTCAACTCCCGAGTGTCGTTGCGCGTCATGCATCATTTGGGCGCAGGGCGACTGCATCCACCTGCACTGACGTCGCTGGGACCGGACCTGGACTTGGCACAAGCACGCAATCGAATGCAGGATTGTGGTTCGTCATGAACGTTGCCCGAATTGATTCATAGGCATGCAGGTCCCCTTCATGGCGAAGATACACGACGGTCTTGGCGATTGATTCCAGAGGGACGCCCGCATGGGCACAAACCCTGCGCATGCGCTCCCAGATCCACCAGATCTGTGCCGGGACACACGGTTCGCTTGTCTCCCTTTCGAGCGATCGGACAAGACTCCGTGCTTGCGCCGGAACGCTCTTCGAATCTTCGACCAGTTTGCCGTCAGGCCCCAATCCCAGCATGCCGGCCAGAAACAACAGCGGACCGGCGCCAACGGCGGCTGGTCCGGCATGAGGAGCCGGACAGGACCAACCGTAGTCCGTGCGGGGCATCGTGTTTGGCTGCAAGGCAGTCGGTTCGATTTCGATTCTGCATCCCTTGTGACCGACTTCCGCGAACCCAACCACGCTGAGGGCAGGAGCGCGATCGCCAAAGAAATGCATGTGCACCCGATGAAATGTGGCGAAGTCCCTCAAGTCGTCCAGGTAAACACGGACATGGACGATGTCGCGCATGTTCATGGCATGCAGCGTCAAGGTACGGCGAATTTCATTGTAGACAAACCAGGACTGCGCCGCGATCGGGCCGTCCCGAGCATCGGGATGACTGCGCCCGGTTGCCAGAAATCGTCCTTCCTGGGGCACGTCGTCAAAGCTTGCCACCACCGGCTTGCCCGGCTCGGTCGTCCGTATGGGGATGTGGCCGGCCAGGAACACGAAGGGTCCGCTCGCAACCATCTGGGAGTAGATTGAAGTGGACGGGTAGGCGGCATGCTCGGCTGGCGTCAGCATGCGGCGGTTTCCAAGCCTTTCGGAATCGGCGCTGTCCACCGCAATGCACTCGATGCCATACCAACCGCCCGAACGGCCGCCAATGGCGCTCACGCCCAAGCCGCTGCTGGGCGCCGCTTCGGGCTGCCAGCCCTTGCGGACCCTTTCCAGAATTGGGAAGAAGCGCTTGTCCCTCTGCCACATCCGCTGCCGCAGGATCTGGCTGCTCTGCGACCCGGCGTTCGCAAGGATGCGGTCCAAGTTGCGGTGGGCGCGCCATGCATCGGCGGTGATTTCGCCATCCAGCCCGTCAACAAGCGTGAATCCCTGCGATTGGGCACGGTGTTCCGCTGTCAAGTCGTCGTAGGACAACGGCGGGCCTTCCGACCTGCCACCCCTCACGCCGGACGTGAACACAAATCCGCCGCCGCGCACGGCATCGGGATATCCTGGCCATGCCGCTATTGATCCGCTGACGCCTTCAAGGACTGGCATTTCAAGATTCTCCCTGGCTGATGGCGCACAACTGGAACACGGCGGTCAGCGCAACGCATCCTGCCGTCCGCAAGTGGCGTTTCCTTGTCAATTCTTCACATTGCCAACAAGCGACGCGCGTTGCCGGACAGAATCAGCGACTTTTCAGCTTCTGTCAATCCAGCGCTCCTGCCCACGAACTCAACCGGGCGCCGGCACGACATGTCGAAGCAGAAGTCGCTGCCCATGACGACGCGATCGGCGCCGACGAGGGAAACGAGGTGTTCCAGTGCAGCGTGCGAGTGGGAAATCGTGTCGTAGTGGAAACGGCGCAGGTACGTATCAGGTGGATTATCCAGATGCCGGCACTCCGGTCGAACCTTCCAGCCATGCGTGATCCTCCCGATCAGGTAGGGAAGGGATCCACCTGCATGCGGCAGGCAAAATGTCAGATCCGGAAACCGGTCCAGCACTCCCCCGAACATCAGATGCGAGGCGGCGACAACCGTCTCGGTCGGATTCCCAATCAGGTTTGTAAGATAGAACTTTCGAAGGCGCTGCGGTTCCATCACCCGAATCGGATGCAGGAAAACTGCGAACCCCACGTCTTCGATCGCTTCGTAGACCGGAAACAGGCTTGGGTCGGACAACTCCAGGTCGCCAATTCTCGTACCCATGTAAATGCCGCAGATTCCCGGTCTGCCGACGATGCGATCCAACTCGGCCAAGGCAAGATCGGGTGCGTTCATGGGCAGCATGGCCAAGCCGGCAAACCGGGTGGGGTAGGCTTTGTAGGCATCCATGCAGGCATCGTTGAAGAGCTCGGAAAGACGCTTGGCCAATGTCGCGGGGGCCCAGTAAACCATGGGCTGCGTAAGCGACAGCGCGTGGACCGACACGCCCTGCCGATCCATGGATTCCAGGCGAGCCTGCAAATCGTAGTAACGCCGTTCAATTGGCATCGAAACGGCGCCGATGTCGATCACGGGCAACTCGCCCTCGTTCCAAACGCAGCCAATGCCGTGCCGATCGCCTTCCTCGGCAACCAACCTGAGGTAGGCTTCGGGATAGAAGTGTGCGTGGATGTCAATTGGCGCCGGACTTCTCACTGGATTCCTGCAGATTTCAGTCTTGTTTGGATTCAGTTCCTGTGCAGATTCCGCCAGCGGCTGTGCGCCTCATGTCTGAACCGGATGTCGGCAGGCAATTCAAATCGAAAGCCAGGATCAGTCACAGAGCGCCTGAGGGACTCGGCTGCAATGAAAATCGCACCGAGATTCTACAAATGCAAGCAAGTGCAAATCGCGCAATGGGTCCGGGAAACACGCTGCAACATTTCCGCCCTGCCGCGAGGCGCAGGATGCTGGACCGACCGGCACAGGAAAGACTCGCAGCATGCCTGGATCATTCCATGCAGCGCCGTCCGTTCATGCCGGCGATTGGAAGGGATGCAGGAACAATCTCAACCCGTGTTCCTTGCTCTGTGGTCAGGACGGGACGCCTGCGCCTTGATCAAGCCCTGATGCCGACCGCTGTGCGCGGCTCGCGTGCGTGAATGCAGGGCGCGAAGCCTCTCCAATTCAATCGGTGTGGGAACTGGCGTTTCCTCAACCTTGTCGGCGTACTTGATCTCCCAGCCGACTGAGTTCTGCATCTGCTCGCGGCTCACGCCCGCGTGCAACGAGACAACGGAAAGTTCCTTGGTTCGGGGATCAGGCCGCCATACTGCCATGTCCGTGAAGACAATTGTCGGTCCGGCGGTTGCAAAGCCGGTTTCCTGTCTCGACTTGCCTCCCGATCCATGGCCAAAGGTTGTGACGAAATCAAGCTCCCTGACAAATCCGCGCCTTGACTGCTTGACGATGATGTACACCTGTCCGCAAGATCCGGCAATTTCCGGAGCGCCGCCACCTCCCGGCAGTCGTATCCGCGGATGCCGGTAGTCGCCGACTACTGTCGTGTTTATGTTGCCGAATCGGTCGATCTGCGCGGCACCCAGAAACCCGATCGGAATGTTCCCACCTTGGAGCCAATAGCGGAACATCTCGGCTACCGACACTGTGTTGAGAGCGGTTTCGCAGAGTTCGCCGTCGCCTACGGAAAGGGGAAGCACATCCGGCCTGGCACGGACGGCGCCTGATTCGTAGATCAGTGTGATGCCGGGTGCGTGAACCAAGCGGGCAAGGTTGCATGCTTCGGATGGCGGCCCGACGCCGGCAAAGCATATGTCGTTGCTTTGAAGCGCTCGGGAAGCGGCCACCGTCATCATTTCGACGGATGTGTAGTCCATCATGCTGCATCCTCCCGCCACAGCACGCGCGATGCAAACACATCGGGGGTTTGATCGAGCACATGCGTCTTCATCCATGCCAGAAATGTCTTGCGATCTGCCGAAATGGAGTTCCATTCCCTGTAGGCAGCGTTGTCACGACCGTAGTAGCCTTGAGCGTAGGAAGGGTGGGCGCCGCCTGGCACAACGCACACTGCATCCAGCAGCCAACCCGGAAGCACACAGGCGTTCGGGTGCGAGTTCAGGTCTTCCACAATCTCTTCAACCGTCACGACAGTTCTTTCCGCCGCGAAGACCGCTTCCTTCTGCATTCCCACGATGCCTTCCACCAAGACGTTGCCGGCATGATCGGCACGCTGTGCATGAATGATGGCCACGTCTGGGTTTATGGCCCGCACTGCCGCAAGCTCCTCGCCGCCGAACGGGCAGCGCACGGTTCGGATGTCGGGATTGAACTTCGGAAGATCCACGCCTCGGTATCCGCGAAACACCATGAATGAGAGTCCCGACGCTCCGGCCACATAGGCGTTGGCAAAGGCTGCATGGGAGTGTTCGCGGATTTCAATCGGATTGGGCCAAGCGTTTTCGACCGCATCTCTCATGCGCCTCAAGAGTCCAACTCCCGGATTGCCTGCATAGGAAAAGAAAACACGATCAGCGCAGCCCATCCCGATCATTTGGTCAAAGATTAGATCCGGCGTCATGCGAACAAGTGTCAAACCCTGACGCCTTTGCCTGATTGTCTCATGCGCTGCGGCGAACGGGACAAGGTGCGAAAACCCCTCGAACGCAACTGACGCGCCGTCAAACACGTACTCGGCGATGGCATCCGGCAAGGGCATGAACTTGGAGATGCTCATGGCGCCGGCGCTCCCTGGAATTCCAACTCAACAATTCGGCCCGAGCCTGATTCCCCTTTGCGTCGTCTGCGCATTGATCCGATGGCAGGTCCCAACGGAGAGACGCGTTTCGCAGTTCGGAATTCCTGCACCCATTGAGGTCCTGCATCGTTGACGCTGCGAGCGGAGAATTTCATCGGGCACCTCCTTCGGAGCGGCGCTTGAGCCTGTTCTGTCGGCATCGCCATTTGCTGCTGCCTTCGCATTGAAGCGACTTGCAGGACTGGCGTTCGGCATGCAGCCAGCATTGTCCAACCGCCTGCCTGCATCCACATTCGGCCTGCATTCGTTGGACCGATCGAATTGCGCATGCCGCAAGTGCGGTGGCGGGTCCAATGATCAAACCTGCTGGCGTTTTGCATGGCACCCTTGTTCGAGGGCCGGGACTAGGTCAGTATCCGAGTGCACAGCCGTCCTTGCGCGGATCGGACGCTCCAATGAGCGTCCCGCGTTCATGGTCGATCTTGATGGCCTGACCGCCACCCAAAGGAGCGTCAGGCGTAGTAACGTTGTGGCCAATGTCGCTCAGTCCTCGGCGAACCGCATCGGAGTAGCCGCGTTCGAGTTGCGTTTCACCCAGTTCGGGAAAGCTGCGGGGGCCGTCAAGCGCCGCTTGCGGGTCGAACCCAAAGTCCATCATGTTGGTGAGGAATCTGGCATGACCGATGGCCTGATAGTGAGCGCCCATCACACCGAACGACATGAAGACACGGTCGCCTTCTCTAAGCATGGCAGGGATTATGGTATGCATCGGGCGCTTGCCGGCTTCCAATTCGTTGGGATGTCCTGGAATGAGATTGAAGCCAGCGCCTCGGTTGTGGAAGTTGACGCCGAACTTTTCGGAGGCCAGCCCCGATCCAAAGCCACTGAAAATCGAGTAGATCATGGACACCATCATCAAGTCTCGATCGACCACTGTAAGATACACCGTGTCGCGATGAATGGCTTCGGTCGCCTCGTGCGGTTTCTCCAGGACCTTGTCGTGTTCGATCAATGAAGCGAGGTCCTTGCCGACTTCCTTGTCCAACAAATGTGGCAGTCTGTCGCAGCTTTCCGGGTCCGAGATGAAGCGATCGCGAGCATCGATCGCCAGCTTCGCAGCTTCAACCTCAATGTGCGTGCGTTCCACGCCAAACGGCTCCAACGCCGTCAGGTTGAACTGTTCCAGGATGTTGGCCAGCACAATTGCGGCGGCGCCTTGTCCGTTTGGAGGATGCTCGACGAGGTCAATCCCCCTGTAGTTCGCCGATATTGGTTCGGTGTATTCGCAGCGGGTCGTGGCAAAGTCTTCAACAGTGTGGAGCCCGCCAAGCGCCTGCAAACTAGCGATCATGTCTTCTGCGACTTCGCCCATGTAGAAGCCGTCTCTTCCGTTTCTGGCCACCCTCCGCAAAACCTCAGCCTGTCCAGGGAAGCGCACCGTGTCGCCCGCAACGGGCGCCTTGCCGTCGAGGAGATAGTGCTTTCGAGCGCTGCCGCGCAACTTTTCCGAGGCGGCCGGCCAATCGCGTGCGACTCTGGGAGACACGGGAACACCTTCTTCGGCATAATGAATGGCAGGTTGCAAGACTTGTCCCAACGACAGGCGGCCGTAATCCTCGGACAGACGGCAAAATGCGTCGATGGCTCCTGGCACGGTTATTGCGTCCACGCCAAACTCCTCGATGATCCTGTGTCCCCGGTCGCGAAGATTGTCCGCGCATGCTTTGGCCGGCGCCCGCCCCGACCCATTCAGTCCAATGATCCTGCCGTCGTTGGGAAGCTTGACCAGTGCGAAGCAATCGCCGCCCATTCCCGTGGACTGAGGCTCGCAGATGCCAAGCAGCACGGCTGCGGCAATGGCCGCATCGACGGCGTTCCCGCCGTCCTCGAGAATGCGTACTGCCGAGCGAGCTGCCAAGGGATGCGATGTCGCGCACATTCCATTGCTGGCGAACACCGCCGACCGACCGGGTAGCTGAAAGTCTCGCATCTGGAAATGCCCTGCCATTTGTTCTTGAACCAAGTTGTCTGGCCGCACAAGCCTGGGTCCAGTTTCGCTACTGCCAGCATGCAGCCTCTACTGCCAGTATATGACTGTTGTGGCCAGCCTGCATGCCGAAATGAACTCTTCCAGGCATCGGTCGCAGCGAGTCGCCACTCGCCGCATCGGCATCGCCGGCGGTAGCCGGCAGGTCTCAGTGCAGTGGCCTACCGCCCGACGGGGCGCGTGTCCGGGCCGATTCAATCAGCATCCAGCGCTGCCTCGGCCATTTGCCCTTGGGAGACACGATGTCCTGACAGGCCGCTCGGAACTCTATGGTCGACAAGCCTGAAGTGCCGGTGCGCCGAGCGCAGGGCCCGTGCCAAGGGTTTGGCCTTTGAGGACTTGGCGGTGGCAATCAAGTCCAGGAAGTCGCCCTCTCGGTCGCAAACTGCTCGG
>JAPOOS010000318.1 GCA_026713305.1 Paracoccaceae bacterium
ACAGCGCCGGAAAGCATCTCCATCGGATCCTCCCAGAAATAGAGGTCGTGCGCCCGTCCTGCGGCTACCGTGATGTTCAAGGAGTTGCCGTCGCGGCGGCCACTTCTGCCGATGCGCTGGATGTAGTTCGACGGACGTGGCGGCACCGAGCATAGAATCAGAGAGGACAGGTCGCCGATGTCTATGCCCAGTTCCAGCGTGGAAGTTGCCGAAAGCAGGTTGGGGTCCCAGGCGTGCTGCACATCCTTCATGAATCCCTGCTCGATTTCCGCCCTCCTGTCGCTTGTCAGCAGCCCCGTATGCTCTCGTGCAATCACCCGCCTGATGCGGTCGCCACCATAGGTCAAGTTGACGCTGGACTTGCTGGAAGGCCGGGCAGACAGCCGGAACTTTCCGTTGCAGGAATAACGAGGGCAGTGCATGCCCTGCCAGACCTGTGCGTTGGCTTCCGGCGCTGAATGCGACAGGTTGCAGGCATTGCACTGAACCTGCCGCGTGCTGCCGGTCACATGCAGTTTGGCAGGATGCAAGCCCCACGCAAATTCCCGTGCATGCTCGAGAATGACGTGCCTTTGCACAAGACCATGCTGTTCGAGCGCCTTGAACGCGAGCGTGTACAAGTCCCGATAGCTGCCTGGCGCAAACGATCCGTGATCCCAGAAATGCTTGTTGGCCCAGGCGGCATACCAGTTCTTCGACGCCTTCCGGTCGGCAATGCTGTCGAATTCCTTCCTTCTCCTGTTGGCCGGAAACTTTGGCTTGGGTGCGCCGGGCGCCAGTCTTGGCAATGTGTACCACAACTTATGCGACTTGAGATAGGCATACCAATTGGCCTTGCTCCTGAGAAACCCATGGGCCGGTTCAGACAGCACGGCGCCGCGCTTGCGCATTCCGTCCATCAGACCCAGCAAGAATGCGAACCAATCGCTTTCGGAACGCTGGGCAAAGCTGTCGCCCAGCTTGTCACGCGCAAAGCTTCCGAGTTCTCTGGCAGCGCTTTCGATGGCCTTTATGTCGGGATGCACACAGATCAACCCAAGAGTCTCGAGCGCGTGGGTGTATTGCGATCTGAAGGTCAGTTCGGCAAAGGCCTCAAACCTGCACCTCGTTTCAAGGACCCTCGGAAGAAAGGAGTCCGGTGCGAGCTTTCCTTCTTCGAGCAGTTTGGTGAAATCATGCCTCCATTGCAGGTCGTGAGGAATGTATGTCGCAACAAAGTGCGCGTCTCCGTCGGCGCGCAGGCTTGCAGGAAACTGCTTGAGCAGTTCCTCCATGGTCCGGTCGCTGCCTTGCTCGGCCACGCTCCTGCGCAGAGCGGACCGGAAAACGTTTGTGAAACTGCGTGCTTCAAAGAATCCAGCCCGCAGCGCCGCGTCCTGGACGGAATCCGAAAATGCCAGCAGCTTGGGATCGTCGTTGAACGCCGAACCAAACAGGACTGCCTGCGCAGCGCCAAGCATCGTTGTCGACCGAACGCCGACAATGTGAATGCCTTCACTGTTGCCGCAGTAGGGACAGTCCTTGTTTACCCGCGTCTGCCCCTTTTCAAATCTCTGGGGGCAATAGAGATAGGCCACAACACGATCTTCGTCGCCGCACGAAGCGCAACTTGGGTTGCCGCCAGCCTCAGGGGCGTGCGTCAGACATTTCGTGCACACGCTTACTTTGTCCGATGACTGCTCTGCATCCGGAGGCGGCGAACCCAGGAGGAACCTGAGTGTCGGGCTGTTGCTTGCAAAGAACTCTCGATAGATCTCGCTTGCCGACTGGCCGAGCCGATTTCGGCCGACACGCTGTACGCAGGCCCAACCACTTTCCCCGCATTCCCTGCAGTGGATTGTCGGCAGATGCGGCGTGTCTCTTCCTGAAAGATCATCGTGGTATCGCAGTTCGGGAGATTCGCACACCGATGCGACCATGCGTCTAAGTTCCCGCAGCCAGAGCTGCACACGCAGGTTCATCAATGGACGCAAACCAGATCCATTTCCGCCAACGGTGGCTTCCGGCTGCAGGCGGGCATGCGAAATCAGCGCTGCCATCGAGCCAATCAGCAGTTCCAGTTCCCGGGCTTGAAACCTGCTGAGGTAGGACACTCTGCTCAAGCCGTCGCAGATGTCGGCATACGATGTCGGCTTGCCCTGGTTGGCGCGTAGCAAGGTGTGGAAGAAGACATGGCCTTGCAGCAGCGAAGACAGACCGACCCGCCATTTCGCATCCATCACGTCCCGAGCGTGTTCCTGCCCGAACCAAAGCGAATGGAGCCTCCCAATCAGTGACGATGGGTGGCGTTCCTCTTCGAGCGCAATCTCCAGCTCGGACGGCTTGGGAATGTTGGTTTCGGTAATGTCCTTGTCCGACAGGTATTCGTTGACCGAGATTCTGTCCTCGCTGACAACGGCATCACTGTCGAATTCCTCTCCGAACACCTGGCTGGCGTAGTTCCGAATTCTCTCCGAACTGCCCTCCCCAAGAGTGGCCGACGTGCCGACGCAGCAGAGATGGCCCGGAGGGCTGCCGAGTCTGGCCTTCAGCCTTCGTATCAAACATGCAAGGTCGGTTCCCTGCGCGCCATCGAAGGTGTGCAATTCGTCCACGATCAGGAATCGGAGCGTTTTCGGGTGGCTCTTGGCAAACAGGTTCTTGTCTCTGGGACGAACCAGCAGGTAATCGAGCATCTTGTAGTTGGTGATCAGAATGTCGGGCGGGCTTCTGCGCATCTCGTCGCGATTGGTGATGACTTTCTCGTCAGTCATGGTTGTTGTGGCGCCCTTAGGTTCGCCGTGCACATAGAGGCCGACCCTGGTGCGTCCCTTTAGTCCCGGTGTCTTCCAGATGACCGATGCAAGCCGACGCGCCTGGTCTTCCGCCAGCGCATTCATCGGATAGATGAGGATGGCCACGATTCCCTGGCCCGTTCTGTTCCGGTGGAGATGGTCGAGAATGGGCCATGAAAAGCACTCCGTCTTTCCCGACCCCGTTCCGGTTGCGATTATCGTGGATCGAGGCGGGTTGCCCGCAATGCGTTGGAAGGCCCTTTCCTGATGCCGGTAGCGCTGAAATCCCAACGGGATGTCAGGGAAGAACTCTCCTTCGGATTCGCCAAGGCGAAAGGGCATGTCCAATGAGAGGTAGGGACCTCTGATGAGGTTGCTGCGCTCCTGCACGAAATTCTTGACGGTCGACCGGAACAGCGGCGACGATGAAGCGAAGGATTGTTGCAGGTGATCGGCCAGACCGCTCTCGACCTGTCTTGCAAGGATTGAGGGAAGAATGAGTCAGATCCTCAGTTTGGTGTCATCATTGTGGTCAACGTTCGCCTCTGCTTCTGGCTTGTGGACGTGGTTTCGACATCCTGGCCATACGCGCTGGAAGCAAGGCGCTTGATTTGGTGCATTCTCGGTCTTGACGGAGAGTGCTTTGGGAGTTGAGGCATCCTGTTCATTAGGACGAATGAATCCCATGCCTGCCGGTAGTCCTTGACCCTGTCGGGCAGCGTGAACGGCGCTTCGTAGGTGATTGTTCGCTCCACGGGCCCTGAAGGCAGGGAACTGTCCGTGAAACTGCGCTCAACCGTCCCCTCCTTCATGCCGCGCAATTGGTTCCATTCCTGCCTGGTGGCCAGGCCCACTGTTCTCAGGTTCTTGCGGGTCCATACGATGCGTCCGTTCCTGTCGTACCATGTGTCGCGGTCGTAGCCTTCCAGCACAGGGAACATCGAACGATAGACCTGGATGAGTTCTTCGAGCGCAAGGCCGAGGGCCATGGCGACGAGGACGTCGATCTCCAGCGCAGCTTGGCGCCTGGCAAAGTCGAGGCGCAGTCCGGAACTGCATGTCCAGTTGCCGCATTCAATTGTCGGCAGGCGGGGATCGTTCGAAGCCCACGGGGCGGCGGCAAGGCTGGGAGCGTTGCGGTTCCAGAGTTCGCTGTAAGAAGTTGTGAGGCAGTTCAGCTGCAGCACGCGCAGGAGCGCCGCGTCCGGAAGTTCAACCCAGGGCAGCGGATCGAGGGCGCTTTTCCTTACGGCTGTTTTGCCAGACACTTTAGTGACAAAGTCGAGAGGCAGCGACATCCACAGCGCCGCTGCTGTCAGGAGGTCCTTGTCACAGGCGAACGCGGCACTCTCGATTGCATCCACATGCGCGATTTCCGGTGGATACAATGCCGCGATCAGCGTGCGTTCATTGGTTGGATGCACCCTCTTTCTCAAGAACACTCGGTAGTGGTCGGAGTGCTTGCTGCGCTTGTCCCAGGGCACGGACGGCAGCTCGTTCCGGTATTCCTGAATGTCGAGGTTGGGCGTGTATACTGACTTCGGCAGTTGTTCTTCGGGCAAATGTTCGAGATGGATGGTCTCGTTGTCGGCACGCGTGCGACCGCCAGGCGACTGAAAGAGCGGGTTGCCCACATAGAAGTTGGGACCGGTGAGCACGAGTTCCTCGGGCCTGTCACGAAAACCCGGGTCCTTTCGGATGATGCCGGCATGCTGGTCTCCAGTTTCGTGCCACATGTTGCGGACCGAGTAGCTCTCGACGCTGTTCGACAGGCGTGTCGGCAGACGGCCGAACTTCTCGAGCACCGTCATGACCTGCCGCGAATGCGGCGCCGGCATGCGCGTGCATTCCGCTTCGGCGCAGTCCGGTCCCTCCATGACGGCGGCAAACGCTTTCAGCGTGTCCGAGTTGACTTCGACGATGCGGTCGGCATGGCCGCGCAGCTCCCAGTCGTCGTTGGCGTCCTTGATGCCCGGCACCTCGTCGCCGATGCCGTCATGCGCAAAGCATGCATCGACCGTTTCGGGCAGGAACAGGTTGTGGATTGTCTTGAAGCAAGGATTCTTTCCATGCCCGCGGTAGATGTTGACGCTGTATTCGTTCCTGGAGTCAATGCCGGCAAACATCCGCGAATTCAGCGTGTTCCTGAACTGGAAGTGATGGGTCAGCCTGCGATAGGCCTCCCGGCGCAAGTTGGTATCCATGGTACCTGCAAAATGCCCGTCGGGATGCAGGAGGCCAACACGACCGCTGTGCTTAACCAGCACGAAGGACTTTTCGACGAAGCACTTGTAGAGATTGGTGTCGCCAGTTGTGAGGTGGTAGTTCTGCCTGGCTGCCAGGAACTTCCGTCCCCCCTCGAAGGCGCGAAA
>JAPOOS010000195.1 GCA_026713305.1 Paracoccaceae bacterium
CCACAGGCGCCGGTAGCGACGACCTCTGCCGGTAGACCGGTTTCAGATGCGGTCAAGCGCAATGATGCACTCCAGCTGTAGGGAGAGCAATGGAAAAGGGCCATGATGAACATGCATTCACCGAGCGACAGCTTTCCCTGGCGGAAGCGCTTGCGCTCGCTGGGGATCAGGTGATGGCGTTGCCGTTGTTCGAAGAGGATGGCGAAGTCGTCGGAACAAACGAACGGAGCTGTGATGGACATTTCATTCATGGGAGGGATCATTTCATTTGGTTTTTCCCATCGCATCATGTTCTTTGGGGAATTGGAATCCCTCCCAACAACAACATCCTCCTGCTTGTCCAGAATCGGGGTAGGTCTCCAGGCTGGCAATCTTGCACCATCCATGACGAAACTCGCAACACCCCATTCATTGCGGCTTGACCTCGGTACTGCAGGGAACTAGAGACAATGACTCGGATTGGTGCGCGGCAGCCGAGATTTCACTGTCGCATGGGCCCGTAGCTCAGCTGGTAGAGCAACTGACTTTTAATCAGTGGGTCACAGGTTCGAATCCTGTCGGGCTCACCACTTCCTCCGCCAACACGAATCGTTCAGCCGGCAATCCGATCAACGGACGCAAGCGGAGCCGGGGCGCCGCACAAGGCGCCTCGCCGCTTGAAAGGCATGGCCGACATTCGAACGTTGAGCTGGTCGAGGCGAAAGCGAATCTGCGCTCAGTCAAGTCCTGTTTGGACAGCTGCCGCCCCATGTCTTCAACCGCCTCGTGACAACCAAACAGATTGCGGACAGGGAAATGACACGCGCATCCGAACTACCGGCAGCCTGCCCCAGCATGAACCAGTGGCGCACGGAGATGCCGACGTGACTGCGGCAGGAGCAAACCTTCGCTTCAGGAAGATGCACGGTTTGGGCAACGATTTCGTGATCATCGATTCCAGGCATCGGAAGCCCAGGGTTACGGAGGCGATGGCCAAGGCGCTGGGCAACCGCAATTGTGGTGTGGGATTCGATCAGCTGGCCGAAGTTTTCGGTGGGGGAAGCCAACCGCTGCGCTTGAAGTTTTTCAACGCTGATGGTTCTCTGTCCGCAGCTTGCGGCAATGCCACCCGATGTGTTGCCTGGATGCTGATGAATGAGCTCGGCGCCGATTCCGTCGAATTGCACAGCGATCGCGGATTGCTGCAATGCCTTCGACTTGGCGATGGCCGTGTCTCAGTGAACATGGGCGTCCCGCTGCTTGACTGGCGACAAATCCCTTTGGCCTACGAAGCCGAAACGCTTGAGCTCCCCATTGCAGGCAATCCGGCGGCCGTGGGAATGGGAAACCCTCATTGTGTGTTTGTCGTGAACGACCCTGAAGTCACCAATGTCGAAGATCTGGGACCGAAGTTTGAGCGACACCCGATATTCCCCGAGCGCAGCAACGTCGAATTCGTGGCAGCGCTGTCCCGGCAGCGGATCCGCATGCGAATATGGGAACGCGGCGTGGGCATCACCCGTGCATCGGGGTCAGGAGCGTGTGCATCGACTGTTGCCTGCGCTCGCCTCGGCCTGGTCGACAAAAGGGTTGAAGTGGTCGCCGATGGCGGGACGTTGGAAGTGGACTGGACCGACCAGGGAGTTTGGCTCAGCGGTCCGACGACGCATGTGTTCGACGGTGAATTGACGACTGGCTTTTCGAGCGAGATCAATGGGTGATTCTCGAATACATACCGAAACGCTGGGTTGCCGGCTCAATGCATTCGAGTCGGAAGCCATGCGCGAACTCGCGCTTGGCGAAGACATGGAAAACATCGTGATCGTCAACACCTGCGCAGTTACAACCGAGGCCGCTCGCAAGTCCAGGCAGGCGGTCAGGCGGTGCCGACGCCGATATCCGGACAGGCGCATCATTGTCACGGGCTGCGCTGCGCAGATCGAACCCGATGAGTTCGCCGGAATCGAAGGCGTGGACATTGTGCTTGGCAACAGCAGCAAGCTGCAGCCCGGCGCGTGGAGAAAACTGTCGCGCCTGACCCCTGAATTCGATTCCGGACCCAGCATCGTTGTTGAAGACGTCATGGAGGCCGAGTCCCTGTCCCGGCATCTCATTGCCGGATTCGGAAACCGGGCCTGCGCATTCGTTCGTGTTCAGGACGGCTGTGATCATCGCTGCACTTTCTGCATCATTCCCTACGGTCGAGGAAACTCGAGATCGGCGCCGGCGGGGCAGGTGGTGGACCAGGTGAAGATGCTGGTGCGGAACGGCTACAAGGAAATTGTTCTGACCGGCGTTGACCTGACCAGCTGGGGTTCGGACCTGCCTGGAAAGCCAGGGTTCGGCAATCTTGTCCACCGAATCGCCACATTGGTCCCAGAACTGCCACGCCTGCGGCTGTCTTCGATCGATCCGGCGGAGATTGACGAGGAGTTCATCGCGGCGTTTGCGTCGCATGAAAGAGTCATGCCGCATCTGCATCTTTCCCTGCAAGCGGGAGACGACATGATTCTCAAGCGCATGAAGCGGCGGCATTTGCGCGAGGATGTCATTGAGACCTGCCGGCGGCTCAGGTCGGTGCGTCCCGATGTCGTGTTCGGCGCCGACTTGATCGCGGGCTTCCCGACCGAGAGCGAGACCATGTTCGAGAATTCCCTGAGCATCGTTGAGGAATGCGAACTGACGTGGCTGCATGTGTTCCCCTTCAGCCCCCGGCCGGGCACGCCCGCTGCCCGCATGCCGCAGGTTCCTCCGCCGCTCGTTCGAGAGCGCGCGGCACGGCTCCGCCGCTCCGGCAGCCGCCGGGTTGAATCCTACCTTGACCGCCAGTTGGGCACGATCCACTCGGTGCTGGCTGAATCATCCTCGACCGCCCGAAACGGACAATACGCCGAGGTTCAGCTCGATGAACCGCAAATTCCCGGCGAAATCCTCCAAGTGCGAATCGCCGGACACGACCGCCGCCGACTTGCCGGCACAACTCTGAAGCGGGAACTCCGGCAGGACAGGATCCCGGCCGAGCCAGCCTTGCTGGCCTGATGGCTGCATCACTTGCCATCCAATGACGTTGAACGGCACAATTGCCTCTGCAATGCAGTGAATCGGGTCCCTCGCCAATTGCCGAGGCGTGCCCATCTTGCCGATTGCAAATTCAATGCCAATCTTCCGCTGCGTCCATGTTCGCATCTCGGCGACAACTTGGAAAACAAACGAGCCTTCAATTGAACGGCGACTCCGCGTACGACGAACGCATCTCCGAACTGGCTTCAGTTGAGGGGCATTCCTTGGACTCCGAATCAAGAGACGCGCCTCTGCGTTTCATTGGACACAACAACCCCCACATGCGTCACGGTCGTCTTGTTCTCCTGAAAAACGGCAACCTTCGCGCCGTCCGGAAACGTGACGACGGTTCACACATTGGGCTGCAGTTTCTCAACAACGGCCTGTTCTGTACGTTCCGTTCAAGCGGAGACAGGCCGGCCTCACAAATTCAAGAGCATGCGGACGAGACACTCCCCGTGGCGTACTTCGCCAAGAATCGGCACTGAAACTGGACGACACGCTGTGCCGGCGACTGGGGAATGGCGCGCCCGAAGAACACCATGCACTGCGATGCCTGAAACCCTCTCCGCAGGACGGCTCGCACTCCGAAGGGGAAGCCCACGCATGCCGAATCAGCGAATCGGCAGCTTGAACCTGGCCATTCCAGACTTTGGGCAGTCACGCGCCGGTCGAGGAATTCTCTTCGAAGACTTCGCGACACTCCTTGCGCAGGACTGATTTCTGGACCTTTCCCAGTGCGTTTCTGGGAAGTTCGGTTCTCAGCAGGACGAGCTTCGGACGCTTGTAGCTGGTCAGGTTCTTCTCGACTTCGGCGAATATTGCAGATCTCAATTCCTCGCCGACGCATTTGCACTCAACCACTGCAACCACACCCTGTCCGAACACCGGGTGGGGCACGCCAATGACGGCGCTCTCAACCACCCCGGCAACCCGATCAATCGCCGCTTCCACCTCCTTTGGATACACGTTGAAGCCACCGGAATTGACAAGGTCATCGGCGCGCCCCTCGATCACGAAGTGTCCCTTGCCGTTTTGCCGGGCGAGGTCGCCGGTGATGAAGTAGCCGTCGTCGCGATATGAGCGACGTGTCAGTTCTTCGGAGCCGTGGTAGCCCAGAAACAACCCGGGGCTCTTGATCTCCAGCATGCCAATCTCGCCCGGTTCGACTTCGGCTCCACTAGCGGCATCGCAAATCCTGGCCTTCACTCCCGGCAGAGGCGTTCCGACGGTTCCCGGGATGCAGTCGCCGTCAAGGGGATTCGTTGTGATCATGTTGGCTTCGGTCATTCCATAGCGTTCAAGAATTTTGTGGCCCGTGCGAAACTCCCACTGCCGATGGGTTGCCTCGAGCAGGGGAGCCGACCCGGAAATGAACAGCCGAAAGCCGGCCGCCAGGCGCGGCGAAAGATCGGGATGGCCAAGAAGGCGGGTGTACATCGCGGGCACTCCCATGAAGGCAGTCGCCTTCGGGATGGCGTTGATCACTCCCTGAACCGAAAATGTTTCGAGAACGTGCATGCTGGCGCCGGCCATCAGCGCAACGTTCGTTGCTACGAACAACCCGTGCGTATGGAACACCGGCAAAGCGTGTATCAGGATGTCGCTTGCCTTGAATCCCCAAATCTCGCAGAGTGCCTGCGAGTTCGAGCGCAGCGCTCCATGCGACAGCACGACTCCCTTCGGCTTCCCGGTCGTTCCGGAAGTGTAGAGCAAGGCCGCGACGTCCTCCGAAGTTCGCTCAACGACCGGCCGGGAAACTGCCGCGCCGGAACCAAGGCGCCCAAGCGAATTCGATTCGCCTCCCCCGAACGTCAGAATCCTGCTCAAGCCGATTCCCCTGCACAGGCCGCAAAGCTCGCCGAATCGGTCCTGCCCAATCGCCGCGAATTCAGGACGCGCATCCTCCAGAACATGCTGCAGTTCGAGGCGCGTGCTGTCCGGATTGATCGGCATGAACACGGCGCCGCTGGCCAATGCCGCCAGGTACAGGTGAAAAAACTCGACCGACTTTGGAGCGATTGCCGCAATCTTGTCTCCGGGCGCCAAGCCGCGCGCCTGCAACCCGTCGGCCAAACGGCCGACCGAGGCAAAGAATTCCCTGTAGGAAGACATTCCGGCTGGACTGCCTGCAATCAGGGGCGCATCCGGCGCTCCCGCTAGCGAAGCCGACAGCGCATCGTACAGATGGTTGGTCATCGAGAACCGTTGGGGCGGGGTTGACGGCACGCCAAACGCTGACAAACGGAGGCGGCGCCTTCCGAAAATCCGAAGCGGGCCTCCCTTCGGAAGACCCGGTGACTGCTGCGGGGAGTAGTGGCGGCGGCGCCTTCCTTGCGCTCGACTTCCTTTGTGGTGCCAAGCGCCAAGGACTCCATGTCAAACCCCAAACATTTGGCTGCCGCCGCTCGCAGTCAGTATAGGTATGACAATTCGAGAATCAACAGTTCTGAATTCACACTTTGTTGCAGCGCACATGTTCAACCTGTATCTCACAAATCTTTGATAAATCCTGTCCCATTTTCCGGTTTTTTGGTGCGGAATTGGCCTCTGGAGGCGATCCTTCGCCGATTGCAGGCCCCGGAACTTTGGGAATCTCGAAAACTCCGACTGTGAGTCGCCGTCGATGCGCGCGAACTATGCCCTGAACTTCCGGAACTTTCTTCAATGCCAGTGGTTGCGAATTCGCGGCGATTTGCGCTAATGAACGGCAAGATGCCGAAACGGGCTTTTCGGTGGAGATGCCCAGAGTGCCAAATCCCAACGCTGGACAGGCGGTCATGGGAAGAATTCACAGGCGGCGCCTGCGGGCTTCGCCTGTCCGGGTCGGGACTTCATGTTGGCGTCAAGAGCACGGGATTCCTTGCGGGAGGTAGTGATTTGTCCGAAGTGAACCATGTCGAGGGCACACGTCGCGACTTCATCCATTATGCCACGGCGAGCACTGGGGTGGTCGCCGGCGGGGCAGCGATCTGGCCGCTCGTCGACCAGATGAATCCCAGCGCCGACGTTCAGGCGCTGTCGTCCATCGAGGTCGATGTTTCCGGCGTGGAGCCCGGAACCCAGATCACGGTCAAGTGGCGTGGCAAGCCGGTGTTCATCCGTCGGCGGACGGATGTCGAGATCGAGGCGGCCCGCGCCGTTGCGATGGACCAGCTCATCGACACTCTGGCCCGCAACGGAAACATTGACAGTGACGCCATTGCCCTTGACGAGAATCGATCCATTGACGAAGAGGGCACGTGGCTGGTGATGGTGGGCGTTTGCAGCCATCTGGGTTGTGTGCCACTCGGAGACGAGGCGGGCGACTACGGTGGATGGTTCTGCCCCTGCCATGGTTCCCACTACGACACTTCCGGCCGCATTCGCAGAGGGCCGGCGCCGGAGAACATGGAGGTGCCGGTGGCAGCCTTCATTGACGAATCCACGATCAAGCTCGGTTAGGGGAGATACGAATGTCGGGCATTCCACACGACCACTACGAACCCGGGACGGGATTCGAGCGGTGGTTGCATCGAAGGCTTCCGATCGGTGGACTGATCTACGATACTCTGATGATCCCTACCCCCCGCAACCTGAACTGGATGTGGATCTGGGGAGTTGTGCTGACCTTTTGCCTCCTGCATCAGATCATCACCGGCATCGTGCTGGCGATGCACTACACGCCGCATGCCGACCTGGCGTTTGCCAGCGTCGAACACATCATGCGCAACGTAAATGCAGGATGGGCGATGCGATACCTGCACACCAACGGCGCGTCGCTGTTCTTTCTGGCAGCCTACTGCCATCTGTTTCGCGGCATCTACTACGGTTCCTACAAGGAACCCCGCGAAATCACCTGGATAATCGGCATGCTGATCTACGTGCTCATGATGGCCACGGCCTTCATGGGGTACGTCCTGCCTTGGGGGCAAATGTCGTTTTGGGCGGCAACCGTGATTACCGGCCTGTTCGGAGCAATTCCGGGTGTTGGCGAATCGCTGCAGACCTGGCTGCTCGGCGGTCCGGCGGTGGACAACGCCACGTTGAACAGGTTCTTCTCGCTGCACTACCTGCTCCCGTTCGTCATAGCCGGCCTGGTCGTCGTGCACATCTGGGCGTTTCACACGACGGGCAACAGCAATCCGGCCGGCGTGGAAGTCCGCCGAACATCCAGAGACGAAGCCGACCGGGACACAGTGCCCTTCTGGCCGTACTTCGTGATCAAGGACCT
Organism: Paracoccaceae bacterium; assembly: GCA_026713305.1. Lineage (GTDB taxonomy): Bacteria > Pseudomonadota > Alphaproteobacteria > Rhodobacterales > Rhodobacteraceae > MPNP01. The sequence goes on from JAPOOS010000195.1 coordinate 7,253, forward strand.
CTTTGCGCTGGCAGTGATTCTCGCCGTGTTCTTCGCCATTGTCGGTTTCATGCCGAACTATTTCGGCCATCCCGACAACTACATTGAAGCCAACGCGCTGGCGACGCCGGAGCATATCGTGCCGGAATGGTATTTCCTCCCGTTCTACGCCATTTTGAGGGCATTCACCGCCGATGTCTGGATCGTCCAGCTTGCGGGTTTCGTCACCGGCGGCATCATCGATGCCAAGTTCTTCGGCGTGATGGCAATGTTCGGTTCCATTTTTGTGCTGATTCTGTTGCCGTGGCTCGACACATCCTATGTCCGTTCGGGACGCTACCGGCCGATGTTCAAATGGTGGTTTGCGTTGCTGGTCCTGGACTTTGTCGTGCTGATGTGGGCAGGAAGCCGCCCGGCGGAGGGCATCTACGCAATAATCTCGCTGATCGGGGCCTCCTACTGGTTCATGTTCTTCCTCGTTGTAATGCCGCTTCTTGGCGTGCTTGAGAAGCCTCTCAAGCAGCCCAAGACCATCGAGGAGGACTTCCGAGCCCATTACCCGGCGGCGAAGGACTCCGCTTCAGTATCCGAGTAGTCGCACAATGGAACGATTTATGGCCCACATGCAGGTTGTCATCTTGTCGGTGCTGTTGTTGGCAATTGCCGGCAGCGGTCATGCGGCCGGACCCAAGGTGCACATCGAAGATGTCGCATTCTCCTTCGAGGGGCCATTCGGAAAGTTTGACGAAAAACAGCTGCAACGCGGCCTCGTGGTCTACCAGGAGGTATGCGCCGCCTGTCACGGACTGAAATTCGTGCCCTTCCGAACTCTCGGCGACGAGGGAGGCGTCGGGCTGAGCGAAAATGCCGTCAAGGCGTTCGCCAGCGGATTTGAAATCTACGATTCCGAACTCGACGACTTTCGGCCGGCGACACCATCGGATCACTTTCCGGCGAATGATACCGTGGACGCGCCGGATCTGTCGCTGATGACCAAGGCAAGGGCGGGATTCCACGGACCGGGCGGCACGGGTCTGACCCAGTTCTTCCGCGGCGCGGGCGGCCCGGAATACCTCGTGTCGCTGCTTGACGGATACACCGGCGAGGAAAGGGAGGAAGCCGGCACCCTGCTCTACGCCAACACAGCCTTTTCCGGGGGATGGCTTTCCATGGCGCCTCCGCTTTCCGACGGTCTGGTCGAGTACGCGGACGGATCTCCGAACACGACGCACGACATGGCGATGGACGTTACGGCCTTCCTGGCCTGGGCGGCGGAACCGAAGATGATGGCAAGAAAGCGGACCGGCTTCACGAGCGTTGCGCTGCTGCTGCTGCTGTCGGTGCTCCTCTATCTTTCCAACAAGCGACTGTGGGCTCCGATCAAGAACCGCGAAAACTCCTGAAGGAGTCCGGCGGAAACTCCTGAACTTCCAAGGGCGAGAATCCCTACCGCACTCTCTTGCCTGGGCATTCCGGGCGAGCTTGGTTTCATCATGCGAATTCTGTCAATGAAGGGCCGTCAAGACGCCTTCCAGGCACAGATCGGGAAAGCGCCGAAGGCACGGCAGCGTCGGGATTCCATCAGCAAGGCAGGCGCGACGGTCTGCCAGGACGGACAGCTTCAACGCAGGTGCGCAAGAATTTCCGAAGGACTGCCCGAGGAAGTCACGAGAAGTTCCTTCTTGGCTCTGGTCGCCGCAACAAAGATCAATCGGCGTTCGTTGTCCCGAATCTCTTCGCGGGCCACCTTGTCGGGAGCTCTTTCGAGCAGCCATGAATTGGGGACTTCGTGCCTGTTCAACGCCACGATCGCAACCGCCATGAACTCAAGACCCTTGGCGCGATGCATTGTCGCCAGCCGAACGCCAGGCCTTCGAGAATCGTCGGCCTCTCTTCGCTTGATTGCCCAGACATCAATTCCTCGCCTGACCAGTTCGGACCTGAATTCCTTCAGGACCTTCCCGGTTCGGGCAATGACACAGATCGAGTTGCTCGGCAACTTGTCCGGGCCGGATCTGAGACCGTTGATCCAGGCAACCAGCGTGTCGATTTCCTCTGCGCGGTCTGCGGTGCAAACCACTTTTGGCTTCGGACCGTGAAAGAGGCTGCGGTAACCCCTTACATCGTCGGCGGCGCCATCCAAATCCTCGACCTCGACACCGGATATCAGCTTGGTTCCCCACGCTCGGATTTCTTCGGACGTACGGTAGTTCACCTTGAGCTTTCGCCCGCGTCCGATGATGTTGACGCCGCAATGGCCGAGCACCAACTTGCTGCCGTAGATTCGCTGATGTGCGTCGCCGACGATGAACATGCTGTTGACATCGGATCCGTCGTCGCCTTGCGGGGCCAGTTTGCGCAGCATTCGAAAGGCGGCCATTCCCATGTCCTGCGCTTCGTCCACAATGACGGCTCGACATATCGGATGGCGTGGCCTCCTTTCCTCCATCAGTTCGGCCGCCAGATTGAATGCATCGGCCGGTTCGATGAAACCCTCTTCGTCAAGCATTGCCCGGTACGCGTCGAACGCCCTCCAAAGCCGGGCTCGCTTCACGCGGTTGAGGGGAGTGCCTCGTCCGCGCCGTGACACCTTCAGATATTCCCTTCGCCTGGAAATGCCGTTCGCCTGTACAACTTCCTGCCATTCGCTCTGCAGGAAATGGCGGTCGAATTCGCCTGTCGGGAGTTCAAGCCGGGCGTTTCGCCAATGCTCCTCGCTTTCTTCACCGCTGAAATACTTGATTCTCCGCGTTTCGCCGCAGCTGCGCAAAAACCTGTAGACCCAGCGGTCCACATTCGTCACTTCGATCCTTTGCAGGGTCGAGGAATCGCAGAACGACTTGAGACTGCTCTCGATGTCTGCCGCCAGGTTGGTGGTGTAGGTCGTGAACAGGATTCTTTCATTGTCGTGCCGAAGCCAGTTCCGGGCCAGCCAGCGCGCCCGATGCATGGCCGCGACGGTCTTGCCGGTGCCAGGGCCTCCAAGGACGCGAACCGGCCCGTTCCAGTCGCGCTCGACCAGGTTTCTTTGCGTGGGGTGAAGAAACCCCCGCCACTTTTCCAGGGGCGAATCCAGCATCCGCTGGAGTTCGTCCTCGTTGTCGACCACCCAGTACTTGCGCTTGCTGTGACCCGTTTTGAGCGAACCTGCAAAGTCATTGGACTTGAAACCCTTGCCTGTGCCGGATCTTTCCAGTTCCCTGACAATTTCATCGTATTGGCAACCCGCCTCCAGCAGCTCGAGGGATTCCATGGCATCGCCGGGAAGGGTGTCCTTGCAGTTCCGCAACTCGGCCTCGCTGCGAATCGACCTGACGGTCGGCAGCAGGTCGGCAGGCACCCCAATCCGGCACAGCTTGCGGTCCGAGTAGTTGCGGAACAACGCAGGCGTCTCGGGAGTTGCTTCAATCGAAGGTGTCCGCGCGATGCGGCTCTCGATTGGGTAAACCTGAAGCGCGCCGGTGTCGGGATGCACCCGCGCCTTCGACCGGACTGCCCATTCATATGCCTCGTCGTGGGAGTCCACCCACAGCAGCAGATGGATGTTTCCGCCGTCCGGCTTCAAAACAATTCCCCGAAGATCCCGGTTGATTCTGA
>JAPOOS010000229.1 GCA_026713305.1 Paracoccaceae bacterium
ATTGGAATCCGCGCCTCAAAGCGCCCACTTCCCTTCGGGAAACAGCGCGTCATAGGCAAACGCGAACAGCAGGTCATGCGGCAGGTCTTCGCCCGTGGCAATGTCCTTGACGCGCACGGTGCCGACATCACGGCTGTCGGCAATTGTCCTTGCATCGACAGCCGATGCCTGACCCGCGCTCCATGTCAATTGCACGCCGTGTTCACTGATGACGCCTTCCCGACGCAGCCTCGCAAGCGGCCAGGCAAAGTCCCCTACCCTTACAACTCTGGCCAGCGGCGCAAGGCCATGAGGTGGCGCACTCCCAGTGAACAGAAACGGCCAGTTCGAAGTGTCGTACCCCACATAGGGATTGGCGCCATATCGTCTCGGATGGTCCGGGGCTTCCATTACCAACCCGTCTGGATTCCGTTTCTGAAATTCCCTCCAGCTTTCAGTCCAACCGGCGAGCGGCACAAGAGTGTCTCCCGTCAACTCGCCGACAATTGCCTCACCGGTGGACTGCTGCCACCAGCTCTCGGTCTCGCGGTCATACATCACCATGTCAGAATGTCGAAGCTTTCCGGAAACGCCAAAGGTCAGCGTTTTGTCGTCCAGGCGACGATCAAAGACGACGCCTGAATTGCACAAGGGACAGTAAGTCACGGCAACTGGCGTTTGTCCCACCAGATCATTCACGATCTCGTGCCAGAGCAAATACCTGACGGGATAGGCGCGTGGACGCTCTCCCGGAATTTCAAGCGTCATCACCGGCTCGCGCTCGGGCAGCATGTCCGCGTCGGACGCATCGACAAATGTCGGGCCGGAGATTGAAGGGATGCCGTCCTTCGGAACGCCGCCTGACATGATCTCCGAAAACTCGACCGACGCGATGGAAAAGTCGGTGTCGGGCCATTCGACCAGCCAGCTAGCCTGAGGCATGGCCGTGGCCGCACTTGCCACGCTCGCAGCCAGCACGGCAATGAAAAAAAGCCGTTCCAATGCATTGCGGCCGGCATTGAAAACGCCATGGGTGCGGGAACCGAGCTGTGCAGTCATGGCGGTGAAGTCCCCTACCTGATGGTGGCTTGCTTGATGTAATCCGGGTCGGCAACGCTTCCGTTGGCCGAAGGACTTCCCTTCTTAATGCCGTCGACCACTTCCTGCCCGCTAATCACTTTCCCAATCACGGTATATTGACCGGTGAGGTGAGGTGCGCTTGCAAACATTATGAAGAACTGGGAGTTGGCGGAATTCGGGTCGGCAGAGCGTGCCATCCCAACCACACCACGCTCGAATGGCACGTCCGAAAACTCCGAATCCAGGTCGGGAAGATCGGATCCGCCCATCCCGGCATACTGGGTAGAGCCGCCATTGATCCTGCCAAAGGTGACATCGCCGGTTTGGGCCATGAAGCCGGCGATAACGCGGTGAAACACTATGTTGTCGTACTTGCCGCTGCTTGCCAGTTGCACTATCTGCGCAACGTGGTTCGGCGCAACATCCTCGAACAACTCGATCTCGACCACACCTGAGGCTTCGCCCACCAATTCAAGCACAAGCACGGGGTTTGCGTGGTTCTCGGCGCTTGCCGCGGTCGCGAGGACTACCATGGTTGATATCCAATTCAAGATTGTTTTCATTGTCTGTTGCCCTGTTGCATAAAGATGGGGTCAGGCGTCCCGCTTTGCCGCGGGCGGCCGAACACTTGCCCAGGATGGATTGAAAGGCGAATCCGGGACTGCGCCCACAATCATATCACACGGACGATCCCTTTCGTCTAGCGACGATTTTTTTCCTTAGCGCACCGGCAACCGTGGCCGAAACAAAACTGGACACATCGCCATTGAGGAGCGCGATCTCCTTGACCAGTCTTGAAGAAATGGCCTGGTTCCTGCCGTCGGCCATCAGAAACACGGTTTCTATGTCATTGTCGAGAACTCGATTCATTCCGACCATCTGAAACTCGAGCTCAAAGTCCGACACAGCCCGCAGGCCTCGTATGATGAGGCCGGCATTCGCCTCTCGGGCAAAGTCCACCAGCAAGTTCCCGAAGGGCCGAACAACGAACCTGTGCTCGGATCCTGGGCGAAGTTCCGTCAAGTCCGACTTGATCAGCCTGACGCGCTCTTCAAGATCAAAGAACGGCTGCTTGTCGGGATTGACGGCAACGCCGATTATGAGCTTGTCGACGATGCCCATGGCTCGTTGGCAAATGTCGTGGTGTCCGAATGTTATCGGATCGAAAGTGCCCGGATACAGACCGACGCGCATTGGCTATTCCGTTTGTAGTCATCAAGAGTGGCGACCCGACGCTTGCTTTATGCTTGTAAGTTGGTTCGCACAATGCATGACCAATTGTGCCATGCTCGCGAAGTTCCCTTGCAGCGTCGTCATTGCCCCGCGTCGGGACCTTTCGTTGAGCGAGGCGCTTGGCCGGTCCAGCTCTCGCGTGAATGGCCTTCCGGAAACTGGCCCACCCTATCATGACGGCCGTGCACTGGGAATCAACAAGTGCAGGAATTGTCAGGCCTCGCCATTCACATTGGCAGCGGATTGCAGGGTTCCTGGATCTGCCGGCAACCTCAAGGCGCTGCGAACCACGGCCTGCTCCTTGACTTGCAGCTAGATTTTTCTCACATTGCAATGAACGCGCATTGCGGCAATGACGAAACGCTGGCATCCGACAGCGAACCGCATTGATTCAACTTCTGTTCAGGATTTTCAAATGAAAGAAATTTGTCATTTTCTAGATGGAAAGCAGACGACCGGGTCGTCAGGACGCTTTGGCGATGTGTACAATCCGGCTACAGGTCAAGTGGAGGCAAAGGTTCCGTTTGCCTCAGCCGACGAAGTCGATGCCGCGGTCAGGCAGGCCGCGGAAGCGCAGATTGGATGGGCACAGACTTCTCCGCAGCGGCGCGCAAGAGTCTTGATGAAATTCGTCGACCTTCTGAACCGCGACATGGACCTGTTGGCCACGCAGCTTTCGCGCGAGCATGGCAAGACCTTGCCTGACGCTCGTGGCGACATAGTCAGGGGCCTTGAAGTTGTCGAGTTCTGCATTGGAGCGCCGCATCTTCTCAAGGGCGAATTTTCCGACAGCGCCGGACGCGGAATCGACATGTACTCGATGCGCCAGCCGCTTGGCGTGGTCGCAGGAATAACGCCGTTCAACTTTCCGGCGATGATACCGATGTGGAAGTTTGCGCCTGCCCTTGCCTGCGGCAACTCATTCATACTGAAGCCTTCGGAGCGCGATCCTTCCGTGCCCGTCATGCTGGCCGAACTTCTGACAGAGGCTGGCCTGCCCCCGGGGGCGCTGCAGGTCGTGCACGGCGACAAGGTCGCTGTCGATGCATTGCTGCGGCATGACCGCGTGATGGCAATTGGCTTTGTAGGCTCCACCCCGATAGCCGAGTACATCTATGCTCAGGGTTGTGCGGCGGGCAAACGTGTTCAGTGCTTTGGCGGAGCAAAGAATCACATGATTGTCATGCCGGATGCCGATCTGGACCTGGCGGCGGATGCCCTCGTCGGAGCCGGATACGGTGCAGCCGGTGAACGGTGCATGGCGATTTCCGTAGCGGTTCCGGTCGGTCAAAGGACGGCGGACGCGCTCGTGGAACGATTGATACCGAAGGTCGAATCCCTCCAGGTCGGCCCCTACACGGCGGGGGAAGCCATTGACTACGGACCCTTGGTGACCGGAGCGGCCAAGGAGCGGGTTCTTTCGCTGGTTGAATCCGGGATCGAACAGGGCGCCGAACTGGTGGTCGACGGACGAAAGTTCAGCCTCCAGGGATACGAGGACGGTTTCTTTGTGGGGCCGCATCTGTTTGATCGGGTCACGACCTCCATGGAAATCTACAAGGAGGAGATTTTCGGGCCCGTCCTTTCCACCGTTCGCGCCGCCTCGTACGAACAGGCGCTGGGCACTGTCATGGACAACCAGTACGGAAACGGAACAGCGATCTACACTCGTGACGGAGACACGGCTCGAGATTTTGCGCACAGGATCAACGTTGGCATGGTTGGCGTCAATGTGCCCATTCCCGTGCCGCTTGCCTACCACACGTTCGGAGGATGGAAGAAGTCGGGATTTGGCGACCTGAACCAGCACGGTCCGGACGCCTTTCGGTTCTACACCCGCACCAAGACCGTGACGGCCCGCTGGCCAAGCGGCATCAAGGAAGGCGCCGTCCTGAACTTTCCGACACTCTCATGACGTTCAAGGGGATTTGCCTGAACGACATCGGCAGATTGCCTCCTGACGCATCGGCAACGGTGTCAGGCCGGCAAGCCGGTTTTCCGGGCAACGGACCAACTCTCTGATACAGGCATGGACTTCTCGCTCACGGATGAACAGCAGGCAATGTTCGACATGGCCTACGAGTGTGGCCGTGAGAACATATTGCCGCACGCCCTGGAATGGGAAAGGCAAGGCACAATCCCGCGTGAATTGTGGTCTGAACTCGCGGCGCTGGGATTCGGCGCCATGTGCGTCAGCGAGGATCATGGCGGCTCCGAGCTGTCGCGGGTCGAAGCCGCACTGGTGTTCGAAGCCCTTGCCATGTCGTGTCCGTCCGTCGCCGCGTTCCTCTCGATTCACAACATGTGCGCATGGATGATCGACGCGTTCGGCGCCGCCGAACTCAAGGAACGCTACCTGCATGCGGCTGCGAGCATGGAGCTGGTGTTTTCGTACTGCCTTACGGAACCAGGTTCCGGCTCCGACGCGGCGGCGCTGCGAACAACGGCGGCCCGGACGAACTCGGGCTGGAAGCTGAACGGCGCCAAGGCGTTCATTTCAGGGGGAGGATACTCGGACTGCTACCTCGTCATGTGCCGAACAGGCGCAAAGGGACCACATGGCATTTCAGCGGTGATCGTCGATGCTGGAAGCGACGGGCTTTCGTTTGGAGCGCTGGAGGAAAAGATGGGCTGGCGCGCCCAGCCAACGCGTCAAGTCCAGTTCGACGACTGTTTGGCGCCGGCAGGCAATCTTCTGGGCAGTGAAGGCCACGGCTTCAAGTACGCCATGGCGGGTCTGGACAGCGGCCGGCTGAACATTTCGGCCTGTTCGCTTGGCGGCGCCAGGGAAGCCTTTGACAGAACCCTCAGATACATGGGCGAGCGCAAGGCCTTCGGACAAACCCTGGACCGCTTTCAGGCGCTGCAGTTTCGTGTCGCAGACATGGAAATCGAGCTGGCCGCCGCAAGGACATTCCTGCTTTCGAGCGCCTGGCATCTTGAACGGGGAGACCCCTCCGCAACCAAGCGATGCGCCATGGCAAAGCGACTGGTCACCGACACATGTCTCGACGTTGCCAACGACTGCCTGCAGCTGCATGGCGGCTACGGCTATCTGACTCAGTACGGCATCGAAAAGATCGTCCGCGATCTGAGGGTTCACCAGATTCTCGAAGGCACGAACGAAATCATGCGAATGATCGTGTTTCGCGAGCTCATGGCGGAGCGGGTCAGTTGAGCGACCTAGCGATCCGCACCGAAGGATTTGCGGGCTGCATCACGCTGTCGCGCCCAAAGCAGCTGAACGCCCTGACACACGAAATGTGCCTGAAGATCGAGGCTGCCCTTGACAGCTGGCGCCATGAGGACGCGGTGGGGCTTGTTGTTGTGGACGCAGTCGGAAAGTCGTTCTGCGCCGGCGGCGACATACAGGAAATGTACAGAAAGGGCATTGCCGGAAACTTCGAGTACGGTCGGCGCTACTGGCGAGACGAGTATCGGCTGAATGCAAAGCTGGCACGCTACCCCAAACCAATCGTGACCTTCCTTCGCGGGTACGTCATGGGGGGTGGAGTCGGAATCGGCTGTCACGCTTCGCACCGCATCGTGGGCGAATCAAGCCGCATTGCCATGCCCGAGTGCACCATCGGCCTGGTTCCGGATGTCGGCGGTTCCCATCTGCTTTCCCGCTCTCCCGGGCACACAGGCGAGTTTCTCGCAATGACCGGCGAGCGCCTCGAGGCCGAGGACGCAATTTATGCCGGATTTGCGGACCGCTTCGTCCCGGAAGCGGATTGGCCAGACGCAAGGAGGGAACTCGTTGCTTCAGGGGTGACGACGTCAGTCGATCGAAATTCCACGGACCGAGGCAAAGGCGCCCTTGCCCGAAACCGGGCGGACATCGACCGCCACTTCAAGGGCAGGACGCCGGCAGCCATTGTCGCCAGCCTGCATGACTGCGGCGACAGTTTCGCCAGGGAGTGTCTCAAGCGAATGTCAGGCAACTCGCCGTTGTCCATGGCATGCGCCTGCGAGCTGGTCCGGCGGCAGCGCGCGGTCGACAGCATCGAGGAGGCTCTCGACTTGGAGTTTCGCTTTGTCTATCGTTCGGCCGAGTGGGGCGAATTCCTTGAGGGCATTCGGGCGCGCTTGATTGAAAGGGGAAGCCGGCCAAACTGGAGGCACTCCTGCGTCGCGGATGTGGCCGAAGACGAAATCGCGTGGTTCTTGCGGCCATTGAACGAACTGGCCTTGAAATGGGATGGTGCAGCATGAACATTGGATTCATTGGCTTGGGAAACATGGGCGCTCCCATGGCGGCAAACCTGGCTGCAGCCGGTTATGAAACCGCGGGATTCGACATTTTCGCGCCCTGCCCCAACGGCGTCTCCTCGCCCGGAACGGCGCCAGGTGCCGTCCGGAACCGAGAGATTGTGTTCACGATGCTGCCCGACGGAGGAACCGTGCGCCGCGTCGCCGATGAATTGCTCCCGCACATGATGGAAGGATGCATCTGGGTCGACAGTTCAACTGTCGAAATCGAGATTGCCGAAACCGTCGCAACGGCGGCGGCGGCTTGCGGCGTGGAGTTTCTTGACGCGCCTGTATCCGGAGGCGTCAAGGGCGCTCAGGCTGGAACGCTGACAATCATGGTTGGCGGTGCATCGACCGCCTTTGCCAGAGCGCGTCCGCTGCTGGAGACGGTTGGCGGCAGAGTTGTGCACTGTGGCGGAGTCGGCGCCGGTCAGGCAACGAAGATTTGCAACAACATGATCCTTGCGCCAGCCATGATAGCCACGTGTGAGGCATTTGCTCTAGCCAGCCGGCTCGGCCTTGACCTCAATGTTGTTCATGAGGTCGTTTCAAAGTCGTCAGGGTACAGCTGGACCAGCAACGCCTATACGCCTGTGCCGGCCGTGGGTGCGGAAAGCCCCGCCGACAACCAGTACAAGGCCGGCTTTGCGGCGCGCCTAATGCTCAAGGATCTGCTGCTTGCCGAAAGGGCAGCCGGAATGGCGGGCTTTGAACCTGAGATTGCGATGGCGGCCAAGGAGTTCTACCGACGATTTGTTGAGGACTTGGGCAAGGGAGACATGGACTTCTCGGCCGTAATCCTCGGCATGCTGGAAGGCAACGACAGCGAGACTCGCGACTAACTGGCAAGTTCCAATCCGGTCACGTCCGCACCGAAACGGTTGACGGCTTCAAGCTCGGAAGGTTGCCAGGCTTCAGGACGTCCGAAGTTCCTGATTGCGCAGTGCATCGCGCAGAAACTTCCCTGTATGGCCATCTGGGCATCTGGCAACGGATTCGGGCGTTCCCTGGCACACCAACCTGCCTCCCTGGGCTCCTCCTTCAGGCCCAAGATCGATGATCCAGTCAGCCGACTTGATGACGTCCAGATTGTGTTCGATTACGATCACCGTGTGATTGCGGTCAACCAGCGAGTGCAGCACTTTCAGCAACTTCCGTATGTCGTCAAAATGAAGGCCAGTTGTTGGTTCGTCGAGAAAGTACAAGGTCCTGTAGAAGCCGGTTCTGCCCAGTTCCCGAGCCAGCTTGATGCGCTGCGCTTCACCTCCCGACAGCAGTGGAGACGGCTGACCCAGCCTAATGTATCCCAGACCAACCTGGAGCATCAATTCAAGCTTGGAATGAATCAGCGGTATCGACGCAAAATGTACGCTCGCCTCTTCAACTGTCATGTGAAGCACGTCCGCAATGCTCTTGCCCCGGAACTTGACCTCAAGAGTTTCGCGATTGAACCGACTGCCATTGCAACTCTCGCAAGGCACAAACACGTCGGGCAGAAACAGCATGGAGACCTTGATGACCCCTTCACCCTTGCAATGTTCGCATCGCCCGCCCTTGACGTTAAAGGAGAAACGACTCTTGGTGTAGCCTCTAGCGTTGGATTCCGGGAGTTGCGCGAACCAGTTTCGAATCGGGTCGAAAATCTTTGTGTAGGTAGCCGGATTGGACCTGGGGGTCTTGCCGATTGGTCGCTGGCTGACTTCCACAACCCTGTCACAATACAGGTCTGCACCGCTTTGAATGTAAATGTTTGATCCCCCGCCGCCAGCGGACAATCTGCCGGACTTGAAACTTTGCAACTGGCTGCACAGCGTTCCATTGATCAAGGAAGACTTCCCGCTTCCCGATACACCCGTAACGCATACCAGCTTGCCGAGCGGTATGTCGACATTCAGTCTCTTGAGATTGTTGAGGGTGGCTGCCCTGACACCAATGGACAATCCGTGCCCGTTTCTTCGCTTCGGCGGAATCGGAATGCTCTCTTCGCCCCGCAAATACTTGGCGGTCAGGGAGTCTCGAGACTGCGCTACTTCTTCAGGCGTGCCCGCTGCAACTACTTCGCCACCGTGTATGCCGGCTCCTGGACCCAGGTCAATCAGGTGATCCGCTGATCTGATCGCTTCCTCGTCATGCTCGACTACAACAACAGTGTTGCCGCGGTCGCGCAGATTCTCAAGTGAATCGAGCAAGCGCCGATTGTCTCGCTGATGCAGGCCAATCGACGGTTCGTCCAATACATACAGCACGCCCGTCAATCCGGCCCCGATCTGGCTGGCCAAGCGAATTCTCTGACTCTCCCCGCCCGACAACGTGGACGCGGCACGCGCCAGCGTGAGGTAGTCGAGTCCCACGTTGGCAAGAAACTGCAAGCGGCCGGATATTTCCTTCAACACCTCCTTTGCAATTGTCCGTTCCTGAACGGACAGCGCGGACGGCACGTCGTGTATCCAAATCAAGGCATCCCTGATCGATTTGTTCAGAACCTGACCAATGTGGAGTCCCGCAATCTGCACGGACAGCGATTCCTGCTTCAGTCTGTAGCCATTGCAGTCCTTGCAGTCCCTCTCCTGCCGCCAAGGGCCCAACAAGCGCCGAACAGACTTGTTGGCCTTCTCGTAGATCTTCTCCATCAACGGAAGGATCGGCTTGAGTCTAATCCGTGGGTTTGGCACTCGCACCTGCTCCCCATTGGATTCCGTGCCGTGAAGGACAGTCGTCCGAAACCACGACGGCAGGTCATTCCATGGCATCCTGGGGTCTATTCCCTGCAATCTTGCATACTTGTCATAATACGCCGGCACCTTGGGCTCGCACCAGGTCACATTGGGCGACCAAGCTTCGGCCATCGGGCTGTCCGGATACAGGATGACCGATTGCTCCACGAAGCGAATTTCGTAACCCAATCCATCGCAGCTCGGGCAAGCGCCGACATGCGTGTTGAAGGAGAACATTCTGGGTTCCATCTTGGGGACCGTGAATCCCGACACTGGGCAGGCATGGTTTTCGGAAAGCAGAATGGTTTCAACTGGATTGCGATCAATCAACTCGACCACGGCGAGGCCATCCGCTGCGTCCAGTGTCGTGCGCAGCGACTCCGCCAGCCGTCCCTCGATTCCGCTTTGCACAATTTGCCTGTCGACGACGAGATCGATGTTGTGCCGCTTCTTTGGATAAATCTTGAACCTGTCACTCAACATGCGTGTCTTGCCGTCGATGCGAACGCGCAGGAATCCCTTCTTCCTGAACTCCTTCATTTCTGCGCTGAATGCCCCCTTGCGATCGCGGATCACAGGCGCAAGCAGGTGAAACCTCGTCCCGCTGTCAAGCTGCATGATCCGGTCCACCATGTCCGACACTTGCTGGGCCTTGATTGGAAGGCCTGTCGCCGGGGAATGCGGAGTGCCGGCACGAGCAAACAGAAGCCTCAAGTAGTCGTGAATTTCAGTTATGGTGGCGACCGTCGAGCGGGGGTTGCTGGAGGTTGTCTTTTGCTCAATTGCGATCGCGGGCGACAGGCCCTCGATGAGATCGACGTCCGGCTTCTCCATGCTCGACAGAAACTGCCTGGCATATGCGGAGAGACTCTCCGCATACCGGCGCTGGCCTTCCGCAAATACGGTGTCCAGAGCCAGCGAGGACTTTCCTGAACCGCTAACACCCGTGACAACAACAAACTTGTTTCTGGGTATGTCGACGTCAATCGACTTGAGGTTGTGCTCGCGTGCGCCGCGAACGCGGATGTGCGTCAGTTCAGCCATACAAACCTGCCCGTGTCCTTCAAACGGACCGATGGTAAACGATTGGAGAACAAATTCAATGCATCCTGTTTCGCGTCCCAAGTCGGCGCCCTTCCTTTGCGACACAGGATTGTGTTGCAAGGCATGGACGTCGAGTTGACGGCGTGCTGAAAGCCAGTTCAGGGATGGATCCTGTCCACCAACAAGCTCTATGGGTCCTCAAATCGTAGTTCAGATTGATTCGGAAGCGGGCAACCAAGTCGTTGAACAACAACCGGCGGACCCAGTCGCCTGCCGCTTCAGCGCCTCCAACATGTTCTTGGCAGCAATGTGGCCTGTCGCAGCCGGTTGACCCCGAGAGTGCTTTTGAATTTCCGGAAATGTTCGGCGCTTGCGCCTCGCAATTGCTCGTTTGGTGTCCAGTGTCTCTTCACCGTGGTTCTGAATCGCTGGATTGCAGTTTGGAAGCTTCGGGTTTGGGATAGGCTTTGCCCGTTTTGTCCCTGGCCTTGTCGACGGTGAACATCCAGCTTGTCCGTCCCTTGTCTTCATTTCTTCGTTTCATTGGAACCGCGATCTCCGCATCAAGGGTCTTCCTGTCGGGAATGCGTCGATTGAGACAATGACCCTGCAGAACGCCAATCTCAATCTCGACCACATTGAGCCAGCATGCGGGCATTCAACAATCCCAACAAGCCGTCGACTCTGAAATCAGCATGTCTCACACCGCGACAAATTTCCTTGCTACGACACTGGAAGCCACCTAGCTTGGCGGTGAGCGAAGTGCCTGCGTCAAGCGGTCGGACACGGCAACAAAATTTTGGGCATGCGGGGAGGAAATCGCTGGGACTTGCGGTCATGTCGGCATCGAGCATGAATGTGCAGCGCTTTCCGAGCGAATCGGAAGGCGTTTCCGGAAACAGCATCCTGCCATTTGAGCCACTGTCAGAATGAATTGTGAAACCCGTTCCCTGACAGGACTTGAAAGCGCTCGCCATGGGTCAAGCGGCTGTTTCTCAGCGGGAACCGCTGCAACTGGATCAACGCACTTGCCAAAGCGCGCCTGTCGCTGGACAGGCCGGCAAGTTCAGGCCGATTGAATGAAATGCAAGTCACCGGCAATGCAACTGCCGCTCAAGGGAACTGACGGAAGACCGGGTGCCGTCAAGAGACCGACGCATTCGGAATTCCCGCGCGAGCCGACTTTTTCGTGGCAAATGCGGGCATTGGGTATTGAAGCACGCGGCTGCGGCAAATATCTGTACCATTGGGAAGCCTCGGCAATTCGTTTACATCCCAACAGGCTTGTGCAATTGTGCCGCTGACTTCGCGCGTTGCGATGCAACTCAATGCAACGGGTTGAGTTCGCATGTCACCGCAACCGCACTGGCAACGAGAACTTGAACCCTCTACGAAAGTACAAATTGGCAATCATCAGCACTGTAAACCGGGTCACATTGATCGGCTTTGTCGAAAGAGATCCGGAACTCAAGCACCTTCAGTTTGGACAAATATGCAGTTTTGTCGTGCGCACAACGGAAAGGTGGACCGACCGCAGGACCAACGAACCACGTGAAGTCTCACAGTGGAACAGCGTGTCCGTCTACGCCGCGCCGCTTGTCAGCAGTTTGATGAATGATCTGAAGGCTGGAATGCTTGTCTATGTCGAAGGGCGGCTTCAAACCACCAAGAGGCAGGATGAATACGGCAACGAAAAGACATTTGCGGAGGTCTCGGTCAGGCCATTTCATGGATCTGTGATACCGCTCGGCGCGCAGGAGGAACTGGCCAACCTGAACACCGTCAACCGGGTCACGCTGATTGGCTTTGCAGACCAGGATCCGGAAATCAGACACCTTCAATTTGGACAGGTGTGCAAGTTTGTTGTGCGCACAACGGATCGATGGACCGATCGCGTCACCAACGAACCGCGTGAAGTCTCGCAATGGAATCATGTAACCGCGTATGTCGCGCCGCTGGTCGCCACGCTGGCGAACGAGTTGAAGGCCGGGATGTTCGTTTATGTCGAGGGACGGCTCCAAACCAACAAGCGGCAAACCGAGGACGGCAGCGAAAGCACATTCACGGAGGTGTCGATCAAGCCATTCCATGGTTCGGCCATTCCGCTTGGCGTGTACGAGGATGGACAAGCTGCATCCGCCCCCTCTCCGCAGAATCCTCCTGCGACCAGGGCAGCGTCCGCGCCGACTGGTCGGCAGCAGAACCGGGGCTTTTCATCCCGCAGCGCTGCCGGCGCCTCGAAACCTGTGGAGTCAAGCGGCGCGAGCACGCCCGGGCCGAAGGGCGCCGAGAACATCGCAGTGGCGGAAATCGAGGATGACGAGGTTCCATTCTAGCGACAGCCGGCACGCGCCGCGCTGGTTGGTCCGCTGCCACGCCAACCCGCCGACAACAACAGATTTGGCAGATGCCGACTGTTCATCCGCAATGGTCGGCCAACGCCGCCCTCAAGGCACGGATCACGGGCATGCCTCTTGAGCCAGGGTCTCTCCCTGTCCGAGGCCTGTCCTTCGAACAATTGATCTGTCTTTGCAGGCATTGAACCATGTGCACGAGATTTGCCCGGCCAGTTGCGGCGGCGGCCGAGCGCTCGTACCCGACTAGAATTGACGGACGGGAGGCTTGCTTCCCGAATTCCCACCATGCACGACTCTGAAAACACCGAACAGGACATCAACGAGGATCGGTTGGTCCCAATCGTCTCAATCGTCGATGAGGTGACCTCGTCGTACCGGGACTATGCAATGAGCGTCATCGTGTCGCGGGCATTGCCCGATGTCCGAGATGGCCTCAAGCCGGTGCATCGACGCATTCTGTTCGCCATGCACGATGCCGGAAACACTCACGACAAGGCCTATCGCAAATCTGCACGCCCGGTCGGCGAGGTCATGGGAAAGTTCCATCCTCATGGCGACGGCGCGATCTACGATGCGCTTGTTCGCATGGCCCAAGACTTCACGATGTCGCTGCCACTGCTGGACGGGCAAGGCAACTACGGGTCGCTCGACGGCGACAATGCCGCGGCGATGCGCTACACGGAAGTGCGGCTGGCAGAGCCTGCCAATGCCATACTCTCTGACATCGGCACGGATACGGTCGATTTCCAGGAGAACTATGACGGCAAGGATATGGAACCGGTCGTTTTGCCGGCGCGGTTTCCCAACATGCTGGTCAACGGCGCCGCCGGAATTGCCGTTGGAATGGCGACCAACATACCGCCTCACAATCTTGGCGAAGTCATCGATGCGACGTTGGCGCTGATTGAAGATCCCGACACTTCGACCGATGCGCTGATCGACCTCTTGCCGGGACCGGACTTCCCCACTGGCGGCATCATTTACGGCGAAAATGGCGTCAGAGCCACATATCACAAAGGTGCAGGCCGGATTGTCATTCGAGCCCGCACGTCGATCGAGACCGCGCCAAGCGGACAGGAATCGATAATCATCGAGGAAGTCCCCTACCAGATCGTCAAGGCAGATCTGGTCGAGAAAATAGCCAAGGCGGCGAAGGACAAGCACATTGAAGGGATAGAGAGCGTGCGGGACGAGTCCGACCGGGACGGAGTCCGCGTTGTCATTGGACTCAAGAGGGACACCAACGCCCGGTTCGTCCTGAACCAGCTCTGGCGAAGGACCCGCATGCAGTCGGTTTTCAACAGCAACATGGTTGCGCTGGACGGCGGCCGGCCAGGTGTGATGAATCTAAGACAGATTCTGTCAGCCTTCGTTGAATTCCGCGAGGAAGTCGTGGCCCGCAGAACAGCACACCTGCTTCGGCAGGCACGCGAACGCAGTCACCTGCTGTGCGGACTCATGGTTGCCGTCAACAATCTCGACGAAGTGATCGCCATCATACGGGGGAGCGAAAGACCCGCCGACGCACGAGAGACGCTAAAGGCCAGAAACTGGCATGCAGGTGACATCGCCCAGTACATTCGCTTGATAGATGATCCTCTCCACCCGGTTGAAGCCGATCTGACGTACCGACTGTCCGACCGACAGGCTCGGGCGATATTGGATCTGCGCATGCAGCGACTGACAGCCCTGGGCATCAAGGAGATTGGCAAGGATCTGGCAAAGCTGGCTTTCCAAATCGAGGATTGCCTTGCGATCCTGCGGTCCAGACAGCGCGTGCTCGAAATCATCTCAAACGAACTTCGGGAGGTCAGGACCAAGTTCGCAGTGCCAAGGCGCACGGAAATCGTCAAGGACACCATGGAAATTCTGGACGAGGATTTGATTCCGCGCCGGGAAATGGTGGTTATCATCACCGGTTCGGGCCATGTAAAGCGCACGCCGCTCGACGACATTCGACGCCAGCGACGCGGAGGCAAGGGACTGATTGGCACCAACATGGCGGAGGACGATTTCGTGGCTGCAGTCCATGTGGCCAACACTCATGACGAGCTTCTGTGCTTTGCCGCCAATTGCCGCGTGTACAAGACCAAGACGTGGCAGTTCCCGGAAGGCCGCCGATACAGTCGCGGACGCCCGCTCGCCAGCATACTCAAGGTCGAAAGCGGCGTTGCGATTTCAGCAATCACGCCAATTGCGCCAGACAACTACGCCAGCGACTCCGATTGCCTGGTGTTTGCCGCTTCAAATGGCAAGCTGCGCCGCAGCAGCCTGTCGCTTTTCAAGTATGTGTCGTCAGTTGGAAAGCTGGCATTTCCAGTTAAGGACAATGCGTCGCTGGTCAACGTCAAGCTGTGCACTGTCAACGATGATGTACTTGTGGCAACACAAAATGGTCGGGTCAATCGATTCCCGGTCAAACTGCTGCGAGCCGTGAAGTCAAGGTCCGCCTTCGGCGCCAAGGGAGTTTCTCTGGCGGAGGGTGACACCGTGATCGCGTTGGAGGTCACTCCAGGCTCCAACCTGGTGCGCAGCGAGCTCAGGGACTATCTGAGATGGCGACGCATCCAGCACAGGAAGGAGCAAGTCCATCACGCCGCATCCGCGCGGTCTGCGGCGCTGGCTGACGAAGCGCCGCCTTTGCTGCCCATGGAGGATGGCAGTTCGGCCGAGCAAGAAACTGCTGCCGATGCGGAAAAACCTGAAGCTCCGAATCAGCGATGGTTGGAATTGCGGGAGCAGGAAAGCCTGTTGCTGACGATTGACCAGAGAGGATTTGGAAAGCTCTCCTCGAGTCACGAGTACACGGCGCGCAAGGGCCGTACAGGAACAGGATTGCTGGCCGGAAAGCTCGGCAAACTGGTTGCCTTCATGGCCGTGTCAATCAACGACCAGATCGTGCTCACAACCAATGAGGGACAGCTCATTCGCTGCAACGTGCTGGACATTTCGTTTCGCTCACGGATTGCAGGTGGAGTACGGCTAATGCGCATCGAAGAGGGGGAAAGGATAGTTTCCGTTGCCAGAATCGACACTTCCGCGCTAACCGACGGCAATAGCGATTGAGCCGGCAATCCAGACCAACCGGGTACACCCGCTCAAATTGACGACAGTTGCGAAGCCATGTGCAGTTTGGCGTGAGCATCCCTGCCGAGCTGTCCAAGCCGGCATTGACGCAGGCGTGGCAGATGTTTGCCAACGACCCGGACCGGACAGCTTCAATCATGACGCGGAAATGGGCCAAGGCATGATCGCCCAAACCGCGCGATTTGCCGTCAATGATCAAAAAACATCGGTTTGGCATGATGCAGACATCGCGCATCATGGGGCAAAATCCAGCGTTGTTTTCCGCATGCATCCACTGACCTTTGCTCCCACGCCAACCACTTTCCGAACAACATTCCAGCTTTCCCGGACAGGCGATGCCCAAACATGCACGTTTTGCAAGAGACTCGATTGAGAATCAGCGCTGTCTTGCTCATGCAACTGTGCTATACGCTTCAGCAAACGTAGAAGGAGAAGGACATGAAAAAAAACACTGATTTCTTGAGTTCCTCATTGTCGAGACGGTCGTTCTTGGCAGCGACCGGCGCCTTCGGCACTGCAATGTGCATTGCACCCCACGCTTCGGTCAGCAGCGATGGTTCCGTTCTGGTGCTCAGATCCTATTCGGATTTGCAGGTGCTTGACCCGGCCTTCCGGCTGTCGCTGCCGGAAGAGGACATCATTCGTTCAATCTTTGCTCCACTCGTCGTTCCGCAAGCTGGCGATGTTTGGGGTTGGAATGCGATCGCGGCTGAAGCCATCGAGCAGCTAGACGAACTGACCGTGTCCTTCAAGTTGCATGACAATATCGGATTCACGGACGGATACGGCCAAATGACGGCCGAGGACGTCAAGTTTTCCTTGGAACGCATTGCCGACCCAGCTCTCGAAAGCCCATATGCGGGCGACTGGGGCGCGCTCCGGGAGGTTGAGGTCAAGGACAGGCTCTCAGGCCTGATTCACTTGAAGAACGAGTTTGTTCCACTGTGGTCGACAACTTTGCCGACTCCTGCCTCCTGCGTGCTGTCGAAAAAGGCTATGGAAGAGCTTGGCGACAAGATTACGACCAAGCCAGTGGCCCAGTCCGGTCAATACCTGTTGGCCGACTGGCAACCGAAACAGAAAACCATCCTCAAGCGCAATCCGGACTGGAGCCACACACCCGGCGGATTCGAAGAAATCCACATCATTCCAATTGAGGATCCCGCCACTGCCGAACGCGGATTTGAGGCGGGAGACCTGGATTATACATGGGTGGCCGTACCCTCAATTCCCCGGCTCAAGGAGAATCCACCGGAAAACAGCGTTTTGCTGGAAAAGCCATCTCTCGCATATGTCTGGTTGGGCATAAACCAGGATGTGCCGCCATTCGACAACCCGAACATACGGCGAGCGGTCCAGCATGCAATTGACCGCCAAGTGGTCGTCGATGCCGCCTACTTTGGCGCCGCGTCGGTCGGCAACGGCATAATCGCGCCCGGTCTGCCCGGCAGCCGCGACAGCGTGACCTACGACTATGATCCCGACAAGGCCCGGGCCTTGCTGGAACAGGAGGGCGTCTCGGATCTGGACGTAACGCTTGACATTCTCAACCAGTCGGAACGCCTTGCCGCGGCCCAGGTCATCCAGGCTTACCTGGCCGAAGTCGGAATCAACTGCGAGATCAAGCAGAATGACAGCGGAACTTTCTGGACGCTTGGATCGAAGGATGGCGACTACTGGAACAAGCTACAGATGCTCCTGCAGCGATATTCCATGCAGCCAGACCCAAGCTGGGCGACAGTCTGGTTCACTCCCGAACAGGTTGGCGTTTGGAACTGGGAACGCTTCAACAATGAAGAGTACAAGTCGCTCCATGACCAGGGGCTTGTGGAAAGCGACCTCGCTGAGCGCGACCGGATTTACAGGAGAATGCAGGAATTGATGGACGAAAGCGGTTGCTACGTTTTCCTGACTCATGAAGTTGTTGGGGCGGTCCACCGCAACACCATCGTGCCGGGCCTCAAGCCCAACGGAGAATCTCTGTTCTCGGAATTCCGGCCTGCGTAAGGCAAGCTTGGGAGGCCCTGTGCCTCCCAAACACCCATGCTCTACTACACACTGAATCGCCTGGCGCTCGCCTTGGTAATCGTTTCCGTGGTCATGCTGCTTTTGTTCAGCATGATATACCTGATCCCGGGCGATCCAGCCGCCGTTGCCCTTGGTCCGCGTGCAACCGAAGCGATGCGCGAGGCGCTTCGCGTCAAAATCGGACTTGACCAACCAATCTGGGTCCAGTTCTGGAATTTCTTCACCTCCGCGTGGACCGGAGATCTGGGCCGGGAAGTTCTTTCCGACCGCCCAGTGGCGGCGGTCGTGCTGGAGCAATTGCCGTTCACCATGGCGCTCATTTTCAGCGGCGTCGGATGGTCGGTTGCCTTGGGAATTCCGCTTGGCTGCTGGGCGGCGGTGAAGCGAAACAGCTTGGCGGACCACATTGTGGGCGTGATTTCAGTCGCCGTCATAGCCGTGCCCTCCTTTGTCGTGGCCATTTATGCGCTGCTGCTGTTCGCCGTAACGCTGCGCTGGCTTCCTGCAATTGGCGCAGGGGAATCAGGAAACTTCTTTGACCAACTTGTCCACTTGATCTTGCCGTCGCTCGCCGTCGGCATTGGCTGGGTTGGCTACATCGCCCGCATGGTCCGTGCCTCGATGCTTGAAAGCATGGGGGCCCAGCATGTGCGCACCGCCCGCGCCTTTGGCTTGCCCGAGAGCCGCATTGTCTACCAGTACGCGCTCAAAATCGCGATACTGCCCACCATAACACTCCTTGGCGTGGGCATTGGACAAATGCTTTCCTCAGCGGTTTTCGCCGAGATTGTCTTTGCCAGGCCGGGGGTCGGCAAGTTGGTGTACGATGCCATCCTGACACGCAACTACCCTCTCGTAACCGGCACCGTTCTTGTGACAACCGTGCTTTTTGTCCTCATCAATCTGCTGGCCGACCTGATCGTCGGCATGCTTGATCCTCGTGTCCGAAGCGGTCTCTAAGGGCGCCGGCCCAATTCGGCGGATCCTTTCGGAGCCGCTTGGCGTCGTGGGGGTCGTGCTGGTTCTCGTGGTTGTGCTTGGGGCGGTGTTTGCCGATGTCTTGGCAACTGTCGATCCGTCAAGCATCTCGCCCCGCGACCGCTTCCTGCCTCCCTCACTGGCCCATCCCTTCGGCACCGATCACCTGGGCCGCGATCTTTTCAGCCGTGTGCTTCACGGCAGCAGAATCGCGCTTGCGGTCGCGCTGTTTGCCACGGCGGCATCGCTGTCGATCGGCATCGTTCTTGGCTTGATCGCCGGTTTTGGCCCTCGATGGCTGGATGCACTCCTCATCTTGCTCTTCGATTCTGTCAAGAGCTTTCCAACTGTCATGCTGGCGCTTGCGCTTGTGACGCTCTTTGGACCCTCGCTGACCGCCGTGATTGTCGTCGTGGTGTTGGTGAACGTGCCGGGGTATGCCCGGATAGTTCGCACGCAGACACTATCGATGAAGGACGCCGACTTTGTCGCAGCCGCCGAAAGCATGGGAGCCGGCTTCTCGCGAATTCTCCGTGTGCACATACTTCCAAACGCCATCGGCCCCCTGCTCATCCTTGCGTCCATGGACATTCCCGTGGTCATTGCAATCGAAGCGGGCATGAGCTTTCTTGGCCTTGGCGTTCGGCCGCCAACTCCAAGCTGGGGAGCGATACTCAACGATGGCTTCACGGCAATTCGCGACACTTCCTGGATTGCGGTGGCAGGCGGACTGCCAATAATCGTCACGACGCTTGGATTCACCTTCCTGGGCGAAACGGTTAGAGATGTGTTTGATCCTCGCTTGAAGGTTCGGTGATGAGCGTTCTGTCGATTGAAGACCTTTGCGTCACTTACTCCACCTCCACAGGAGACCTGCGCGCTTTGCGGAATGTGACGCTTGATGTTCCTCGCGAGCGCATCGTGGGGCTGGTTGGCGAAAGCGGGTGCGGAAAGTCCACGCTGATCAATGCCATCTTGGGGCTGCTGGCGGCCAACGGAAGAATTGATCATGGCCGGATCCTGTTCCAAGGGCGCAACATTGCCGAACTTTCGGCGGACGAGTTGCGGGCAATGCGCGGTCCCGGCATCGCAACGGTCTTTCAGGACCCAATGGGAGCCCTCAATCCGGTGTTCAGGATTGGCCGCCAGATGATCAACATTCAGTACCGGTCCAAGCTATCAAGGGCTGAGAAGGCCAACCGAGCGGCGGAAACGCTCAGAAGTGTCCGAATCCCGGACGCCGAAGCTGCCCTCAAGCGATATCCGCACGAGTTTTCAGGGGGCATGAAGCAACGCATCGCCATCGCAATGGCGTTGATGATGAAGCCTGCGATTCTCATTGCCGACGAACCCACCACTGCCCTGGACGCCACGCTGGAGGTGGCGACTATCGAATTGCTGCAGGAGCTTCAGAGAGACATCGGCTGCTCGATGCTGTTCATTTCGCATCACATGGGGGTGATTGCCGAGCTTTGCGACGACGTGGTTGTCATGTATGCGGGAGAGGTCGTGGAGAGCGGAACAACCCGGCAGGTTTTTCTGCAGCCGCGGCACCCCTACACACGCAACCTCATACGCTGCGACCCTGCCCGCCAACACACACGCGTTCGCCAGTTGCCGACCATCCCGGGTGACTTGCCGAATCTGCGCAGTCGTCCACGAGGCTGCATATTCGCTCCGCGGTGCGAAATGCGGAAGGAGATATGCGAGGAGCCTCCGCCTCAGGATGTCAGCAACGGGCACATGGCCCGATGTCACTTGGCGGTGGAACATTGAAACCCATTCTTGAAGTCAATGCCATGAACGTAACGTTCAAGGTTGGCCCGCCCTACCGAAGGCAGGATCTTCAGGCGGTCGCCGGAATCAGTTTCGACGTTCGCGCTGGCGAAACTTTCGCGCTGGTGGGAGAGAGCGGATCGGGCAAGACCACTCTTGCCCGCGCCATCAACGGACTGCAGCGGATCACGTCGGGCGAGGTCATTTTCGAAGGCAAGCGAATAGACGGGCTGGGGCGCAGCGCCATGCGGCCGATTCGCCGCCACATGTCGATGATGTTTCAGGACCCGGTGGGTTCTCTGTCGCCGCGCATGACAGTGGGCGATCTGGTAACCGAGCCGTTCCGAATTCACCGGGTCGAGGCCGACCTGGCCGCGGAAACCCAGCGCCTGTTGGCTCTGGTCGGCCTGCCTCTCGAGTTTGCCTCTCGCTACCCGCACCAACTGTCCGGCGGTCAGGCCAGGAGAGTCGGAGTTGCCCGCTCAATTGCGCTGAATCCCCGCCTGATCATCGCCGATGAACCAACCGCCGGCCTGGACGTGTCGGTGCAGGGCGAGGTGCTCAACCTGCTCAATGATCTCCGTGACCGGCTTGGCCTTGCGATGATCATTATAACCCACAATCTGCATGTTGTGTTTCATGTTGCCGACCGAATGTCGGTCATGTACCTCGGTCGGTTCGTGGAATCCGGAAGCACTCAGGACATTTTCGATGCGCCAATGCATCCCTACACGGCGGCGCTTCTCTCAGCCAGTCCCGAACCGAGGCCCGACCGGAAATCCGCCAGAATCTCCCTGCCCGCAGAGGTTCCATCTCTGCTTGATCGGCCTAATGGGTGCGAGTTTCACACCAGGTGTCCCTGGGCTCGTGCCCGCTGCGCTGCCGATGCTCCAACAATCGAAGGAACGTCAAGGCGCGTATCCTGCTTCTATCCACTTGAGCGAGGCGTGCTTCGCGCCACGCAGGAGCATGCGAAATGATTGAAGTGATTGAAACCGTTTGGATCCCGATGCCCGACGGGGCGCGCCTGGCCGCCCGACTGTGGCTTCCGGAGGATGCGCGTCAGAAACCGGTCCCTGCGGTGCTTGAGTACATTCCGTATCGGCGCCGGGATCGCACTCGAATGCGGGACGAATCCATGCATCCGCGCCTCGCCGAAGCCGGCTACGCCTCACTGCGCGTGGACATCCGCGGCAATGGCGACAGCGACGGCTTGATGCTGGACGAATACTCGGAACAGGAAACGCAGGACGGCGTGGACACAATAGGCTGGATCGCCGACCAGCCATGGTGCAACGGCTCCGTTGGCATGTTTGGCAAGTCCTGGGGCGGCTACAACTCGTTCCAGGTGGCCGCGAGGCGCCCTCCGGCTCTCAAGGCCATAATGCCTGTAATGGGCACCGACAATCGCTGGCTCGAAGATGTTCACTTCTACGGAGGTGTGTTGAATTCGGACAATTTCTGGTGGGGTTCCGTGATGCAGCTGCTCAACGCCTTGCCTCCGGACCCGGAAATAGTCGGTGAGGAAAACTGGCGTGACATCTGGATGAACCGGCTCGAGGCGACGACCTACTGGACAGCGCAGTGGCTCGAACACCAGACTCGGGATGAGATGTGGCGAAGAGGGTCGATCTCCGAGAACTACGCCGACATCGACGTCCCGGTTTACTTTGTCGGTGGCTGGGCGGATCTATACCGTGACACACCCTTCAGAATTGCCGAGCATCTAGACGTTCCGACAAAGGTTCTCATGGGTCCCTGGGCCCATCTCTATCCTCACGAGGCAATTCCAGCTCCTCGGATGGATTTTCCGGCCGAGATGATCCGGTTTTGGGATCATTGGCTGAAGGGTCAGGACACAGGGCTGATGGACGAGCCCAGAATGCGGTTCTGGCTTTCTGATTCGTACCCACCCCATGGCACACGAACCGAAAGCAGCGGAACCTGGGTGGAGGAACCAAGCTGGCCGTCACCAAACGTGAAGAACAGAACCTATTGGCTCAACGAGGGCAAGCTCGCGGACAAACCCGACCCGGGAAGAACAATGGAAGTGCAGTCGCCTCAGACGTTCGGGTCTGCCGGAGGAGACATGTGCTCCCTGGGCATACAGGGCGATCTTCCGGTTGATTGCCGCATCGATGCCGCGGGCGCGCTGTGTTTTCGCGGGGCGGTCCTCGACCGTCCGCTGGATGTCCTGGGCCAGCCTTCGGTTCGCCTGAAGCTGACGGCCGACAAGGAACAGGGATTTGTTGCGGCGCTCCTGATAGATGAAGCCCCAAGCGGCGCCCAAACGTTGATTTCCAGAGGATTCTGCAACCTCAACCACAGGAATTCCGACGTTGCGCCAGAGGCAATTGTCCCTCATGAGGAAATGAGCGTAACCGTGCCGATGCACGGAATTGGCTATCGGGTCGCCGCAGGACACAGGCTCCAAGTCCAGATTGCATCGACCTACTGGCCGGTTCTCTGGCCTTCGCCCGAACCTGTGACGCTTGGCCTCGCCTCAGGCGCCTCCTTCCTTTCGCTGCCAGTTCGAGACGCCGTTGAAACGACTCCACGGGAATTTGCCCAGCCAGTCAAGCCGGAGAGGGAGCCTCCAGTTGAGTCGGTCAGGCCCGGTTCGCTGGAGAGAACAATCAGCGTTGATCTCACCTCCGGCGAAACCACGTGCAGGACAATGGTCGATGGCGGCGTCTTTGGTCCAAGCGGACGAGGGAAGTTGACCGACACCGGCACCGAACTCGGCGATGTCGTTGATCGCGTGTATTCAATTCATCGGGACGACCCGTTGAGCGCACGCGCCACAATGGAGCAGGACAGCTTGACCGTCCGCGGCAATTGGTCCGTCCGCATCGTGACAACTGCCAACATGAGCGCAACCAACGAGGCCTTTCTGCTTGATGCGACCGTCAAGTGTTGGGAGGGTGAAGAGCTGTTCCACTCGGTGGAATGGCGCCATGAAATTCCACGGAACTGGATGTGACAGTTTGATTGTTCGCAGGCGCCTCGCACGGCCAAGCTTGCAGTTCCGTTGTCTGTGCACAAATGGCGCACGCCAGAATAGCAGCATCCTGTGAAGTCCATTGACAACATCGCCTTGTTTGTCTTCTGCGGCGAGCGGTCCGGCGGGTGACTGTCGTTCGCAGCCGATTTGCGCCTTCGCCTACAGGGCTGTTGCACCTCGGGCACGCCTACTCAGCTATAATGGCCTGGAATGCCGCTCGCAGCGTCGGCGGAGAGTTTCTGCTGCGAATGGAGGACATCGACTTTCAACGCTGCCGCGAACATTTCAGGGAAAGAATACTTGAAGACCTCGCTTGGCTCGGGCTCGATTGGCCCCGCCCGGCAATGTTGCAGTCAGACCGTTTGGACGTCTATTCCGAAGCCCTTGGCGTGCTCTGCAGCCTTGATCTGTGCTACCCCTGCAGTTGCACGCGCAAGGACATTGCCGAAGCGCTCTCGGCGACTCATGGCGCTGGAGCCGGAGATTCCGTGCGACGGTACCGCCCCTACCCTCGCACCTGCAGCCACAAAGGCATGGAACAGCGTCGAAAGGGAGATGCAATCCGGCTGAACATGCGCAAGGCCATAGACTTTCTGGGAGGGCCGGAAGCAGTTGGCCAGCTGTTCTTCAGCGATCAGGGTTCCGAGCAACATGGCAGATTCCATCTCGACCCAAGGCTCCTGATTGATCGCCACGGCGACATCGTCATCGCCCGCGGTGACATTGGAACGTCGTACAATCTGGCAGTGGTTGTAGACGATGCCGAGCAGCGAATAACGCATGTTGTGCGAGGCGTGGACCTCCATTCCGAAACCGCAGTGCACAGACTGTTGCAGGCTTTGCTTCAGCTGCCGGTTCCAGTGTGGTGCCACCATCGACTGATAAAGGATGAACATGGAAAGCGGTTGGCCAAGCGCCACGATGCGCTGGCCATTTGCAAACTCCGTGAAGCGGGCTGGACCAGCGAAAGGGTGCAGGATTACCTTGGATTGAAAATGGTTTAGATGAATTCTTCCCATACCTGTTGGAAGCGCGCGTGTCTGGACTATATTTGACGATGTGGAAATGACTCACGTATCGACTTCAATGAATTTCGACAGCGACACGCTTCAACTCTATACGCAGCGCATACTCGAATTGGCTGCAAGCATCCCTCTGGTTGCCAGGCTTTCTCAGCGAGACGGCACTGCCAAGGTTCGCTCGCCGCTTTGCGGGTCGACAGTCGCGGTCGATGTCGCAATGCGGAATGGAAGAATCCATCGTTTCGGACAGGACGTCAAGGCGTGTGCGCTTGGGCAGGCTGCAGCATCGGTAGTCGGTTCAAACATCATTGGATGCACTCGCAAGGAAGTCGAAACTGCCGGGAAACAGCTGCGCAACATGCTTGTTCACAATGGAGACCCTCCAACCGAACCGTTTGAAGAACTGTCGGTTCTCCTGCCGGCTCGGAACTACCGCAACAGGCATGCGTCCATCATGCTGGTTCTGGACGCCACATTGGAAGCCATCGAGAACGCGGAACAGCAGCAAGCCGATTGTGCCGCCGGCAACAATTCTCGATAGCCTTGTACGCAAGCTGCGCCGAAGCGATCGTTCGTTGCGTTGCTGGGCATCGGCAAGGG
>JAPOOS010000272.1 GCA_026713305.1 Paracoccaceae bacterium
ACGCCGGATTGGACGTGGCGCGCGTGCATTCCGGGGATCCATCGATCTATGGCGCCATTGCCGAGCAGATTCGAAGGTTGGTGGATGCGGACATCCCGTATGAAATCATCCCGGGAGTCCCGGCATTTGCAGCTGCGGCCGCGGCGCTTGGTCAGGAGCTGACGATCCCGGGTGTGGCACAGACCTTGATTCTCACGCGTACATCGATGAAGTCGTCGCCGATGCCCGCCGGCGAGGAGCTGCGGCAACTCGGCGCTTGCCGAGCAACGCTTGCCATCCATCTTTCCGTGCGAAACTCGCGCTCAATCCAACGGCAGTTGATTCCATGCTACGGCGGGGACTGCCCGGTTGCGATTGCCTATCGGGTCGGTTGGCCCGATCAATTGCTGGTGCGCACCACGCTGGAGCAACTTCATGCCCAGATCCGCAAGGCGAAGATAACACGCACAGCGCTGTTGATCGTGGGTTGGGCGCTTGCCGCCAAGGATTTCTCGGACAGTTCGCTGTATGACAAGAACCACGTGCATATCCTGCGCCACTGACGAATCCGTCAGGGATGTTCTTCGTTTCTCCTGCAGACAATGTGGGCGAACGATCCGCAAACCGAGCCGCTCACGTGCCCGATGCAACCAAGGCAGTTCCCGTCAGCGTCATGGGCCTTGAACAGTCCGGCGCCCGTCTTGGGTCCGGTCACGCTCGCATGGTGATGTTCATGTCCGAAATACGACCCCGCCACTGGCGCATTGGGAGTGCATTCAAGAGTTCGATAGCCAATGTGAAGCTTCGGTTCGTGGAAGCTTGTCGAGTGAGGCAGCAGGCCCAGCATTTCGTGGAACTTCCCGGACGCGTCCTGGAGTTCCCTGCCGAGCGCCATGTAGCCACCGCATTCGCCGTAAACCACGCAGCCTCGACGAGATGCCTCGTGCATTCCCATGCGGAAGCGTGTCGCCGCGGCAAGTCGCGACGCGTGAAGTTCCGGGTAGCCTCCCGGCAGATACACCGCGTCGGCGCTTCGGGACGGCGCTTCGTCGCCCAGCGGAGAGAAAAACTCCACTGAAGAGCCCTGTTGCCGCCAACCATCTATCATGTGCCAATACTTGAACGAAAAGGCGCGATCGTTGGCAATGGCAATTGTCTGGCCTGGTGGACGCATGGCCACACTTTCAAGTCGTCCATGAGACGTCTTTCTCGAAGACATCACCTGTTGCACAGCCGTGAGATCGACGGTCTCGGCAACCTGATCGGCGATGCGATCTATCGTCCTGCTGGCCGCGGCATTGTCTGCCACTGCAACCAACCCCAGGTGCCGACTGCCTACCGACAGCTCGGGTCGACTCGGCATCCACCCCAGCAGCGGAATCCCGGCATCCCGAATTCCACTGCACGCCAATTCCAGATGCCGCCGCGACTTGACGTTGTTGAGCACAACGCCTGCAAGCTCTAGGCTTGGTCTGAGCTGTTTCAGCCCGACCGGCGCGAGCATGGCAGTTTGCGCCAGTCTGGAAATGTCCACGACCATGACAAGCGGCATGGCAAGCGCAGCTGCAACGTCGGCCGTGCTGCCGCGGCCGGACATGCCCGCCCCGTCAAGCACACCCATCGCTCCCTCGACCACCAATGCATCGCATTCACCACAGGAAGCGGCTGCCGCGGCTGCACAAAGCGTTTCGTCTGGCATGGCCCATCCGTCAAGATTGTAGGCCGGACGGCCGCTGGCTGTTTCAAGGTATTGCGTGTCGATGTAGTCCGGGCCGCACTTGGCCGCGGCAACCTTGATGCCCTGCCGCCGCAATGCACCTATCAGTCCAACAGTGAACGTTGTCTTTCCCGCCGAGGACGCAGGGGCGGCAACCACGATTCCGGGCGGCATCAACACGTCTGAATCAACTCTCAATCCAGGAACTTGCGGTTCTGTTCACTGCGTTCTCTCCTTCCCCCATTTGGGCAGGTGAATGAGCCAGCAAGTCGATGTGCCGCCTCAAGAGCACATTGCGTCCGATACAGATAACAGCCGGGGCCTTGAGCTTGAATTTGGCGACATCTTCAACCGCTCTTTGCAATGTAGTCTCCAAGGCCTGTTCATGCGGCAGAGTTGCATTGACCACAATGGCAACGGGATCATCCGGGTCGCGTCCGGATGCCATAAGCTTGTGACAGATCTCGCCAAGGTTCTTCATTGCCATGTAGAGCACGATGAACTGTGATCCCATCGCCAGGGAACGCCAGTCAACAGCGCGCGGCGCACCACCTGCCTGGTCGTGGCCAGTCAGGAAAGTGACGGACTGATTTGTCTCGCGATACGTCAGGGGAATGCCCACGGAGGCCAACCCTCCTATTCCAGCCGTCACCCCTGGCGTGGCTCGCACCGGAACGCCTTCCTTCAACAACGCCAGAACCTCCTCGCCCCCACGTCCAAACACGAACGGATCGCCGCCCTTCAGCCGGGCCACTCTCTTGCCTTGCCGGGAATACTCAATCAGCTTGAGCGTTATGTCTGCCTGCTGGGGCGACGGCCTGCCTCCACGCTTGCCGGAATGCACAATCTGAGCCTGCGAGTGGCACCAGCCAAGTATCCTGGGACTGACGAGGGAATCATGCACGACAACGTCTGCCCGCCGAACCGCATTGAGAGCATGGATGGTCATCAGGCCCGGGTCGCCGGGTCCGGCGCCGATCAGCCAAACAAGGCCGGGAGGAAATTCGGGGAATTTGTAGTCTTCATCCGGCCCTGGAACTGACCATGGCTTGCCCTCAAGCTGGCTTTGTTGGTTCAGCATTGAACATTCCTGATTTGCGCACTCCTCATTTGGCGACAACAATGACAGTTGGCAAGTGCCGACTTGCACAGGTATTGTGAAGCCCTCTCATGCCGACCTGCAGATCTCCCTGGCAACGAAAGGCCAAGACATGCCAATGCCGCCGCGTGGACAGTTGCATTCGCAGCCGGAATCCCGGCCGTTCCGCGTTGAACGATTGACCCGAATTCCTTGAAGTCAGAGCAGAATGCGCCGCACCGTCGACAGTTCCCGAGACAAGGGTGACGAGCTTCGAACCGGATTCACAACAGGCGCCTGCGCAACTGCAGCCAGTCTCGCAGCCTATCAGGCATTGGTTTCCGGGCATTGGCTGAATCCGGTCACCATCGATCTGCCTCGGGGAGGCACGGCTGCGTTTGCCCTTGAGAGCGCCGAACTGGGTCGGGGACATGCCCTTGCCGGCGTGAGAAAGGATGCTGGCGACGACCCTGACGTAACCGACAAGGCCCTGATCGTGGCGAAGGTGTCCGCAGCCGCGGCGGGATCGTCGGTTCGGTTTCAGGCAGGCGAAGGGGTAGGCGTCGTAACGTTGCCCGGACTGCCGGTGCCTGTCGGAGAGCCGGCCATAAATCCGGTGCCAAGAAGAATGATAGCCGACCACATTTGCCGTGCCGCGAGCGCGCTCGGCGCCTCTTCGGACGTAGTTGTGGAGATTTCGGTTCCGGGGGGCGCGGAAATTGCCAAGCAGACCTGGAACCCCCGCCTGGGCATTGTTGGCGGCATTTCGATTCTGGGCACAACCGGCATCGTTCGGCCCTATTCGTGCTCGGCGTGGATTGCATCCATACATCGCGGCATCGATGTTGCGAGAGCGAGCGGAGCAAGACATGTGGTGGGCTCGACAGGGTCCGTGTCCGAAGCGGCGGCCGCGACAATGTACGGATTGCCTGACTTTGCCATGCTGGACATGGGCGACTTTGTTGGAGGCATGCTGAAGTACTTGCGCCGCCACCCCGTGGAATTCGTTTCCGTCGCAGGTGGCTTCGCCAAGCTTTCGAAGCTCGCCAATGGTGCGCTGGACCTGCATTCACGTCGTTCGCAGGTGGATTTCCGGTTTCTTGCGCGTCTCCTGGCCGATGGGAGCCCAGGCATGACCGAATGCGAACTGGATGAAGCG
>JAPOOS010000212.1 GCA_026713305.1 Paracoccaceae bacterium
GCCAGTTTGCCAATTGCCCGGCAATGACGTCGTTGCGGTTGTCGCGTCGAAACTGGCTTGAATTGCCGCCAACTTCCAATTTGCCAGTTGGCGGCTGCGTGGCTAAAACAGCGCATTTGGCAATTCAGTCAAATCTGATAATTGCGTTCGCCTTGCGGCGGTGGTTTGCGTGAACCATATCTGCCAGCACACGGCACTGCCCTGCATATAGAGAATGCCTCCCATGCGTCCGAAACCGGTAGCGTACAAAAAAACGCTGAAGCTTCCCAGAACACGCTTTCCCATGCGTGCATCTCTGGCAAAAATGGAACCTGCCATGCTGGAGAGGTGGGAGAGAATCGGGATCTATGACCGTCTAAGGGACAAGGCCGGACGTCCTTCCTTCGTGCTGCACGACGGTCCGCCCTATGCCAATGGCCACCTCCACATCGGTCATGCGCTCAACAAGGTTCTCAAGGACATGGTCGTCCGGTCACAGCAAATGTTGGGCAAGGACGCCAGATTTGTTCCCGGCTGGGACTGCCATGGCCTCCCGATCGAGTGGCGGGTCGAGGAAAGATACCGGGAGCAGGGAAAGAGAAAGGACGACGTGCCGGTCCTCGAACTGCGCAACGAATGTCGCCAGTTTGCCGGCAAGTGGATCGACATACAAAGAAACGGCTTTCGCCGAATGGGAGTGATTGGCAACTGGCCTGACCCCTATCTCACGATGGACTTTCACGCCGAAGCCGTCATTGCCGACGAGTTCATGAAATTCGTAATGAATGGTTCGCTGTACCGAGGGTCCAAGCCGGTAATGTGGTCAACAGTGGAAAAGACAGCTCTGGCAGAGGCCGAGGTCGACTATGAGGAGCATGTAAGCGACTCCATTTGGGTTCGGTTTCCCATCGACGCAGAAGCTTCGCCCGCTCTGGCGGCATCCGGCATTCCTGCCGATGCGGCGATCCTGATCTGGACGACAACCGCGTGGACAATTCCCTCCAATCGCGCAATCTGCTTCAATCCTGAAATTGACTATGCGCTGTACGAGGTTGTCGACGCTCCCGACGGCGCCTTTGCCAAGCAAGGCCAACTGTTGATCGTCGCAGAGGCGTTGATTGAATCTTGCATGAATGCCGCTCGCGTTGACAACTGGCAAAAGGTCTGCGCCGTTCCAGCGGAGGCGCTTGGGAAGATGGTTTGCTCGCATCCCTTTCGAGGGAAGGTCTCGAGGGACGAACCGCCCGTAAATCGCTGGGACTATCCGGTTCCCCTCCTGCCTGGCGACCATGTGAAGGACGAGGCAGGCACCGGCTTCGTGCACACCGCACCTTCGCACGGTGAAGACGACTTTCTGATTGGCCAGCGGCACGGCTTGCCCATGACGCACAATGTCATGGAAGACGGCCGTTTTCGTTCGACATTGCCGATTTTTGGCGGCCTCGAAATCTATACATCGACAGGAACCGAAGGCTCCGCCAACAGCGTGATCATTGACAACCTGATCTGCTCCGGTCACCTTGCGGCTCGCCGGAAGTTCCGGCACTCCTACCCGCACAGTTGGCGGTCGAAAGCGCCGTTGATCTTTCGCAACACGCCCCAATGGTTCGTCAACATCGACAAAGCGCTTGACGACGGCAAGGATGGTCTTGGAAACACCATACGTCAAAGAGCTCTGAACGGCGTGTTGAACCACGTCGAATGGACACCGCCGACCGGACGGTCGCGAATTCATTCCATGCTGTCGATGCGTCCTGACTGGGTGTTGTCACGCCAACGGGCATGGGGTGTTCCGCTTGCCTGTTTCGTCAAGAAGGGCGCGGAAATGGACGGCGAGGACTATCTGCTGCGCGATGAACGAGTCAACGCTCGCATCGTCAACGCATTTGAAGCGGAAGGCGCCGATGCCTGGTACCAGCCCGGATCTCGGGAACGGTTTCTTGGCGGATTGTATGTCCCCGACGAATATGAGCAAATTTTCGACATTCTCGATGTCTGGTTTGATTCCGGTTCAACGCACGCTTTCGCGTTGCGCGATCGCGCCGACGGAACGCCGGATGGCGTTGCCGACCTTTACCTTGAGGGAACTGATCAACACCGAGGCTGGTTCCACAGTTCGATTCTGCAGTCCTGCGGCACAACAGGAAAGCCACCCTACAGAGGTGTGCTGACACATGGATTCACGCTGGACAGCCAAGGCAAGAAAATGTCGAAGTCGCTGGGCAACGTTGTGGCTCCGCAGGAGGTGGTCGAACAGCATGGCGCCGACATACTGCGCCTCTGGGTGGCGCAGTCCGACTACACCTCGGACCTCCGCATCGGCCCGGCAATTCTAAAGACTGCCATCGACAACTACCGACGCATCCGCAATGCGTTCCGGTTCGTGCTAGGCAATCTCCACGACTTGAAGGAAAGCGAGAAAGTTCCTTTCGAAGAGCTGCCCGAGCTGGAACGATGGGTGCTTCATCGGATGCATGAACTGGATGGATTCGTTCGCAAGGCCTATGCATCCTATGATTTCCGTTCGGCATACATGGCGGTGTTCGATTTCCTGAATTCCGACCTGTCACGCTTCTATTTCGACATCCGAAAGGATCGACTGTACTGCGAACTTCCAACCGGGATGCCTCACAGGGCCTCGAGAACGGTGCTGGCAATGTTGTTCGATCACGTTGCCGCCTGGCTGGCTCCGATCCTGCCCTTCACTGCCGACGAACTGTGGCTCTACCGGTATCCCGGCGAGGACAGCAGCATTCATCTACGCGACTTCATTGGCGTGGATGATCGCTGGAAGAACGATGCTCTGGCAGACAAGTGGAACACCATTCGCCGAGTCAGACGCGCCGTGAATGCCGAGATTGAGCACCAGCGCGATCTCAAGTCGATTGGCTCAAGTCTCGAGGCCGCCCCCGAGGTCTATGTTG
Organism: Paracoccaceae bacterium; assembly: GCA_026713305.1. Classification (GTDB taxonomy): domain Bacteria; phylum Pseudomonadota; class Alphaproteobacteria; order Rhodobacterales; family Rhodobacteraceae; genus MPNP01. The sequence goes on from JAPOOS010000212.1 coordinate 2,904, forward strand.
CTGACAGCGAGGTGCGGGCGCTGCTCGCTTCAATCAATTTTGCAGATGTCTGCCTTACCTCGCAGATTGTCCTGACTGGTACGCCGCCAGCGGAACTGCGACAGATGGACCCAGCGCCGGAAGTGCACGTCCGCCACAGCCCGGCTGTCGGAATCAAGTGCACACGTTGCTGGAAGATCCTGCCTGACGTTGGGACGCATGAGCACCCCGACATCTGCGGACGATGCAACTCGGTTGTCGCCCAGCTTTGACGCCTCCGCCCAGGCTCCCTCGGCGGACCGAGCCGAACATTCCACAGTCCATTGTCGGGTTGTGAAAGCTCAGCGCATGTGTGCAGCTTGCAGGATGACGAGTCGCTCCGCTCGCGGTCCCCTTGACGCTTTTCGGAAATCGACCAGTCCACCAGGCATGACGTCGCCACTCCCGTGCACGCAGACTTGATCCTTGGTCGTGGCGTTGGGCGACGCAAGACCTGTGCTAGACATTGAAGAGAACGTTCACGACGTCTCCGTCCTGCACTACGTAGTCCTTTCCTTCGGTTCGAAGCATGCCTGCCTCGCGGGCGCCCGTGAACCCACCATGCCGTACAAAGAGATCGCTCGCGACGACCTCAGCCCGGACAAATCCACGCGCAAAGTCACTGTGTATTTTCCCCGCCGCGTCACGAGCCACGGTACCCGCGCGAATCGCCCGTGAATGCGTCTCCTTGGGACCGGTGGTAAAGAAGGTAATCAATTCAAGCAGCTCGTATCCAGCGTCAACAAGTATTTCGCGCGCTGTGCGCCCGTGGCCCAGTTCCCCCAGGAATTCAAGCGCTTCCGAGGGCAGCAGCTGGGCCAGCTCCATTTCGATTTCCGCCGAGATGGCAACGCATGGAGCGGAACGCAAATCGGCATGGGTCTCCATTCTGCGCGACATCTCGTTGCCATCCGCAATTGCCTCCTCGTCGACGTTGCAGACA
>JAPOOS010000230.1 GCA_026713305.1 Paracoccaceae bacterium
CTGTCGAGGCTGGAGCCTCAAGCGCAAGCGGTCCTTGATGCCCGCGCTGCACATCCAGACTCAACCTTGGCAAATCTCTACGATCCAAGTTTGATGCCGCCAAACCTGCGCCGGGCACATCAGGCTCTCGATCAGGCGGTTGACCGGCTCTATCGACGTTCCGGGTTTGCATCCGAACGAGAGCGCGTGGAGCACCTGTTTATGCTGTACCAGAAATTGCGGGCAGAAAAGCAATCGGAGCAGACTCCATAGGCAAGGAAAGGGCGGGTTCGACGGTCAACCGGGAGATGAGTCCTCTCATTGAAGGGCATGACCCAGGCATGGCTGCAATTCGAGAGTTGCGTCAATGCTGCCTGGCAAAGGATGCGGCCCCGTTGGCTTGATTTCTTCCGCATTGCCTGCTGGGAGACATTGGCTCTTGAATTCACTTCAAGCGAACAAGAAGGATTGATTGCATTTGCATCCTTGGATGCAACACGAACGCACTCAGCCGACGACAAGCAAGGCCGAAACTTCCATTCCAGCATGGAAAATGCACGGAACGCCCAACAGGACCTCTTGCCGATGCGACTTCCGAAAGTCTTGTTGAATCCGACTCAACACTCCTGCAAGCCACACCGGCAAAGTATGCATTGGCGTTGGAGACCTGTCACTGGGAGTCGGATGAATCGAAGGGATTCTCTTCCTTGAGCGCTCTGTACATGAAGACTGCCGGTTCGAGTTTTGTCATGCTTTGCCTCATCTTCTCTGGGCCTGGCAAAGGCTGCAGTTTGGAGGGCAGGAAGCCGGAGTAGCGGCCGACATCTATGGCGGCCTGCCGAATGCTGAGATCAGCGCTGAGCGACTGGCTGACGTCATTGAAGCCAACATTCTCCATGCAAAAGTAGAGGGTTACGAGTTCGTCCTGAGCGAAGAAGTCGAGAGCGAGACGATCAGGCTCGTCCTTGGCGGCACGCAGGATGTCGAAGATGCGCCACGAGAAGAGTGCGTCATTTGTGAGGCATTTGCGCAGGTCATCGGGCTCGCCGAAGAACCGGTTCTTGCTGCGAGCGGCCCGTTTGAAGGCTCTGAAGTATTCCTCGATGGCCCATGTTCCAGCGTAGCGTTCGAGGACCAGTTCGGCGCCGCTGCGGTCGGCGGTGCCGTCAGTTGACAGCAGCAGCCAATGCAGCCGCTTCGCGCCTTTGGGAGGGGTTGATGGTTCGCTGGCGAGGACGGCGAGCAGAGGCAGCGTTTTGCGCCTTCTGCCCGGAGCCTTCAGGGCGATGCGGGCCACGCGAAGCTGCAGCTTGACGGTTCTTTTCGGACGCCTTGCCCGCGCCATCTTACCCATTCCGGCGACGATGCGGGCGCGTGCGGGCATGTGGATGGTTTGCCAGCCGACAGGCTCCTGACGGGTCATGTAGCTGTGCAAGTCACAAGTCTCGCCATCGGCGACCACCTGATGCCCATTCTCGGAATTGACGCGCACCAAAAGCCCAGCCGCCTCGGGGTTTGCAGCCTGGGTGGCGTACATGTCCCAGAAGTCGCCTTCACGGGCGCAGACCGAGATGATGCGGCTGTCCGGGCAGGCTCGGCCAAGTTGCTGCGCCCAGTCGAGCCCCCGAAGCCAGCGCAGGCGTGCGCTTTCCATGCGGCGGCGTTTGCTCCCAGTAGGGACGGCAGCACGGAAATCGTTCTCGATCTTCAGGAGACCGAGACTGCGTCCGCCGCCAACAGCCAGCGACACATGCGCCGGGATTTTTCTGCCGCTCCTTTCCCCTCTGGTTGAGATCGTCAAGCCGCTGTAATCAACCACCGTCGTGTCCTGCACCGCCAGTATGGTCCGGCAATGGCGGCAACGCAGCTCTGTCGCGGAGAAATGTTCTTCCCAAATGTCGATCATCATCATCACCAACTTTGAACGCAATCTGCCGGCTGCATATTGCACAGTTGCGTTTGGAGGCAAAGGCAACATCAGCTCTCCGACCGGCGAAGCGAGTTTCCCAATGTCCTGGCCATGGCCAGGATGCGCGTCGGCAGGGGGCCATAGGGATGGGCGCCGAAGCCGAATTTCAGGTTCGTCCAGTCCACATCGACGGCCAAAGCCTCAGGAGGGGGTGTTGCTTGCCAAGATGCTTCTTCCCGGCCGCAAGGAGAAGCGACGAATTGAATTGACGGCGATCGGGAACAGCGCGGAACAAAATGCTGGTGTTTTGGCGTGCTGAGCGGAGTTCGGGCGTGCTGTCGTCGGGAGGCTCCCTGAACATTCCGACCGGCAAGGAGAAATGCAGGCTGACGGGATCCAGCCTTTCGGTACGCCTTGTCGCGGTTCTCGCCGGGCGGCGCATTCCGGTCAGGCGCTGCGGGTTGTGCCTACTGGCGAATCCTGGCGCCGCTGTCGGGCTCGAACAAGTAGGTCTTGCTGGAGTCGAAACGCAGTCCAATCCGCTCGTTGATCGAGAACTTCAGGTAGCGGTCCTCCTTGCACGTAATGCGCTGCTCTCCGAGCTGAAGCGTCAGCACGACGTTCTCGCCGGTGTTCTCGGCCGCGTAAACGCGTGCATCGACATCCGTCGACCCAAGCCTGACGACGGCTATGTCTTCGGCACGCACTCCCAGTACAGCCCGGTCAAGGTCGGATGCAGGAGTTTCGGTCAGCTGCTGTCCGCCCGCAGTCACGAAGCAATTGCGGTCCACCGCGCCCTGGATCAGGTTCATCGACGGCGAGCCGATGAAATCGGCCACAAATATGTTTGCCGGATCGTTGTAGATCTCGTCGGGTGTGCCAAGCTGGCGAATCCGGCCGTCATTCATCACGCCTATGCGGTCTGCCAGCGTCATGGCCTCGATCTGGTCATGGGTGACATACACGGTGGTGATCTGAAGCTCGTGGCTCAAATGCTTGAGCTCGGCGCGCATGGTTACCCGCAGCTTTGCATCGAGGTTGGACAGGGGTTCATCCATCAGAAAGGCCTGCGGTTCCCGGACTATGGCGCGGGCCAATGCCACTCGTTGCCGCTGGCCTCCCGACAGCTCCCGCGGGCGCCGCTCAAGAAACTGCAAGAGTTCAACCCGATCGGCCGCCTTGCGAACCAGTTCCGGTATGCGTGCCTTCGGCGCCGACTTCCGAATTTTCAGCGGGTAGGCGATGTTGTCAAACACCGACATGTGGGGATAGAGCCCATAGTTCTGGAAAACCATCGCCACGTCGCGATCCTTGGGGAGCTCGTCGTTGACCATGCGGTCGCCTATCCAGACTTCGCCCTCGGTGGGTTCCTCCAGCCCGGCGATCATGCGCATGGTCGTTGTCTTGCCGCAACCCGACGGACCGAGCAGCACCAGGAATTCCTGGTCTTCGATGTCCAGGCTCTGATTGTCCACCGCGACAAAGTCACCCCACCGCTTGGTGATGTTCTTCAACCTGATGCTTGCCATCAGCGTACAGCCCCCATTGTCATGCCCTGCACGAAATGCTTGCGGATGATCAGCGCCAGCACGAACATCGGCAGCATGATGATGATGCCGGCCGCCGACAGCAGGTTCCACAGATCGCCTTCCTCGGCCTTGAACAGGGCAAGCCCGATCGGCAGCGTCACCGCGTCCTTGTTGGTGATGATCAACGCGAACAGAAACTCGTTCCAGGCGATGATGAAACAGAATATCCCGGACGTGATCAGACCCGGAGCGGCCATGGGCAGCACGATGTTTCGGATGACCTGCATGCGCGTGGAGCCGTCGACCAGGGCCGCCTCCTCGGTGTCGATCGGAATTCCGTCGATGAAGCCCTTGATCATCCAAATGGCGAACGGCATCACAATGGCCAGGTTGACCAGAACGAGGCCTGTTCGGGTGTCGAGCAGCCCCACATCCCGGAACATGACGAAAAAGGGCAGCACAATGACCACCGCCGGCACGAACTGGGTTGCCAGAATCATGACCAGCATCGTGGTCTCGCCACGCAGGCGAAACCTGGAAAACGAATAGGATGCCAGCGTGGCCACCGGTATGGCGATGACCACCGTCACGGTCGCCACGATTGTTGAATTGATGAGCTTGTCGCCGAGCTTGTAGGGTTCGGCAAAGACCGCGGCGAAATTTGCAAGCGTGGGCTTGAACAGGAGCTTGAGCTGGTAGACGTCCACGTGAGACTTGAATGCGGCCATGAATATCCAGACGATCGGGACAATCATGACTGCTGCCGCAATCACGATGATCAGCGTCTGGACTGTGCGCCAGAACTTGCGGCGGGTGGCGGTCCTCACTGCTGGGCCTTTCGAAACACGAGCTTTGCGTATGCGTAGGTCAGGAATATCATCGGTATGACCATCAGCCATGCGACCGATGCCGCGTATCCCAACTGTCCATACTTGAGCCCGTTGAAATAGACATAGTGGCTCAATGTCTGAGTCGCCGTGCCGGGTCCGCCGTTGGTCAGCATGTAGACCTGGTCGAAGGTCTTGAGCGAAAAGATCGACTTGAGGATGATCACGACAGCCAGGACTGGCGCCAGCTGCGGCAGCGTGATGTCGCGAAACACTTGCCAGCCGCCGGCCCCGTCGACCTGCGCCGCCTCGATTGTCTCGCTGGGAACGGCGGCCAGTCCGCCAATCAGCACCAGGGTCAGGAACGGTATCCAGCCCCAGACATCAGCCATGACGCACACGGCAAACGCCAGAATCGGGTCGGAAAGCCAGCTGATGTCTGCCAGCGGCGGAATCAACAGTCCGAAAAAGGCGTCGAACAGACCGAACTCGGGGTTGAACATGAACCTGAAGGACACTCCGATCAGCGCTGGCGACATGGCAAACGGAAGTATCAGAATGGTCTGGATGGACATCCGAAAACGGCCGCCGGGAACGAGCAGCAAGGCAAGTCCCAACGACAGAAGAACGGTAAGCGCAACCGTGAGCAACGTGTAGACGCCGGTTACGATCACCGAGTTCCAGAAAGCCGGTTCCTGACTGACCGCCCAGGTGTAGTTCTCGAATCCGATGTATCCCTGGGGAAATCCCGGGCGTGTGAGCCGCCCCTGGAACAGCGAATAGCGAAAGGACTGAATGAGTGGCCAGATGGCGGTGGCGAAAACGATAACCACCGCCGGCATAACCAGCAGGTACTTCAGGGTGTTGTCTCGCATTCGAATCAGCCGCTTCAGGAGGTTGAATGGCGGGCAGCCTTAGCTGCCCGCCCAACGAAAGTCACTCTATCCGGCCGGCACGCCTGAGAATGCGGTCGGACTGTTCGGCGGCTTCCATCATCAACTCGCGAACGTCGCCACCGGCGGCGGCTCTGGCGATCGCTGCCGAGAGAACATCGCCAACCTCCGGCCATTCCGCAATCTGCGGCATGATGTCGGACTGCTGAAGCGATTCCCAGGCTGCCGCCTGGATGCCGTCATTGGCAGCATTGACGTCTGGGTCGGTCAAGCTGGAAATGTGCGTCACCACGTTGTTGACGATTGTCTTGCCCATCACCTCGCGCTCAATGGCGTTGGCGCGATCCATGTCGGGATTGGACAGCCACTTCAGGAACTCCCAGGCCGCCCCCTGCTTGTCGGAGTAGGCGGATATCGAGAAGGGCATCGAGATTGCATAGGTCTTGGTGGTGCCCATGTAGGAAGGCATGCCAACGAAGCCGACCTGATCCTTGGTGAGGGTTGAGGCTTCCGGATTGTAGAATCCGGAATATGCCCACCACCACACAGGAATCATGGCCGAGTTGCCCTGCATGAAGGACTGGCGGGCATCCTGCTCGACGAAGGACAGGGAATTGGGATTCGTGACCTCGTGAACCGTGTGCAGCGCAATGTAGTCCTCGGTTGCCTCGAGGGCCTCCTCGCTGGTCCACGCCGCGGTCCAGTCGTCATTGAAGATGTCGCCGCCTGCCGCCCAGATGAAGTTCAGCCAAATGAACAGGTTCTGACGGTTGCCGTCGTTGTTGAAATACATTGCAAGCGGCGCGACGTCGGGATTGGATTCCTTGAGCGCCTTGCCAACCTCGATAACTTCAGCCCAGGTCCTGGGCGGTTCAGGAATCAAGTCCTTGCGATAGAACAGCAGTTGAGGGTGGGCCCTCAGCGGAAAGCCAAGCGTGGCGCCTTCGAACTGCGCCGACCTGGCGAACGCTGCGGGATATCTTTCCATCGAGATGCCGTCACGCGACATCAGCTCGTCAATGGGCACCAACCAATGGCTGTTGGCCGGTCCCCAGCTGTCGAGATAGTTGACCACATCAAAGGTGCCGTCGGCAGCCAGTCCTTCGGCGACAAGCTTCTCCTGCAGGGAAACGAAGGGGATGAAGGTCCATTCGGTCTCGATGCCGGTCAGCTCGGTGAATTCGTCGTCGCGCAACATCAGCCCGTCGAACTGTGGCGTCACGACTGACAGGATGTTCAGCGTTGTTCCGGCAAACGGCTTGCCGGGCAACAGATTGTGTTTGATTGTCTCCGCACTGGCGGAGAAGCCGGACATGGCCGCGACGCAGGCTAGCGCCGTGGCTGAAATCAAGTTTCTAACGGACAGGGACATTGCTCATTACTCCAAATTCATTCCCGTTGGCGGCGCCCCGCCGCGCGAACTGGCCCAAGACCAGTCGACACATTGTTCAGGGCCTTGTCATATTGTCTGAATTCAGTGTCGCGGCGTACCGAGTCACTGCTGCCATACCTTCAAGGCAGCTGCCGCATGCAGGAAGTTGTCGTTGGCATGGGGTCTAATGCCGTACAGGCAGGATTGCAAGCAGCGCAGCGCAAATCGCGAATCTGATGCAGGATGCCGAAACCGCCGGGGAGGCCGCTGCCCTTGAAGCGGGAGGCGCTGCCGGCGCATGGAAGCGATTCAGCCGCTGCGAAAGCCGATGCAGTTCATGCTGCCGCTCCCAGCGGCTTGCACAGGCGGCGGCGACATCATATTTGGCGCACCTGCGAATTCCCACACGGAGAAAACGATGGCCGGGCGCTCGATTTTGATACTGCCGGGAGATGGCATTGGACCCGAGGTCATGCGCCAGGTCAAGCGTGTGATTTCGTGGTTCTGCGAGCGGCGCGGCGTTGAATTCACGGTCTCGGAAGACCTGGTTGGCGGCGCGGCGCATGACGCCCATGGCGTTCCGCTTCACGACGAAACCCTGGCGCGTGCACGGGAGGCAGACGCCATTCTTCTGGGCGCCGCCGGCGCGCCGAAATACGATTCCCTTCCATTCGAGGAAAAGCCGGAGCGCGGACTGCTCAAGCTGCGAAGCGAGCTCGACCTGTATGCCAACCTGCGCCCGGCGCTCTGTTTCGAGGCATTGGCGGGCTATTCGTCTCTCAAGCGGGAGTTTGTGTCGGGACTCGATCTGATGATCGTCCGTGAGCTGACTTCAGGAGTCTACTTCGGGGAGCCGAGGGGAATTTTCGATGGCGAGGATGGCGAGCGCGTAGGCATAAACACCCAGCGATACACCACCGGCGAAATCAGGCGTGTTGCACGGTTTGCATTTGAACTTGCTGCTCTGCGGAACAACAGGGTCTGTTCGATGGACAAGGCCAACGTGATGGAATCCGGCGTGCTGTGGCGTGAGGAAGTGCAGTGGGTGGGTGACAGGGAATATCCCGACGTGGAACTGTCACACATGTACGCCGACGCCGGCGCCATGCAGCTTGTGCGCGCGCCCAAGCAGTTTGACGTCATCGTCACCGACAATCTCTTTGGCGACGTGCTTTCGGATGCCGCGGCGATGCTGACGGGTTCTCTGGGAATGCTGCCTTCGGCTTCGCTTGGCAAGCCAAGAAGCAGCGGCTGGCCCGACGCACTCTATGAGCCGGTTCACGGTTCCGCGCCTGACATAACCGGTCAGAACAAGGCCAATCCCTGTGCCTGCATCCTGTCGTTTGCAATGGCAATGAAATACTCCTTCAAGATGGGAGAGGATGCGCGTCTTTTGGAACGAGCCGTTGAGGCGGCAATTGCGTCCGGGATTCGGACGCCCGATCTGTTCCAGTCTTCGGGATCGAGGCCGGCAACCACCACCGAAATGGGGGATGCAATACTTGACGAACTGGAAAGGTCCCATTCGCGGGGATGATCCGGAAGGGTCGAGCATTGCCTTCGCGTCAATGGGCCCGTGCATTGCATGTTGTGGATTGAATTCCGGGGCGGATGCGCGATTTGCGCGGTAGCGTGACCTGCCATCCTGCCAGGCCGCGGCGGGCAATGACCGAAGAAGCGCTGCGGTTCCAAATGCGCCATGTGCCCACCGTGCTGCCCGGAACGAATTTCGCTTGAGCAGACGTTTCATTGGCGAGTTTCGGCGGCAGCGACGGTTTCCGGAATGAGGCCACCATGCCTTCGGCCGACAAGACAGTCTCAAGTCACACTCATTGGGGAAAATTCCATGAAGACATTCACGAAACAAGCGGCGACGATGTTCATGACCGCGTTGCTGGCGACATGGGCAACAGCAGCTGTCGCCGACAATTGGTGGCTGATGGACTGCGAACTCTCAAGCTACGCAGCTCCCTACAATGGAGGTCCGGCATTGAAAGTCGCCAAGGGCTGGCTTCCGGACGCTTCAACCCATGTCCTGCGAAGTGGGAGAAGCTACCATGTCGAGTATGGAGTTTCCGGATCCGTGGAAGCTCCTCCGGGCCGGATCATCATCAGGTATCCCCTCTATGACGAGAACGGCGTCAGGTCGGTCGTGAAGTACACCTACCTGCCAAGGAAGAATATTTTCATTGCAAGCATGTACGGTGGAATGGGTCACAATGTCCGATACTACGACATGAGCGCCCGCGGCACGTGCCAAGTGAGCAAGATTGCCGAGGCTGTGGCGAAGCAGCTCATGCGCTGAACCAAAAGGACCTGGATTCTCGCCCACCCCGGACAGAAGCGCGGAAACCAGGAAACCCGACCGAACTGCATTGCAGTC
>JAPOOS010000161.1 GCA_026713305.1 Paracoccaceae bacterium
AAACAATGGAGACAACGATGGGAAGAACAGCGATCGTAACAGGCGGCACACGCGGAATAGGCGCTGCCATATCACGGCGCCTTGCCGCCAATGGACACGACGTTGCTGCGACATACGCAGGAAACGATGAGGCGGCACGCAAGTTTCGGGAAGAAACAGGCGTTTCGGTCTACAAGTGGACAGTTGACGACTTTGACGCATGCAAGGCGGGGGTTGAAAGCGTCGTTTCGGATCTGGGCGAAGTCGACATTCTTGTAAACAACGCCGGCATCACCCGGGACGCAATGTTTCACCGCATGACGCCGGAACAGTGGAACGCCGTAATTACAACCAACCTGAACGGTCTGTTCAACATGACCAAGCAGGTTTGGGACGGCATGCGCTCGCGCAGGTATGGCCGCATTGTCAACATTTCCTCGGTCAATGGCCAAAAGGGGCAGATCGGGCAGGTGAACTACTCCGCGTCGAAAGCCGGGGACATTGGCTTCACGAGAGCATTGGCGCAGGAAGGCGCCCGCAACGGCATTACCGTGAACGCAATCTGTCCAGGTTACATCGCCACGGAAATGGTGATGGCGGTCTCCGAGAAGATCAGGGAACGGATCATCGCCCAAATCCCAGTGGGTCGCCTGGGCGATCCCGATGAAGTCGCCCGCTGCGTTGAATTCCTGGTTTCGGAGAATGCGGCGTTCATCACCGGATCCGTGATCAGCGCCAATGGCGGCCAGCACATGGGTTGAGCGAATTTCGGGCCGGGACAGTCATTGGCTTTTCGGCCCGAGCCTTGGGCGGGAGCGTGTTCCGGCACAATTGAGGTCGAGATGGCAGCGGCGGGCAAGCGGTCTTGCGTCATCAGCCATGCAGTGTCCAAACTGCCGTGCGCATCGAACGCGATGTAATGTCTCGACTCCTGATTGCGCTGGTTCCCTTTCGCTGGGGTTTGGACAAGCGCAAGTCGAGAAGCGCATCAGCCGTGCATGGACTGGAAACTCGCCTTGAAGACGTCAGCGGGAAACAAGCCCCAAGTCGGTGGGGCAAGGGAAAGTCGAACCGGTTGCTTGTCCCCAGGTGGTCGCCAAACCGCCCATAAGAACTTAGGAGTTGAGTTTCGCCAACGCCTTCTGGCACCGTCCGTCCTCCTGTGAGATAGCTTCTGGTACATCGCAACCCTCCGCTAAAGCTGCAAGGACCCTGCCGTGGAGCATCGTGAACAGCGGTGGAACAGCTTCGCCGATCATTTGGCGGACACCGGTAGGCCCCCAATTGTCCATCGATTCTCCCCACTGGAAGCTACTGGGAATGGTCTGAAGCCAACCGCATTCCGCCGGGCTGAGAACCCGATTCTCCCAAGGATGCAGAGTTCGATCGCTCCCAATGTGTCCGCTCGCGGTCGTTATGGTTGCGGCCGGTCGGTTTGGATCCATCCGGCGGTAGCTGGAGCTTCGGAACCCCTTGACCAACCGCCACGACCCATCCTCGTTTCGCACGGTCGGTCTGAGCAGTCGGCTCTGGCAGTTCGGACAAACGGCCTCGGTGGAGGCGATGCCCCTCGTGTCGCATCGCCCACAGCGATCCGTCTCCCATGCGCTCGCGCCGCTTCCGGGTGGGATCGCGGCCACCATTTCGTATCTCCGGTCAAGCCAGACGGGAACTCGGTGCATCGGTTGACCGTTTGAGGCCGCTTCCTCAGCGGTTCCTGCATCGAGCGCGGGCAGGCCCGATTTCCTCAGGGCGTCATCAATCGTCACGAAGTCTGGGGAATCCGGGCCTCCGTGGGTAGGAGCCGGAAACGGCGCACGTCCGGTCCTCCTGAGCACACAAATTGCATCGGTGTCCTTCCTCACCAGGGTCAGAAACGCTCGCGAACGATGCTGCGGAATCCCGAATTCGCATAGATCGACGACCGCTGCGTAGATGCGGTAGTCAGATTTCAGGCGATTGCAGAGGATCTTGGCAGCGGACAGGGGAGTCGTGCTGTCGGGATCCCAAACCCTTCGCCGAAGAAACGCGGGCACGTTCTCGACCACAATGAAGGTTGGCCGTAGTTCCTTGGCGACTTCGGCAATAGGCAGCACGAGTAGATTGCGATCGTCGCGAGAGCCAGCGTCCGGATCGTTTTCTTTCCCCCGGTCCCCTCGGGCCGAACTCATGCCTTGGCATGGTGGACAGCCCGACAGCAGCACAGGGGCCTCCGAACCGTGCGCCTCTCGAAAGGAATCGACCACGACTGGCCACGTTTTTCGAAGATCCCCAGGGACCGCTACAGCGTATGGATGATTCAGCCTAGCGACATCCAAGCGTTTCTCAACCAGCTCCGACACCACGCGAAACCGGAACCCAGCGGATGCGAAACCTGCATCGCCGGCGCCGCAGTTCGAGAAGAGGCTGACGGCTCTCACGACGAGTACGGATTGGATTCCAGACGTCTCTCCTCGGCGTCCAGGAAAGTCTCATTGGCCTGCACAGCGCGACTCAGGAAGTCATTCCAAGAGACTCGTTCGATTCGGCTCTCGGTATCTCGCCAGTATCTGTACGCCAAATTATTGTCTCGATCGGTGATCCCTACGTCATCGCAAACCAAGTCGACGACCCACCCGTCGCGGAAGTCCGGCACGATATCACAGTTTTCGTCGAAGAAATCACGGAACGCCTCGAGATAGTTGTGGAGTCGGACCCAGTCGGCGTTGGCGAAGCGGTGTCCAACCGCCTTAATCTCGATCATGTGAAGCTTGCGGCTGAGGTTCACGAGCGTAGAATCCGGTCGCTTGCCTCCGTGTTCGATAGAATTATCCACCTCTTCGCTGTGTAGCTCACTGTAGTACGCCGCGAACTGCCTCGCGAACAGCTTCAGGCTTTGATTCGCCGTGTTTGGCGTCCGTGTCGCGTCGATCAGCCACGGGGCATCGGCGACGATCCGCTGGAGTACATCCTCAGCCCTACCTTCTTCGACTTCGTTCTCAAGCATACGGATCGCCCTGACTCGTTCGTACGCGATCTGAGCGTACGAAGCCATCTCCGCAATCCGGGTCTTGGAGAGGAGATCTAGAAGGGAGTCTATCCCACCCTCCTCGCCGAACGTCTCCTGGTTGAAGGCTTCGAAGGCGTCCATCAGAACTTTGTGGGGCGCCACGGAGAGGACGACCTGTGTCAACCTATCCACACACTCCTGGTCCCGGAGTTCGTCTTCGGCGGCAATGCGGCCGATTTGCTTTCCTAACTCCAAGGCTGTGGAAACGAAGTCGTCGTCGGCGAAGCGCTTCCTAGCCTCAGCTTCCAGAATGTGCTGTTCAACTCTCTTTCGCCGAGGCTGTTGGGATGCAGCGGCGATCCGCCTGATCCATTCGGCGTGGATTTCGCCTACGTGGTAGGAGCGCACCGTGAACTCGCCGCTGAGTCCCGCCGAATGTTCGAACGCTTGAGTTGTGACCTCGATCTTCCCGCGGGCATATATGCGGACGCCAGCCATCTCCCATTCAATGTCCTCGTGCACGGGACGGGTCCTCCAGTGGAACTTCCGTGACTCGAAAATGTTCACATCGTTGCCGCCACATGCTCCATGGTTCCTTCGGATTCCACCAAGTCCGGCAGTGACATCGTCGAAACGAATTCCCTCAGGAGCCTTCGATCGACCCGACACAACTCGCCGGAGATCCAGCAGCATTCCCCAACGGGGCAAATGTCCACCGACAATCCACCGGACGACGGCATGTTCACAACAAAGGATGTTGTTGCAGTCACTGAAACCGTCAGTCGCCCATTCGGCCCCATTCAACTGTGATTCGGCACAGCTGGAAATCCCTGCCTCGCCGAAATTCAGCATTGGAGAATGGACACAACCCACCAACATTGTGGGTCAAGGTTCGTCGGCTTCCGACCAAGAGATTTCTTGAGTTGTCGATTGTCCAAGCATTTCGTCGAGAGAGGGCAGGGGATGATCTCTTGAAGGTTGAGGTTTCCAGCAGTGTATTCAAAGGGACTCGGGCTGTCAAGTACACAAGGCAACGAGCAACGGTAGGGTGACCGCCACCAAACAGGGAAAGCTGTGAGAACTGCGAATCGGCCTCCTGCTGGCCAGACCGATTCTGCCGCAGCCTTTTTCGAGACAAGCAACCGCCGCGAGGCAAGCTGGAAGTTGGCGCAATGTCCGCTCCGGTCCAGCCGTTCATGCAGAGAATCCACCGGTCGGCCGGGTGCGGCATTCATTGGCGTAAACCGCAGAAATTCGATGGCCATCCGTGGCGGGACATGGCCTCGCAGGCGATCAGGATGCGCCGCCAACCTCTCGTCGGAAGTGTTGGTTTTCGTGATGTTTTGAGATGCGAAATGTCGCCCGAAAGACCAACAAGAAAGGTCGGGAATTGCGGTGCCAATTTGCATTGCTCGTCGGCATCGGATAATGGAAACATGAGGGTGGAATCTGTCCGCCCGTAGGTGCAGTAAGGAGTTCGATATGGACGGAAAAGAGGTGCGTGCGGCACCTGATCGCCGTGACTTTCTCAAGATGGTCGCGGTTTCGGGACCGGCAGCCGCCGTTGCGGTTGCTGCGGGATCCGAGGCCTCGGCGGGCAGCGCGGAAACGCTGGTGTCCACCACGTTGAAGGATACGGAACATACCCGCGCATACTACGAAAGCGCCCGCTTCTAGCGGACGCCACTCACTCTCGGTCAACGGTTGCGTGACGCCCTGCGACCGGGAATTGGCAACAACTTGATGCCTCGTGAACATCACGTAGCGTCAACTGGAGGACAGTGATGCTTAGGAAGAAAACCAACGGGGTTGCGCGACGCCCCCGGCGGAACTCGCTTCTGTCACATGCGGCTGGAACGTCCATGGACAGGCGCGCATTTCTGAAGAACTCCGGTTTGGCGATTGGCGGACTTGGTGCGCTTGGTGCGGTAGGTGGAACCATCACCTCCGCGTCCGCTGCAAATGGCAGTGGCCAGGGCCCCGTCGAAATCGTCAAGTCGGTATGCACCCATTGCTCCGTCGGCTGTTCGGTCATCGCCGAAGTCGACAACGGAGTCTGGATAGGACAGGAACCGGGTTGGGATAGCCCGTTCAACCTTGGTGCACATTGCGCAAAGGGCGCCTCGGTGCGTGAACACGCACACGGAGAGCGCCGACTGAAATATCCCATGAAACTGCAGAATGGCGAATGGGTCCGCATGAGCTGGGGCGACGCCATCGCCGAGGTCAGCGCCGGCATGATGAAGATCCGCGAGGAAAGCGGACCGGACAGCGTGTACTGGCTGGGTTCGGCCAAGCACAGCAACGAACAGGCCTATCTGTTCCGCAAGTTCGCTGCCTATTGGGGCACGAACAACGTGGACCACCAGGCTCGGATTTGCCATTCGACAACCGTTGCCGGGGTGGCGAACACATGGGGCTACGGCGCCATGACCAACAGCTACAACGACATCCACAATTCACGGGCGATTTTCCTGATCGGCGGCAATCCGGCTGAGGCGCACCCTGTGTCGCTTCTGCATGTGCTGCGGGCCAAGGAGCGCAACAACGCGCCATTGATCGTCTGCGACCCGCGGTTCACTCGCACGGCGGCGCATGCCGACGAATATGTGCGTCTGCGGCCCGGCTCGGACGTGGCTGTGGTCTGGGGCCTTCTCTGGCATCTCTTCGAGAATGGCTGGGAAGACAAGGAGTTCATCCGCACCCGTGTATGGGGCATGGATCAGATCCGAGAGGAAGTGGCTCACTGGACTCCGGACGAGGTCGAGCGGGTTTCCGGCGTACCCGGTTCGCAATTGCGCCGCGTCGCCAGGACACTTGCCAACAATCGGCCGGGCACGGTGATCTGGTGCATGGGCGGCACACAACACACGAACGGCAACAACAACACGCGTGCATACTGCATACTGCAGCTCGCCTTGGGCAACATGGGCACGACCGGCGGAGGAACCAACATCTTCCGCGGCCATGACAACGTCCAGGGA
Source organism: Paracoccaceae bacterium (assembly GCA_026713305.1). Taxonomy (GTDB): domain Bacteria; phylum Pseudomonadota; class Alphaproteobacteria; order Rhodobacterales; family Rhodobacteraceae; genus MPNP01. The sequence goes on from JAPOOS010000161.1 coordinate 5,953, forward strand.
GCCACCGATCTTGGCGTGCTCAGCCACACGCTCCCGGGCTACTACGGTCTGTCTGCGGGCGCCTGGGCACATTGGGCACGCGTTTGGGAAGAGGATCTCGACTGGCTGAAGGGCCAATTTGCGACCACCACGGGCGCGGATGGCAAGGAAAAGAAGTTGATGAACCTCACCGGCATTCCGGTTTCGCGCTGGATCGACGGTGTTCTGGAGGATCCCGCCAACACGGATCAGCCGGACAGCGTGCGTGCGATGGTTCTTTGGGGACATGCTCCAAATTCGCAGACCCGTCAGAAGGAGATGAAGACGGCGATGGAGAAGTTGGACATGCTGGTCGTGGTCGACCCGTATCCGACTGTCTCGGCAGTGCTGCATGATCGGACCGACGGCTGCTATCTCCTGCCCGCTTCGACGCAGTTCGAGACCAGAGGATCGGTCACCGCATCGAATCGCTCCCTGCAGTGGCGCGACCGGGTTGTCGAGCCGGTGTTCGAATCGCTGCCCGATCAGGACATCATTGCCATGTTTGCGGCGGAGTTCGGATTTGCCGATCGGCTGTTCCGAAACATCTCGATGGACGGCGAAATGCAGCCGAACGTCGAAGACATCACACGCGAGTTCAATCGCGGCATGTGGACGATCGGCTACACCGGCCAGTCGCCGGAACGCATCAAGCTGCACATGGCTAACCAGCACACGTTCGATCGCACGACGTTGCTGGCCAATGGCGGCCCAGCCGATGGGGACTACTACGGCATGCCTTGGCCGAGCTGGGGCACTGCGGAAATGAACCATCCCGGAACGCCCAACCTGTACGACATGTCGAAGCCGGTTGCGGAAGGCGGTCTTACCTTCCGGGCACGCTTCGGTGTGGAACGCAACGGCGAGAACCTGCTGGCGGAAGGCGTCTACAGCGTCGGTTCGGAGATCAAGGACGGATATCCGGAGTTCACCATGCAGTCGCTGATAGATCTCGGTTGGGACAAGGACTTGACCGCCGAGGAACTGGCGGCGATCGATGCGGTGGCTGGTCCGAAGACGAACTGGAAGACCGACCTGTCCGGCGGAATTCAGCGAGTGGCGATAAAGCACGGCTGCGCGCCGTTCGGAAACGCGAAGGCGAGGGCTGTTGTCTGGACCTTCCCGGATCCAATACCGCTGCACCGTGAACCGCTCTACGCACCCCGCAGAGACCTGGTTGCGGACTACCCGACCTATGAGGACCGCAAGTTCTATCGGCTTCCAACCATGTATGCCTCGATTCAGAAGCAGGACTTCTCGAAGGACTATCCTCTGATTCTGACGTCGGGACGCCTGGTCGAGTATGAAGGCGGTGGAGACGAAAGCCGTTCGAATCCATGGCTTGCCGAATTGCAGCAGGACATGTTCGTGGAGATCAATCCACGTGATGCCAACGACAATGGCGTCCGAGACGGCAGCCAAGTATGGGTCGAGGGCCCGGAAGGGGCCAAGGTCAAGGTGATGGCCATGGTGACCGAGCGCGTCGGAGTGGGCGTGGCATTCATGCCGTTCCATTTTGGCGGCCACCTCGAGGGAGTGGACCTCCGGCACAAGTATCCGGAAGGCGCCGATCCCTATGTGCTTGGCGAATCGTCGAACACGGCCCAGACCTACGGCTATGATTCGGTAACGCAGATGCAGGAGACCAAGGCGACCCTGTGCAAGATCTGGGCAGCTTAGGAGGATTGAACCATGGCTAGAGCAAAATTTCTGGTTGACGCAGAACGCTGCATTGAGTGCAACGCCTGCGTCACGGCTTGCAAGAATGAAAACGAGGTGCCTTGGGGCATCAACCGCAGGCGGGTCGTCACAATCAGTGACGGCATTCCCGGAGAGCGGTCGATGTCCGTTGCGTGCATGCACTGTTCGGACGCTCCGTGCATGGCTGTCTGCCCGGTGGATTGCTTCTATCAGGACGAAGACGGCATCGTGCTTCATTCGAAGGATCTGTGCATTGGCTGCGGCTACTGCCTGATCGCCTGTCCGTTCGGTGCGCCGCAGTTTCCGCAGGCCGGCGCCTTCGGTTCGCGTGGCAAGATGGACAAGTGCACGTTCTGTGCCGGTGGTCCCGAGGAAAACCATTCGAACGCCGAGTTTTCCAAGTATGGCCGCAATCGGGTAGCAGAGGGAAAGCTCCCCTTGTGCGCCGAGATGTGCGCAACCAAGGCGCTTCTGGCCGGCGACGGAGACGTCGTTTCCGGGATTTACCGAGAGCGAGTTGTGCAGCGCGGCTTCGGATCCGGCGCTTGGGGCTGGGGCACGGCCTACGGCACCAAGGCAGGCTGATACGAAACTGAAATTTGCGAGGGCGGCAACCACAGTGGCCGCCCTCCGCAATCAAGATTTGGCATGCAGACGCAAGTGTCGGATACCGGTAAACTACCATGAATACATTGCGACCACTCTTGGCCCTCGTGTTTGCGGCATTGGTTGCGGCTATCCCGTTCGGTACGGCTGTTGCTCAGGAAAGTGCGCCAAGTGAAGTGACGCGACCGCAGACCGGAGGCGCTCAAACCCTTGAGGACATAATGGCGCGTCAGCGCGGCGAGGTGGTGGATTACAACTTTCGCCGCTCGAACACGGGCGACCCCGACCAGGCGGCAGCTGCAGACGCGCAGCTAGGAACCCTGGGCGGCACTTCGGACGCCGACGTGTGGCGCGGCATCAGATTCAGTTCCTCCAACATAATTGCCTCCACCGACACGCCGGTCTCTCGCGTGATGATTCAGGATGACGGCATGACCTGGCTCAGCATGCGCGCTGGGCCGCTGAGAACCTATGGCGGCTATCTCCTGTTGGCGGTTATCGGTCTTCTTGGAATCTTTTATCTCCTGCGCGGCAAGATTCGCGTCGAAGGCAAGAAGACGGGCGAAACGATACTTCGGTTTAACCTGATCGAGCGGGTGGCCCACTGGGCATTGGCTGGATCGTTCATTCTCCTCGGAGTGACTGGGTTGATCACATTGTTCGGCCGCGTGGCGATCATACCGTTGATCGGGCGCGACGCGTTCTCGGGAATTGCAGCGGTTTCGAAATGGATCCACAACAACGTGGCATGGGTGTTCATGGTGTCGCTTGTTGTGGTGTTTCTGTTCTGGATCCGGCACAACATTCCCAACCGCGCCGATCTGGTCTGGCTGGCCAAGGGAGGCGGACTGTTCACGAAGGGGACGCACCCGCCTGCGCGCAAGTTCAACGCTGGTCAGAAGATCATTTACTGGCTCGTTCTGATCATGGGTGCGTCGATATCGGCTTCTGGGTTGGCTTTGCTGTTTCCCTTCGAGTTCCCGATGTTTGCCGCCACTTTCGTCAAGCTCAATTCAGTTGGCATTCCGCAGCTGTTTGGCATGGCGCCACTTCCAGAGGTTCTGTCGCCATATCAGGAGATGCAGCTGTCGTTGCTGTGGCACGCCATCGTGGCGTTTGTGTTCATGGCTGTGATCATTGCCCACATCTACCTGGGGTCGGTGGGGATGGAAGGCGCATTTGCAGCGATGGGAACTGGCAAGGTCGACAAGCAGTGGGCCAAGGAACACCATTCAATGTGGTACGAGGAAGTCGTCGAGAGCGAAGCCTCGAGCCCTGCAGAGGACAAGCCTGTGCCCGAGGGCGCCAGCTGAATCGATCCTCGCGGCCGGACGGTCCGCCGCTGTCGTCAAATCCTGCCAGACATCCCGATCAGGGGCGCGGCAGGATCAGTGCAATGTTCGAGACTGTATGCCCAGCAGCGTGAATGCCTCGGCCTCAACCTCCATGAAGGCGCGGCCCAACGCGCCCACAGGCGCATACAGGGCTGCACTTGAGGCCTTTTCCAAGTCGGAATAGAAATGGCGTGCCCACGGCAGAATGTGGCGATCGAAAAACCGCTTTTGCGTCTCCAGCGAAGCTGGCTTGTTGAGCCGACCGGATATCAGAGTTGCCATTATCTCCATCATGCTGGCAATGCTGTCTTCCGGTTCAAAGACGTTCTTGGCCCGCTTGATTCCGAGCTTGGCCAAATCCTTGCGCAATTCGGCCAAGGGTTTCTCGTTCAGAAAGCCGGTTCGGTAGTAGCTGCAGTAGGGCAACAACTCACCTCTGCCAACGCCGATGAACAGCGCCGCATATTCGCCGGCAACAGCTTCTTCCGTCGTCACTGCGGCCAGTTTGCGGAGCGCCTTGATGGCGCGTCCAATTTCGGACTCGTCACCGGTGAGGTTGGCGAGCTGGTCCAGAAACGCCTGTTTGGGCGGTGAGGCAAGCATGGCTCCCAGCAAGTCGTAGAGCTGTGCTCTGGCAAGGTCTTCCTCAGCTACTCCAATGGTCGAAACTGCCATGGCTTCACTCGCTTTCAGCTGTCCTCGAAGGAAAAGCGCATACGTCGTTTGGCTGCGGGCCGAAGGCATTCAGGCTCCGTCTCTGCTGCTGCGTCATTTTGATCCATGTGCGCTTCAATGGCAACCGGATTGGAATCCTCCAATTCATGCACTTCCGGCGTGTCGGTTGCAGCCTCATCCTCCTGTTCCCCGCGTGCTTCCGCCAAAGCCTCCTCAGGCGCTTCGTCCTCGTGATCGGGGCCAAACTGGGCAAGCATTCCCTTGCCCACCTGGTAGACGGTCGAAAGGTTTTCGACCACTGTCGCGGCGTCGGTGTAGTCTTCGCCATAATCGACAAGACCGTCAAGATTGGCCAACACTGGATTTGAGCGCCAGAGCCTGCGGAGGGCTCGACGACGAATTCGCTCCGGCACAGCCGATTTCATGAAAAGCGAGAAGTCGTCTCCCTTTTCGAGCGTGTCGGGGTCGGGCAAATTCAGCTCGGCAAGGATTTCCTCGTCGGGCCTCTCTTCCAGACGTCGCCTCTCCTCGGCTTCCTCCTGTTCCCGCTGGCGCAGAGTCTCGCTTTCAGCTTCGGCTCGAACTGCGGCCTTGCGCCTTGACCAAAAATCCGACCGGTCGGCCATGTTCATTCTTTCGCAAGTGAACTTGGAGAGCGATACACATCGGTCAGTTGCCGTACGCGCGCGTCTCCAACACCATCCTGACGCTTGTCGACCCTAACCCTGTCACGCCGACGTTTGACAAATTTTTCGTCGACATGCAGATGCCGGCAAAAGTCACGCAGGATTTCGACCAATGTCGGAGGCATCGCAACGCGTTCAACCTCTTCCTCTCCACTGTCGAGGTAGTCCTGTGCCTCATATGGCGAAGCGGTAACCAGGACGAATTCGATGTCGGACGGGTCGCCACCGCCGTGATTGGCAAACACGACGTATGCCGATGGGTTCCGGGATGACAATTCCATGAGATAGGCTTCGGTGTCGGAAGGCCACAATTCCAACGTCAATGTCGCGGCGTGGTATGTTGTGGAATCGCCGTCCCCACGGATTCGCTTCCATCTTGCCGTGCTAGCGCCAGGCAACAAGGCCACGACCCGCCATGTCCACTTTACCCAGCGTGACCTGCTTCTGGTCCGCTGCATTACAATGCCAACCGGCAATGTGGTTGGGCTTTGGGGCAAGGGAACCTCGCTGCTGTGATTGAACTTGGCTGGTTGAATGTCCCACGAACTGCCGCAGTGGAAAATCCAGATTGCAGACGGAGGTCTGCACAAAGAAGCGGCTGCACAAAATGCCTGAATTGGCAGCCCTGTTTTCGTAGCGGAAGCGTCAAACAGGTTCAAGCGTGAAGTGCGCTCGGCCTGCGGCTTTCCTTCCCCAGCCATGGCCATTGCAGAGCTGTGCAAGTCACAGGATTGCATCCATCCGCTGCGCTTGATCAAGCTTTTGCTTTGTCTCAATCGCCTGCAATCTGATACTAGGCGATCCATTGCACGTCGACGTCCGAAATTTGACTGTCAACGCTTCGGCGGCAGCGGCAAGGGAAGTCGTTGATGTATAGTTCCTCACTTAAGGCTGAGCAAAAATGATCGACAAACTGATGCTTTGCAATTGCCTCCAAAGCCAGCAGCTCGACTCGGCAGCCATAGCGTCGACATTCCCCGGCAAATGCTCTCCGGTGTATTCATCTCTGTGCACTGCGCAAAGCCACCACGCCGCTGCGGCCATGGAAGAAGGGTCGGTCATCGTTGCCTGCCAGCAGGAAAGTGCCGCCTTTCTCGAAATCGCTTCGGAACTGGAGGTTGACGCTCCCGGCTTTGTCGACCTGCGCGACCGGGCGGGATGGTCCGACGAAGCGCAGTCAGCGGGTCCGAAACAGGCGGCACTGATAGCGGAGTCTCTCATTCCAACCCCGCGGATGCGATCCGTGGACGTGGAATCGGAGGGACTGTGCCTGGTGCTGGGCAGCCCCGACCTGGCATTTGAAATCGCAGGGCAGCTGGCGGATGTGCTGTCGGTAACTGTTCTGCTTGACGCTCTGCCCGAAGACACGCCGATGGACCGCAGATTTGACATAGTGGTCGGACGGCTGAGTGCAGCACGAGGCGCTTTCGGCGGATTTGTGGTTCAACTGGATGCATTGCGTCGCCAGGAGCCTGGCGGCAGGGGAAGCTTCAAGTATTCGGAGCCTCGTGATGGCGCCCAAAGCGAATGCGACATCATCATCGATGTGCGCAGAGGCAACAGCCTCTTTGCGGCGCCGGAAAAACGAGAGGGATACCTTAGGGCGGACCCGGGCAGCTTTGGTGCAGTCCACAGAGTTGTGCTTGAAGCAAGTCAGCTCGTTGGCACTTTCGAGAAACCGCTATATGTCAGGTTGAACGAGACGCTTTGCGCCCATTCCCGTTCTTCAAGGACGGGCTGCACGCGCTGTCTTGATGCCTGTTCGACAGGCGCCATATCGCCTGCCGGCGACCATGTTGCCATTGATGCCATGGTATGTGCCGGATGCGGTGAATGTGCTGCAGTGTGCCCATCGGCAGCGATCCTCCAAGACGCGCCGCCCTCAGAGCATTTGTTTCAGCGAATGAACGTACTTGCCACTACGTACCGCTCGGCTGGGGGCAGGAATCCTCGCTTGCTGGTGCATGCGGCGGAACATGGCAACGAGATGATCGGCATGTGCGCCCGCTTTGGCCGAGGCCTGCCGGCTGACGTCATTCCGCTGGCGCTCGACGCAATCGGCGGATTCGGCCACGCCGAAATGCTGGCCGCCTTGGGAGTGGGTTTTGCCGAAGTGTTGGTCTTGTTGTCGCCTTCCACACCTCGGGACACGCTCGTCAATCAAGTGAAGTTGGCCGAGTGCATCGGGGCCCGGGACCGCATTCAGTTCATTGACATAGTCGACCCCGATGAACTGAGCGAACAGCTGTTTGATCGAGAGCAAGTTTCCTTGGTGGAGCGGATCCTGCCAATTGGCACGCGCAGACAGGTTGCCAAGCTGACAGCAAAGTTGCTGAACCCGGATTTGGATGCGCCGTTGCCGTTGCCGGCAAGTTCTCCATACGGAGCGATCGACGTAAATTCGGATGCGTGCACATTGTGCATGGCCTGCGCTTCACACTGTCCTACGCAGGCGATTCTCGACAATGCCGACAGACCGCAATTGAGATTTCAGGAGGATGCCTGCATACAATGCGGCCTCTGTGCCGAGATCTGTCCGGAAAGCGCGATCGCGCTGGTGCCACAGCTCAATCTCGATCCGGAAACCAGGGAGCATGTGGTGCTGAACGAGGAGGAGCCGTATCTGTGCGTCAGATGCGCCAAGCCTTTCGGTGTCCGCTCGATGATTGAACGTGTTAGCGAGCAGCTGGCCAACAAGCACTCCATGTTCCAGAACGAGGATGCAATCCGCTTGATGCAGATGTGCGACGACTGTCGCATCGTCGCACAGTATCACGCTGTCAACAATCCTTTCGCAGGCGCCCCCAGACCGCGCACGCTCACCGGCGAAGACTAGTCATAGCCTGGAGTCCGATGAACCTGTCATGGACAGGGAAGCGCCATGATGCAGATCAAACGAGTTTTGTGGTCGGGACCACTTGGCAAGTCCGCCACAACGCTTCCTCATCAGGCCTTGCAAGACATTGTGAATTGACCTGTCATTGCGCGGCAGCTGGTCTTTAAGTCACGGTCACGAGGACGCCGCCCGCGGTTGCGCGGCGGAGCCGCCGGTTGCGAGCATCACATGGATGCCAACCGAGTTAGTCCTAGACTCTGCAGGCCGCAAGTGTGTTCGAAGTGTTTGGCGACATTTGAAGTTTAGTGGCGTTGTGTCGTAGTGGTCTTTGAAGTCTGGGACATGCTGCTTCAGACTTTCCTGCTACGCAGGCCGCAGCGACATTCTCGCCGACATCGAGGCCCGAGCGAAACTGATGTGGAGGCGGCAACAGGCCAACGAGCCCCAGGCCAGCGGACTGACGCGCATTCTCTACGGCGCTTCCGGGGCCGGCATGAGTGACAAAATGGATGATTCGAGATGTCTGCTGGGAGCGGCAATGCATGATCTGACGCCCGGCGAAGGCTCTGCAAGCATCAAGCATCGGATTGGAAAGCTGGCAGGGTCTCGTGATGCTCACGGCTGGGAGTTGCCCAAGGGAATGGACGTTGAGGATTTCTTCGAGCACTTGGTGCACCGTGGGGCACTGCAAAGACTGCCTGACAAAAGCGTGCACTGTCCGATTCCGAGTTTCCGCAGGTACATGATCGGTCTTGGCAAGAAGTAGGGATCGGCAGCGAATTGGAGCTGGATTAGGCCCGATTCGCAAATCGCGGATTGCCAATTGCTGCCCGACGAAGCGGAGAGAGCTGCGCTGGCGAAAGGTCCAGGTTGCCGAATGCAGCGCCTCGGAAGACTTGGCATCCTGCATGCAGGGCCTGACCGACATCCCTTTGCCGGACGCCAACAAGATCAGGGACTTGCTCGACATTCCTTCAACCCAAACGACAGCCGCCCGCTGCAGATCCCTGCCAGCCGATGTAGCAACGCGAATTGTGCGCCGCATCGAGCACCACCACACGCGTAGGCATGCCGTTTGGCTCGACAGGGTCGAAGTCGAGAATGGCGTTCTGCAGGGTCAATGTCTCAATCGTTGCATTCCCGACAGGCAGACCCTTGAAGCGGAGATCATGGCCCGAAGGAAACAGAGAAATGGCGACAACAAGCAGACAAGCTGGATGTTCACCGTCGACAAGGCCAGGGATGAAATGATGAAGGCCTGCCCAAATCCGAACCATCCCAACCGAAGTCCAAAGAGACAAAATCACCGCGGCAGTGCCAGGCGCACTTGCAAAGCCCCCGACAAAAGTGTCAATCAGTTGCGAACGAACCAGCGCGGCAACGAACTCGAGGCACACCTGAACTGCGAAATGAATGGCTCTGACTGTTTTTCACTTGGAGAGGGCACGACTCCGGACAGCGACATGGTGGAGTGGTCCGCCGAGTCAGTTCCGCGCTCGAAGGCGTTTGGCGACACCTACTATGATGGTCATGACGGACTTGCGGAGAGCCGAGCGGTCTTTCTCGAGGGCAACGATCTTTCCAACCGTCTGCAGGACGGATTCAGGATCGGGGAACTTGGATTTGGCACAGGATTGAACCTGCTTGCCTGCCTCGACCTGTGGCAGACGAGAGGATGCGATGGCCGGTTCCAGTTCACGACATTCGAGGCGTACCCATTGAATTGGCGGGACATGCAACGCGCGCTCGAGGCGTTTCCGGTCCTGTCCGAACTTGCCGAAGCTCTGGTCAGACGCGTACGGGCCGGCGAGACCAAATTTCAGCTGGCGTCTGCCTGTGTGAGAATTGTGCGAGGCGATGCCAGGAAAACGCTGCCCGTGAGCAGGCTGTGCGTCGATGCATGGTTTCTTGACGGGTTTTCGCCGCGGTGCAATCCGCAGATGTGGGAACGTGGCTTGATGCACAATGTCGCTCGTTGCACACATCCAGGCGGAACCATGGCGACGTTCACAGCTGCCGGTTGGGTGCGCCGAAACCTTGCAAGCGCCGGCTTCGATGTCGTCAGAACGGCGGGCCATGGCAGCAAGCGCCACATGTTGATTGGTCAACTTCGAAAGGCGCCGGACCGCTGAAAGGCTTGGGCATTGTGCCCAACTTGGCACGCGCAGTCGCATCGGTCATTCAGGGCAGGGAAGCCGCATCACTTGCAGCCGCGCGGCGACGGCATTGCTGAAGCGAAGACTTCAAAGGCTTCAGCTTCCGGATTCGAGCATCCGGGAAAGATTGATTTGCTGTGTTCGTCCGCTAAGACGCATCCGATAGACAACAGTCGATTCGAGCACGCGCATAGTGTAGTTGCGCGTTTCGCTGAACGGAATCAACTCGATCCAGTCAATGATGTCCTTTTCATCAATTCTGGGGTCTCCGATCGTATTCAGCCATCCCTTCACTCGCCCCGGCCCGGCATTGTAGGCTGCCACAGCGAGAGGAATCGAACCGCCGAACTCGTCCACATTCTCGAGCAGGTACAACGCGCCAATGCGCGCATTGTTTGTCGGGTCCATCAGGATTTGTCTCGTTGAACCGGACAGGCCGAGCTTGCGCACGATCGGCTGTGCCGTCGAAGGCAGCAGCTGCAACAACCCGACCGCGCCCTGCGTGCTGCGCGCGGTGTCGCGGAACTCGGTTTCCTGACGGGCCACCGAAATCACGAGCGCCGTCGGAATCGCGAAGTCCTGGGACGCGATCGAAGTTAGCGGAAAGAGGTAGTCGACGACTACGTCGCCTTGGGTGGCGCCTTGCTTGGCAATCTTGACGGCTTCGAACTCCAACCCGTGTCGACGAGCCATCTCCGCCAACTGCATGATTCCCATGCGGTCCAGAGTCTCGGCGCGGTGGGCCAGAAACCAGGCCGAATGGGGATGTTGCCCGATGGATGAGTAGAGCAGCGCTGCTCGCACGACCAGCTCCTCTTCCAATTCACCGTTGCTCTTTCCCGCCCATGGCTGGCCGCCGACCAGTCGCGGGTCAACCTTGGCGCCGATGCGCTCCGCCGAAAGCTGCCCGTAAAAGGAGATTTGGTACTTGGCTCCAAAGGCGTATGCGGCGCGGGCGCGTTCGCTCTTTCCTGAAGCGGCGAGCGCTCGCCCCAGCCAATATCCCGCTCTCCCGCGAGTGACCGGCGAATGACCCGCATGCTCGTAGGAAGGCGAGACAACCTCGTCCATGAAATTCTGGAAATGGGCGACTGCCAATTCAGTCCGGTTGAGCTTTCTCAGCGCCAGGAATCCGGCCAGCCACTCGAGATCAAGGTAGTCCCGGCGCAGCTTCCGCTGCCTGGATTCAACATCGGCGTCCGACAACCAGTTGAAGCTGTCCAGCGAACCCGAGGACTTCAGGTGGTGACTCGACGCAACCTGATACGCCAGGCGATAGTCGCCGGACAGCATGAGTCCATAACCCAGCCGCAGCCGTGTCTTCGCCCAATGCTCCGGCCGGCCAAGCTTGGCGGGACTCTCGCTGAACGCATTGACCAAACCGGCGGCCTGATGATCCATTCCGCGGGAAAGGCGCCACAGAACCCTGTCATGGTTCAGTCCCGGGTCGGCCAGCTGCGCCTTGGGAAGCGATGAAATCTTCGCGTCGACGCCGTTGCGGTTCTGGCGCAACGCAATGCGGGTTTCGGCAAGCGCGCGCTGTGCCGGGCCAACGTGGCTGAGAAAGTTTCCGGCCGGGCTAAGCCAGTCGTTCCACAACATGACGTCAAGGCGATTGACGTGGTGGGGCCGCAGCAGGTCGCCATACAGCTTCAGCGCCTCCCTGGTGGCTTCGTTGTCGAACGGCAGCGACTGCCAGGCATCGATGATCGTTCTCCGTGCCTGGTTGGGCTTGCCCAACGCCTTCAGCGCCGACGCCAGGGCCAGTGCGCCGTGCCCCGTTTGCGGCGGTTGAACCTGAAAGTACTCCACTATCTCCGCCGGCCTGGCATCCGCCAATGTCGGTTCGCCGGCGCGGCGAAGGATCTTCAGTCCCGGCCAGTCCGAGTGCTTCTGCAGGAACTGCGCATAGGGCGCGTGGCTGTCGACTCCGGCGCGCAGCCGCAGCCAATCGACGACGACGGTTGCGGCTGGATCCCCAACCTCCCTAGCGGCTGCGTAGGCCTGCGTCCACCTTCCGGCGGCGGCATGATCCAACGCAGTCTCGAAAGCTTGGTGCTCTCCAGGATGCGCGACGGCAGGCAGAGGAAGGGCAAGGAAGGCGAGCAAGACTAGAATTGCGGCATTCCGAGCCACAAGGTATATGTGCATCAGATCTCCACGGTGCCGGTTGCATGATCCACTGGGCGAATCGTTCGAGTATATGGACGCCGTTTGAACCATGCAACAATTGCTGTCAATTCGTGCGGCGCCTGGTCCAGGCAAATGTGAAGAAAGAGGTGGGCTGGAATGTTTGAAGGATCTATTCCGGCGCTGGTCACACCGTTTCGAGAGGGAAACATCGACTGGCCGAAGCTGGAGGCACATGTGGAATGGCAAATCGCCGAGGGGTCCAGCGGCGTGGTGCCAGTGGGCACGACCGGTGAAAGCCCGACGCTGACCCACGAAGAGCACAACATGGTTGTGGCTGCCGCTGTCCGCGCCGTTGCCGGCCGCGTGCCGGTAATCGCTGGCGCCGGCTCAAATTCCACCGCCGAGGCGATCGGGCTGGTCAGCGCCGCCGAAGCCTCGGGGGCGGACGCCGCACTTGTGGTTACCCCATACTACAACAAGCCAACGCAGGAAGGGCTTTACGAGCACTTTCGCCAGCTGCACGACATCTCGAACTTGCCGATCATCATCTACAACATACCTGGGCGGTGTGTCATCGACATGTCGCCCGAGACGATGGGCCGGCTGGCGGAATTGCCCCGCATCGTTGGGGTCAAGGACGCAACCGGCGATCTGGCCCGCGTGTCGCTGCAGCGGCAGAGTTGCGGCTCCGACTTTCTCCAGCTGTCGGGCGAGGATGCGACAGCGCTCGGATTCAACGCGCATGGCGGCCGGGGATGCATTTCCGTGACTGCAAATGTTGCGCCGGCCCTTTGCGCCGAGTTTCAGAAGGCGACGCTGGATGGCGACTATGCGGCGGCGCTTGCATTGCAGGATCGCCTGATGCCGTTGCACACGGCCATCTTTCTCGAGCCTGGGCTAGCCGGCGCCAAGTACGGCCTGTCGCTTCTCGGCCGCTGCCGCAACGAAGTTCGAGCCCCCCTCATGCCGGTCACTGCCGCGACGGGCGCGAAAATCCGTGCCGCGATGCGCTTCGCAGGCCTGATTGACTGAACCCATGCGGCGGACAGCGGCATTGACTGGCCTTCCGCTTCCCAGGACAAGTTGAACTGATCCGATGTCCGATTCCGACAAGTCTTCCAACTACAAGGTGATTGCAGCGAACCGCCGCGCCCGTTTCAACTACGCCATCGAGGAGGAACTGGAGTGCGGCATCATGCTGGTGGGATCCGAGGTCAAGGCGCTGAGAACCGCCCAGGCCGGCATCGCCGAAAGCTATGCATCGGTCGAAGGAGCCGAACTCTGGCTGATCAACTCCTACATCGCGCCCTATGGCAAGGCAGGCAAGTTTCGCCACGAAGAACGCCGCCGCCGAAAGCTTTTGGTCACAAAGCGGCAGCTCGCGCATTTGTGGTCGGCCACGCAGCGACGCGGGATGACTCTGGTGCCGCTGGTTCTGTACTTCAACCATGTCGGAATCGCCAAGGTCAAGATTGGAATTGCCAAGGGCAAGCGCCTCGCCGACAAGCGCGAAACGCAGCGCAAGAGAGATTGGAACAGGCGGAAGGCTCGACTGTTGCGTCACCATGACTGAACCCGTCAACGCTGTGAGGAGGAAATCAATTGCAAGACAACCCGCGAACCGTGGTTTCCACCCATTGGCTGAACAGGCACCTGCAGGACCCCGACCTGAGAATCGTTGACGGCTCCTGGTACCTGCCAAATGTCGGAAGGGACCCTCTGTCCGAATACGAGAGGATTCACATACCCGGCGCCCGATTCTTCGACATCGACGAAATCGCCGACCTGGAGTCGCAGCTTCCCCACATGGCTCCCCCACCCGAAAAGTTTGCCGCGCGCATGCAGGGCATGGGAATCGGGAGCGGTCACCAGATTGTCGCCTACGACAGTGCAGGGCTGTTTTCGGCGGCGCGCGTATGGTGGCTGTTCCGCTTGGCGGGACACAGACATGTTGCCGTCCTGGACGGAGGGCTGAAGAAGTGGATTGCCGACGGATATCCGACGGAGGATCTGCAGCCGGTGACCGACTGGCGCCACATGGCGGTGCGATGGCAGGCGCAGTTGGTCTGCAGCCTGAAGCAGGTGAGCAGCGCGCTCAGGGATGGGTCGGCGCAGGTCGTTGACGCAAGGCCGGCGGACCGATTTGCCGGACAGGCGCCGGAACCCAGAGCGGGACTGCAGTCGGGGCACATGCCAGGCGCCCTGAACCTGCCATACACGGAACTGCTCGCCGAGAATGGCACTCTCAAACCGGCAGCTCAGTTGAGGGAGGCTCTTGCGGCAGCCGGCATAGACTTGGACATGCCGATCATAACCTCCTGCGGTTCCGGCGTAACCGCTGCAATCGTCAGTCTAGCGCTCGAGACCATCGGTCATCGCAACCACGCGCTCTATGACGGGTCCTGGGCAGAATGGGGAACCGTCGGGGCCGAAATCGCGACGTGCTGAAGGCAGGCGCGCAAACTGGCGGTTGAACGAACTTTGCCTGAATTGGGCGAGGCGGCGAGAACCGAGCGCGATCGTCCGATTGAGCGGCGGTGCAGACGAACGAACGAGGCCTTCGACGGCCGCAGGTGAATTACAGCCTCCATTAGCGGCGGGAGTTCCATGGCGAACGAATTGTTTTCGGCTCAATGGCCACATGGTAAGAGGCAGGTGGATTGAGTCGAACCCAGACTCCGGGAATTGAGAGATATGCTTGAATCATTGAAACCGCAGCCCCCCGACAAGATCATTGGACTGATGCAGTTGTTCAGGGAAGACCCTCGAACTGACAAGATTGATCTGGGAGTTGGCGTCTATCGGAATGCGGACGGATTGACGCCGATCATGGCTGCGATCAAGGACGCCGAACGGCAGTTGCTGCGCGAGCAGACGACCAAGACCTATACGGCGCTGGCCGGAGAGCCCGAATACCGCGATGCGATGGTTGAGCTTGTGCTTGCCGATGCGGTGAACCGTCAATGCGTGGCAGCGCTGCACACAGCCGGTGGAACAGGAGCGGTGCGTTTGGCCTTGGAGCTTGCGCAAAGCGCTTCGCCCGGAATTTCGGTCTGGATCCCGACTCCTTCTTGGCCTAGTCACGCGTCCATCGCAAAGCACCTGAAGCTGTCTTCCCGCACCTACCGGTACTTCGACCACGAGTCCAAGCTGGTTGCCTTCGACAACATGATGTCCGACCTCGCGCAAATGCGGAAGGGGGATGCAGTGATTCTCCACGGATGTTGCCACAATCCGACGGGCGCAGACTTGAATGCCGGTCAATGGAGCGAGCTGTCCACTTTGCTAGAGAGCAAGGAAGCCCTGCCAATCGTTGATTTCGCGTACCAGGGGTTTGGCGACGGGCTGGAGGAAGATGCACGCGGCGTACGCGAACTCGCCGTGAAGTTTGACGAGGTGATGATTGCGGCGAGTTGTTCCAAGAACTTCGGCGTGTACCGGGAACGGACCGGCGCGTTGCTGGTCAGGACGGAAAACACGCGCACGGCAGGCTTGATTCAGGGCCAGCTGGCGTATCTCAATCGGCAGAGCATCTCGTTTCCGCCGGACCACGGGGCTCGTCTGGTGACGATGGTGCTGCGGGATGCAGCGCTCAGGTCTTCCTGGCTGAACGAACTCAATGCCATCCGCGGCAGCTTGCAGCATTTGCGGCAGTCATTGGCCGACGAACTGCGGAAGCTGTCGGGCTCCGATCGGTTTTCGTTCATCGTGTCGCACAAGGGCATGTTTACACTTCTGGGCGCAACCGATGAACAGGTTGCCGCCATGCGGCGGAAGCACGGAATCTACCTTGTGGGTGGTGGCCGCATCAACATCGCCGGCTTGAGCGAGCGGACCGTCCCAATTATGGCGGCCGCCATGCTTGATGTGGGCATGTAGTGTCCTTCTGCAATTCGGCCCCAATGTGTCGCGGCATCCACGGGGAAGGCCGACAGGTCCATAAGGGCGACGGGAGCACGTCTTGCCAGTTGCGTTGACCGCCGGAATCCTGTCGATGACAGCTGTCGTCGTCGCTTCCAACATTCTTGTTCAATTCCTGGTAGGGAATTGGTTGACTTGGGGCGCCTTCGTCTATCCAGTTGCCTTCCTCGTCACCGACGTCATCAATCGCGCCTACGGACCGACGATGGCTCGCCGAGTCATTGCTGCCGGTTTCATGGTTGGAGTCTTCTGTTCCGCCGTGGGTTCACAGATTGACCTCGGCTACGGCCCCTTGGTCACCCTTCGAATCGCCATTGGTTCAGGAACAGCCTTTCTCTGCGCCCAGTTGCTGGACATCGCGGTTTTCAACCGCTTTCGCTCTGGCAGGTGGTGGCGGGCCCCGCTGGTCTCAAGTCTTGTGGGGTCGCTGGTCGACACCGCGATATTCTTTACGATTGCATTTTCGGCAAGTCTGGCGTTTCTCGAACCGTCGAACGTGCCGGCGTGGGCGGGCGAAGGAGTTTCGCTGCTGGGCATAGGGCCACAGCTTCCATTGTGGGTCAGCCTTGCCGCCGCAGACTTCCTGGTCAAGTTGTCCTTCGCCGGTGTCATGCTGCTGCCATTTCGCCTGATTTCCGCCCGGCTTGTAATCGTCGGGGAGCATTGAGACGTTTTCGGAATGTCGCCGCCGATGATCCATTTGAGGCCATCCGTCCATTGGCAGATTTGACTCCAAGTGCGGACATTTCGGCGAAAGGGGCAATCCGGTAGCGCCCTTCATGTTGTGGATGTCGTGGAGAGAGGAGACTGTTCAAGTGGCGGGCCAGGCAGGCAGCGAATTCTGCCCATGCCGTCATTATGGGATTGCACCTTTGAGCCAAGGGCTGATTGACGCAGGCAGGACTGCGGATAGGTCGAAATCAAACAGACTTCGGAAGGAGGATGCGGGAAAACATGTCGAAGCTATTGCGAAGGCCGTCGGGTGCGGAGGGAAGAATCCATGCCATCACGCCAGATTCGGCTGGCTGGCGGTATGTGGGATTTGAGGCTCATGTTCTGGCGGAAGGGCAGGGGACATCGGTGCATACCGGCTCCAACGAATGCATAGCCGTCATTGTCGAAGGCATGGTCGAGATTGCCGTAAATGGGGAATCGTTTGGGTGCATGGGAGAGCGACTGAGCCCTTTTGAAAAGAAGCCACCGCACGCGGTGTACGCGCCAAGTGCGAGCGTAATACGCGCACGGTCGGCATCGAACGCTGTTCTGGCCTTTTGCCTTGCTCCCGCCAAGCGAAAGCGACCCGCCCGGCGCATCGGGCCTGAAGGAGTGGATTTTGTGCAGCGAGGGCTCGGGTCCAACTACCGCGAGATCTTCAACATAGCGATGGAAGATCGCGACGTTGCGGACAGCTTGCTGGTAACGGAGGTGTTCACACCGCACGGCCACTGGTCGTCATATCCGCCGCATCGGCATGATGAGGACAACTTCCCGGAAATCACCTATCTGGAGGAGACCTACTACCATAGATTCAAGCCTTCTCAAGGGTTTGGGTTTCAAAGGGTCTTCACAGATGACGGGTCGCTCGACGAGACGATCACGGTTCACGATCATGATGTCGTACTGGTGCCGCGAGGGCATCATCCATGCGGTTCTCCGTTTGGCTATGAGATGTACTACTTGAATGTCATGGCAGGACCCTTGCGAAAGTGGCGGTTCAAGACACACCCGCAACATGATTGGCTTGCCGACTTCGATCCAAGCGTTGAGACATGATTGAACACGGAGGCACGGGATTTGTGCTCCGGCGAGAAAGGCGCCGATGACCTTCCGTATGGAGCATCAGAGCGCATCGACTTGAACAAGCTTTCTGGGTTGTCATTGCACGGCGGTAATCGCCTTGAAGGCACGAGTCTCGACACCCATGAACCATTTGACCGTTGACGCAATTGCCTGAATCGGCCCGGCGGTTGCCAACCAAGTGGCGTTCCAGGGCGCTGGAACGCAATTGAGGTACATCGATTGGCGCAGTCAGCGACAATCCGGAACGGCATGAACTGCTGGCCGCAGGAGCACACCTGCCCGGTCAACAAGGTGGCGTCAGGAGAGTTCAGTTTCGAGGAGTTTCAGAAGTCCAGCAATTCGGGTCGTGATTTGTCATGCCAAAATGTGTTTCCTGGATGGGAATGCCAGACATGCACATTCGTCAGTTGACCCGCCTGTCGAGCAGCCTTCTGGCAATCACGTGAGCCTGGATTTCCGCAGCTCCCTCGAACAGGTTCAGAATTCTAGCATCGCAAAGGACACGGCTAACGTCATATTCCATGGCGTATCCATTGCCTCCGTGAATCTGGACGGCATTGTCCGCAGCTGCCCAGGCAACTCTGGCCGCCAGCAGCTTGGCCATGCCGGCTTCCTTGTCACAGCGGCGACCACTGTCCTTCTGGCGCGCAGCGTAGTAGGTAAGTTGCCGCACGACCGCGATGTCGACAGCCATCATGGCGACCTTTGACGCCACTCGCGGAAATTCCAGGATTGGCTTGCCGAACTGCCGCCGCTCCTTTGCATAGCGGAGAGCCAGGTCGAGCGCCGACTGGGCCACTCCGATTGCTCTGGCCGCAGTTTGGATTCGCGCGCTCTCGAAGGTTTCCATCAACTGGCGGAAACCGCGTCCTTCCTCGCCTCCCAGAAGATTTTCTCTGTCAACCCGGAAACTGTCGAAAACGAGCTCGTATTCCTTCATTCCGCGGTATCCAAGTACGTCAATCTCGCTTCCCGAAATTCCGGCGTCCGGAAACGGCTGCTCTTCACTTCCGGACTTCTTCGGAGCCAGCAGCAGTGACAGGCCTCTGTAATCGGAGCTGTCCGGGTCGGTTCGAACGAGCATCGTCATTAGGTTTGCTCGGCTGGCATGCGTAATCCAGGTCTTGCGTCCGGATACAAGGTAGTGGTCGTTGGAGGCCACAGCCCGTGTCTTCAGGGAGGCCAGGTCGGAACCGGCCTCCGGTTCCGTGAACACGGCTGTCGGCAACGTCCTTCCAGTGGCGATTGGAGACAGCCACCTGTCCATTTGATCCGAGGTTCCGCCGGTTCGAATGAGTTCGCAGGCAATTTCGCAGCGCGTTGCCAGCGAACCCACGCCCAAACTGCCCCGAGACAATTCCTCGGATACAACGCACATGCCAGCCTTGGGCATCCCGCTGCCGTCATGCTCTTCGGGCACCGTGAGACCAAACACTCCCAGCTCGGCCAGTTCTTCAATCACCTGCATTGGGATCAAGGCGTTGCGCAAATGCCATTTGTGTGCGTTCGGCGCGATTCTGTCTTCAACGAAGCGCCGGAACTGGTCACGCACCATCTCCATTTCCTCGTCGAGGCCGGTGGCGCCAAAGCAGCCGCCGTCATGATGCCTGGCCAACAGATGCGCGAGTTCCCGGCGTGCCTCGTCGGAACAACCGTGGAGCATGAGCTTCCTTGCCGCAGATCCTGCAATTCGATCGAATTCGTCAATCGATATCCCCAGATCGCTCGGGCGCGCGAATTCGCCCTGACTCATCATGATGCCGCCTCGAAGCTGCGCCAGGTACTCGCCAAACGACACTGCGAGAATGCAGCGGTCGACATGACCAAATTCGCCGTCGGCCTCGAGCCGCGATGCCAGCCGCTCCATCTGGCGAAGCGCTTCGACATATGTAACGAACCAGGAAAACGCATGAACCCGAAATTGATCGCGTTCCAGAGCACCCAGAAACTCGCTTCGGTCTGCCGGCAATTCCGAGAGAAGGTTTCCCCGGGCCATCTGTACCAGACGATCCAAGGCATCGACGGCGTGGGCCGCTAGTTCAGAGATGTTGTAATTCATTGGTTCACATCGTAGCCGGGTTTCGAATCCTGACATTCGGGTGCAGATTGGACTTCAAACAAGGCTGTCCTCCAAAAGGGAAGGCGCGACAACAGGCGGAAGGACTTGCTCCGTTTGAAGCTGCCGGCCTGGCCTTCCAGCAAGTTGGTGACGAAAGCGGAAGAATGACGAGCGAACTTTTCTTGGCTGCTCCCGACATTGCTCTCCTCCTGGGAGTGGCCGCAGTGGCGTTCGTCGCCGCATTTGTCAAGGGCGTGGTGGGCTTCGCCTACCCAATGGTCATGATAAGCGGCCTGAGCTTCTTGGTCGAGCTTGAGATTGCGGTTGCTCTGCTGATCTTGCCGCTGCTTCTGGTAAATGTAGTGCAGGCCCTTCAGTTCGGTCTCAGGGAAGCGTGGCGAATGTCGGTCAGGCAGTGGCCCATTGTGGTTTCGCTGTGTTTGACGCTGATGGTGACGGCTCGCTTCGTCACTCTACTTTCGAGCGAAGTCATTTGGCTTGTCCTTGGCATAACCATAGCTTCCGTGTCAGGCATCCAGCTAGCGGGCTGGAAATTCAGGATTGCGCCTCGATTTCATAGGACTTGCGAGTTGCTTGCTGGAGTGGGTGCCGGATTCTGCGGCGGATTTGCAGGTGTCTGGGCGCCGTTGATCGTCACCTATTTCGTGTCCATCGATCTGCCGAAGCGCGAAAGCATTCTCGCTCAGGGAGTCATCTATTCGTGGGGAGCGATCGCTTTGACGATCGCCCACCAACGAACCGACGTGCTCAATGCAGATACCACGCTCTTCTCCATCCTGCTTGTCCTGCCCTCCGTTGCCGGACTGTTGTTGGGGCTTGCACTCAACAGCAGGCTCAACAGTCCGGCTTTCAGATTCTGGACGCAAATCGCTTTGATCGGAGCCGGCCTCAATCTGATTGGAAGAGCCGCTTGGGGCTGACTCTCAAACCAGCTGCGCTGAATTCAGGCTTCCGAACTTCAGCAGGTCCGAACGTGGCACGGCCCATGCAGCGAAGGCAGGGTCGCTCGCTCCGCCTTACGAAAGCGCCTGCACTCCGCAATTCCCGTTGCCGAATGTTTGTGGCGCCCTGATTGCGGAGCCGAGGGTGTCGTCATCAACGCGGCCCTGATACTGCAGGAAGTTGTCGGCAAACAGAGCTGCCAACTGAGCTGATCGGGCATCGTACGACAGCGGATCGTTC
This sequence comes from Paracoccaceae bacterium, assembly GCA_026713305.1. Classification (GTDB taxonomy): domain Bacteria; phylum Pseudomonadota; class Alphaproteobacteria; order Rhodobacterales; family Rhodobacteraceae; genus MPNP01. The sequence continues at coordinate 27,081 of JAPOOS010000161.1, forward strand.
CAGGTTTGCCTTGGGTCGAGAATTCCTTCGTCAACTCCGGGGACCATCCTGGGCACCGACAGTCCGAAGGTCGGATCGGTCCGGTAGGGGATGCCCGAAAGCTGTCCGTTGAGGGCAGCGGAAAGGATCTGCCTGGTAACTGCAATGTCAATGCGCTTGCCCACGCCATACGGACCTTTGCTCCAACCCGTGTTGATGAGCCAGCAGCTGGACCCGTGTTCGGAAATCCTCTGTTTGAGCAGGGCCCCATACACTTCCGGGCGGCAAGGCAGAAACGGCTGTCCGTAGCAGGTCGAAAACACCGGTTGATGACCACTGGTGCCGCTCTCTGTTCCCGCCGCTCGGGAAGTGAAGCCGGACATGAAGTGATACATGGCCTGAGCTGGAGTGAGCTTGGCTATTGGCGGCAGTACCCCGAACACATCGCAGGTCAGGAGGAAGATGTTCTTGGCATGGCCGGCCAACCCGGACCTTGATCTGTATGGAATTCGATCCAATGAGTATGCACACCGAGCGTTTTCGGTGAGACTGGTGTCCTGCAGATCCACCTTGTGGGTTGCTGGATCAAATTTCATGTTTTCGATTACCGATCCGAACATTTGGGTCGTGGCATAGATGTCCGGTTCGGCAGTTGGGCTGAGATTGTTTGTCTTGGCATAGCAGCCGGCCTCTATGTTGAAGACACCCTCGTCGGACCATCCATGCTCGTCGTCGCCAATCAGCGCGCGCCCGGAATCGGCAGACAGGGTAGTCTTGCCGGTGCCGGACAGTCCAAAGAACAGGGCGGTGTCGGAGCTGTCTCCCTTGGCATGATTTGCCGCACAGTGCATGGACAGGATTCCCCGCTGCGGCAGGCTGTAATTCAGAAAGGTGAACAGCGCCTTCTTGTTTTCACCCGCGTACCTTGTTCCCGCAATCAGAATCAGTCTCTGTTCGAGGTTGATGGCGATCACTGTGCGTGATCGAATTCCGAACTCTTCTGGCTCCAACTGCAACTCCGGGCAGTTTACGACAGTCAGGTCAGGAACAAACGCGTGTTCCTCGCCGTTCGACGGGACCTCCAGCAGCTGCCGAATGAACAGCGAATGCCAGGCCAGCGAATTCACGAATCTGGCGTTGAGCCGGGAGTTGCTGGCGGAACAGGCGACGAGATCCTGCACGTAGACATTACGCTTGGCGACATGATCGGCGAAGCAATTGCGCAGCTTCGAGAAGGCTGCCGGGGTCATTGGGCAATTGTTGTCCCACCATACGCGCGAATGTGACCCTGGGCTGCAAACCACGTACTTGTCGTTGGGCGCTCTGCCGGTGTGTGCCCCGGTTTCAACCAATATGGATCCACCCCGGCCAATCCGGCCTTCGCCTCGTTTGACGACATGCTCGACTAGAACGGGTGTATCAAGGTTCCAATTGGCTTCTCTGAATGGCAGCTTTTCCCAAGTGGTGGCTTCCACAATCGGTGAAACGTCCATTGGCCCGTCTCCGTCCGAAGCAATGTTAGGAATGAGTATCATTGTAATCTCCCTCTGGCGGGCACTTGGCCACAGCCAGGAAAGATTATTTACGCTTACGCCTGCTGAGCCTGCCCCTTATGAGACTCAGTAAGGATAGGAAAATTGCGAAGCGACAAAGTGCATTAAAACTGCCTTCAGGTAGGTCAATGCCGTGAGCGGACAATAGCGCAAGTTGTCACCACACTTCAACAAAAAAGTGTCGGCGCGGGACAACAAATTCTCATCAGGCAAAATGCGGCAACGCAAGTGGAGACATGACTTGGTTCGGAATGTGGATTTTGCAGGTACATCCGTGCCAGCATCAACTCCAATTGGATGACCAAAGACCATCAATTTCCTTGTAGCCGCTCCAATCTCCGATTGGCTGCGACTCTTGGATTGCCAGAGCTGGAGCAGGGCTTTTGAAACGACAATTCTCCTGTCCCTTTTTCGGAATGGGCGTTCGTTGTGAGTCGAGCGCGGGCATGCAGGCTTCGGACTTTGCAGTCGTGCCATCGCAGCGGCACATCGCCGAGACAGACATTGCAGTCTCTCGGTTGCGTGTCGTCCTTCAATTGCTTCGTCCGCAGAGCGCCGTCTCGATTAACAGGGCAACTGGAAAGCAGTTCCTGGTCAATTCAATCAGGGCACACAACAAGCGTCCGTTCGATTCTGCAATTCGCCCCCGCCGCAACTACTCGAAAAGTCCCCCGTTCAATCGCTGATATATGTCGGTCGAACGCAGCGGGGAATCTTCTGGAACAAGTTCAATTGGCACTTTCCCTTCGTCATCACGAGCTGACGGGTCCGCTCCGGCATCCAGAAGAGCCTGCACGACAGCCGGCGCTTTGCTCCACGCAGCCGCAACGTGAAGAGGGGTCAGACCGACCTCGCCTCGGGCATTCGGGTCCGGTCCGGCATCCAGCAAAACCTGCACGACTGCCGGCGCTCTGCTCCACGCAGCCGCAAAGTGAAGAGAGGTCTGACCGTCCTCTGACCGTGCATTGATGTCCGCTCCG
>JAPOOS010000231.1 GCA_026713305.1 Paracoccaceae bacterium
GGTGAACCGTCCTGTCGGGCGCCAGGGGAACCAGCATGACTTGCTCGAAGGGAAGCAAGGTTGGCGCCCTTCACCTCTTGCTCAGCTTGGTGTCAAGGCTTGACCGTCCAAGCGGTTAAATCTAGTATTTGGTGGCAGGAACGGCATGCCATGCGCACTGTGTTCCAATCGCGCCTGTCCAGGTTCAGAGCCTGCCGGTTCAACAGTCGCGAGGCATTCAGCGGCGGCTGCAACCTTGTGCTTTCACATGGCAACCAGGCAACCGAATGCAGCCAATTCAGATTTTGGCGGTAACAAAACATGGTTTCACACACAATCCCTGAGCGAAACGCTGTCAATCCGGCTAGTTTCGAACGGCCGGTTCATTCATTCCTTTGCATGCTTCTGTCGGTTTTGCTTGTGGCGGCGGGGGTCTTTGCCTTCCAGGATCAGTTCAATGCGATCTTCCGGCAGTCGCCCTATCTGAACGGCATAATCGGCGCGGTTTTCGTCTTTGGCGGATGCGCATGTTTCTGGCAGGTGTGGCAGATCACGTGGGCGGTGGTTTGGATAGAGCGGTTTCTGAACTCAAAGGACCGCGAGCACTGGGCCAGGCCTCCAAGGCTCCTGGCGCCACTGGCCAGCATGTTGCGCAGTTCCGGTTCCAAGATGCAGCTGTCGGCAACTTCATCGCGCACCATACTGGATTCCGTTGCGTCACGAATGGACGAATCGCGGGACTTTTCGCGCTACATCGCCCATTTGCTGATTTTTCTGGGCTTGCTGGGCACGTTCTACGGCTTGGCCAGAACCATTCCCGCCGTTCTGGACACCATGAGTTCCATTTCACCGCCGGAGGATGAAGGTCCAGTCGATGCATTGGAAATGGTTACCGAATTGAAGACCGGCATCGAGTCTCAACTCGGCGGGATGGGCGTTGCCTTTTCATCCTCCCTGCTTGGATTGGCAGGGTCGCTGCTTGTCGGCTTGTTGGACTTGCTTGCCGGTCACGGGCAGAATCGCTTTTACCGCCAGCTTGAGGAGTGGTTGTCCAGCATCACCAGGATCAACACCAGTGACTTCGATGCAGACGTCGGTTTGGATTCAGGAGCAGGAATCGGCGTTGCGTTGGGAGACATGGTTGAGGATATGCGTCACGCATTCGCTGCTTCCGAGAAAGCGCGTTCGGCCAGCAAGAGAGAAATTCGGAATCTAAATGCAGCGGTTGCGGAACTGGCGAAAGTGCAAAGGCAGCGTACCGAGACCGAGCAACAGTACACACTTCTCTTGGAGCAATTGAAGGAGCTTGCAGCGGAACAATCCAAGATTGCCGCCTCAATGGAAGGGTTGGCTGCAGGCATGGCGGATGACGAGGCAAAACTCCTGCTGCGAAGCATGGAGTTGCAGCTGGTCCGCTTGGTGGAGGAAAATGTCGACATTCGAACTCTGCTTGAAGGTCAGACGGGCTTGGGCGCCGGGAGTTAATCCGGGGCAAAGCAGCTTGTGATGGATGCGGCCTGCCGCCGTGAGGCCGAAGCGCTGGCATGGACTGCAACCATGGCTGCGCACGGATATGCAAGTCGTGTTGAGTTCCGATGTGTGCTTGTCAGGAGCGCCTGCACCGCAACAGGACGCTTGCCGTCAGAATTGCACATGCTGTGCAATTGTGCTGCACAAACCGCAATTGAGTGTCGAAATGTTCAGGCATAGCTGGCCAATGTCCTTGGTTGTGTCGAGCCTTGGCTGCCGTTTTTTTGCCAGTTCCAATTCTGTGGCCAACTGGATTCGGTCTGCAATGGTTGCAAGGGACATTCTTCAGCGATGGAGCGTTTTTTCTCCAACCGGATTTTCGGATAGTTCGAACGTCCGCAATGAACCAGGCTTGGAGCGGCGGGTTCGAACGGCAGCTGTGTGGAAGCAAATGTCCACAAGAGTGAACAAGCATTGTCGACATGCGCTTGAACAACTCACGTTTGGGATCGACAAACCACGACCCGCTAGCCGGCCTTCATGCTGTGGCACGCACTGCGCAAAGCCGACGAGAGTGTTGGCTCTGCCAAGCTTTGCGGCATTGGGTGCAGTTGGCTGCGACACAAGGAGACGGCAATGGTAGGCCGACGGTCGAGACGCGGCTACACCACCAGCATTTGGACTGGCTTTGTTGACGTAATGACTGCACTGCTTCTGGTGCTGATATTCCTCATCACGGTGTTTCTTCTCTTCCAGTTCGTGATTTCGAGCCGAAGTGATTTGCAACAGGAGGCCATTCGGGCCTTGCAGAGCGAATTGCACGAAAGTGGAACGCAAATCTCCAATTTGCAGGACAATCTCAGCAGCGAACAGCAGAAGTCATTTCAGCTTCAGGGACAATTGGAGGATGTTCGTGGGGAATTGAGTTCGCAGACGTCACGTGTGGGGCAGCTTGAAGGTGATTTGGCGCAAGCCAGGAAGGAGGCAGATCAGACAGCCAACGAGCTTGCGGATGCACGCGAGCAGTTGGCGTCAACCGACGAGAGCCTGAAAGCCAAGACTGATGAGGCTGCCGCCAGCGCGCAGCAGGTGGCGGAACTCGAAGCGGCGTTTGCCGAATTGAACGTCAGTCTGAACGACGCCATGGACCAACTGACGAAGCTTGCCGATGAGTTGGCGGAGGAGAAGGGAGGTCGGGCTCAGCAGGAGCAGTTGGCCGAGCAGATGCGGGCCGACTTGAATGCGCTTCAGGACAGGTTGAACGACGAAACGGCCAGGAGTTCCAAGCTTGAAGGCGATTTGGCGCAAGCCAGGAAAGAGGCAGATCAGACAGCCAACAAGCTTGTGGATGCACGCGAGCAGCTGGCGTCAACCGACGAGAGCCTGAAAGCCAAGACTGATGAGGCTGCCGCCAGCGCGCAGCAGGTGGCGGAACTCGAAGCGGCGATGGCGGAATTGAACGTCAGTCTGAACGACGCCACGGCACAACTGACGAAGCTTTCCGATGAGTTGGCGGAGGAGAAGGGAGGTCGGGCTCAGCAGGAGCAGTTGGCCGAGCAAATGCGGGCCGACTTGAATGCGCTTCAGGACAGGTTGAACGACCAAACGGCCAGGAGTTCCAAGCTTGAGGTACAATTGGAGGATGTTCGTGGGGAATTGAGTTCGCAGACGTCACGTGTGGGGCAGCTTGAAGGCAATTTGGCGCAAGCCAGGAAGGAGGCAGAACAGACATCCAACGAGCTTGCGGATGCACGCGAGCAGCTGGCGTCAACCGACGAGAGCCTGAATGCCAAGACTGATGAAGCTGCCGCCAGCGCACGGCAGGTGGCGGAACTCGAAGCGTCGATGGCCGAATTGAACGTCAGTCTGAACGACGCCATGGCCCAACTGACGAAGCTTTCCGATGAGTTGGCGGAGGAGAAGGGAGGTCGGGCTCAGCAGGAGCAGTTGGCCGAGCAAATGCAGGCCCAATTGAACCAACTACGGGATGAGTATGAAAGGGACACAACCAAATCAAGGGAGCAGCTCGAAAACCTTTCCAGTGAATTGCAGTCCGTCAAAGCGGAACTCGAGGAGAGTCAGGTTGAGACGGTGCGTCTGCAAGGGCAAGCCAAGGATCTGAAAGAACAGATCACGACTTTGACTGACGACAACAGGAATCTTCGGCAAAACCGTGAAGACTTGGAAGGTCGGATTGAACTCCAAGCCAATGCAATTGACCAACTCAATCAACAGCTTGAAGCGTCGCAAGAATCCGCTGCAAATCTCGAAGGCCAGCTGCAGGCGGAGCGAAGCAGCTCACAACAGCTTGTTCAAGAGTTGAGGCAAGAAGAATCAGACAGTGAGCTTCTCAAACGGGACAATGAGAGTTTGAAGCGGGAAGCAATTCAGTTGGCAGGTCAAATTGCTGCAAAGGACGAAGCCTTGGCGGCCCGGCTTCAGACCATCGAAGTCTTGCAGGGATCCAGGTTGCAGCTGGAAGCTCAACTGGCAGAGTTGAAAAGCCAGCTAAGTCTTGAGGTCGACGCAAACCTCGAAAGCCAGTCAACCATCGAAGGCCTGAACAAGGAAATTCA
>JAPOOS010000236.1 GCA_026713305.1 Paracoccaceae bacterium
CCCTTGTCCTTCTGGCTTCAGTCTCCGGAAGCGCCTGCCGGGCCGGACGAAACCGTGCCGTCATTGCGCCATCGGTCGAGAATGGCCAATGCCTGTTCCGAGAATTCCGAATCGTTTATGTGCGCATCGACTTCGGAAATGGCGACCGGTCTGGCTGCCCGCTTGTGGAACTCCGAAATCGTAGCTTGCAATCCCGCAGGATCGTGGAAGGGAAGGCCGCGCCGGTCCCAGCCATGCAATCCCTTGATTGGAAGCAAGACTTCAACTGGACCACGACTCTCTCCGAGCCTTGCACAAATGGCCTGCACAACCTGCCTTCTTTCGTCCGGCGTCAGACCTGTGGAGCGGATTAGTCGATTGTGATCATGGAATTCTCGACCCTTGAAGCGGTCGGGGATTTCCTGCCAGCTTGGATAGTCAATCAGATCAATGCAGCCGGGCGCGACGATTTGTGGAGTTGCCGAGGTTCCGGCCCCGAGCATCCTGTTCCTGCCGGCGCTCAGCGCCGACCCGAACACGAGATTGGTTATCTCCTGGGGTGCGAAGTCCATCACGCATGCGAAATGTCCTGATGCGGCAAGAGCGTCGAAAGCCCGCCCTCCCATGCCGGTGGCGTGAAAGACCGCAAGTTCAAATCCGCGCCTTTCGATCTCGGGCTTGAGATGGATCATGTAGGTGAGCACGGAGGAACCGAAGCTTGTCATGCCAATGACGGGTCGCGGTGCTTCGCGGCCCGCCAGCGCACGAGCGGCGCCCACCACTGCGCCTGAGGCCTGCGCCAACGACGTTCGGGATATCGAGTTCAATCCATACAGTCCGCCTGCCCACAAAGTCATCTGCACGTCGGCCGATACTCTTGCCGCAGGAATCAGGGGCGAAAACGCAACCGTGGAAACAATGTGCTTGGGAAAACCCACCGGCAGCGCCTGGCACACATCGAGCGCCAGGTCAGTTCCCATGGTTCCGCCCAAGACAATTGCGCCGGAAATTGCGCCCTTGCTCGCCAGCTTGGATGCCAGGCGACTTGCGCCACTCGCCATGACTTGCATGGCCGTGTTCTCGTCGCCGCAGGACGCGGCCTCCTCTATGCTGCCACCTCCGGCAAGCGCCACCTCACTGCGGCCAATGTGGACTTTCGAGGGCGATTCGCCCAGCACGCCGACATCCATTGTCAGCGCCTTGCCTCCCGCCCCTTCAATGCTGGCCGTCATGAAATCCAGTTCGTCGGCCTTGGTGTCATAGGTGCCTATGACGAGAATCGTAGGACTGTCCATGGTTCCTTCCTGCTCTTTCGATCCCAGCAACGATGCAGATCAAGTCAACCGGACGCTATCAGCGAAGGCGCCATAGTCAACGCAGGCTTCGGGCTCTGGAAATCGTTGCCTGCGCAGGGAATCTCTCCAGCATCGCATCCTGACGATCAGTGGAGACTTGCAGCCCTTCGCCATCCCCGGAAAGCACCTTTCGCGTCAAGGAACATTGCAGCGCTGCATCCCTGTCCGGGTGAATTCACGGTTGGCCCTCTGGCGTCGATGCTGGTTTGCCGCTGTGCCGATCCGCTAGATGTCTGCAATGTTGCCATCGGGAACTGGAATACGGAACTGCTGCTGCGCTCCCGGCGTCCTGTGTTGCTGCGAACAATGGCTTCGCCTGCACGACCTGCTCAAAACGCTCGTCCACATCCACCTGTGACTGTATTGCGATTGAGAGCAATGCAAGGGAAGGGATCTTGCCTCTTTCCATTCATCGGCTCCAAACCGCCCGTCAGTCATACTGTCGGATTCCCTGCCAGGCAATGGTCCCATGAGTGTCGGATCCAGAGTGGCTGACTGTCGATCAGGCTTGGAAGGCGACGCTTGAGCGGTCTTGACACGGTGCAGGCGGTCCTCCGGGTTGGCGCCGTTTGACAGCTCATGCCCGTTGGCAACGTCGAAAGTCCAAAGCGATCAGCGATCCATTGGCTATTGTGCCGATATCAAATATTCGAGAGAGTGGGCATCTACCCAGTTCCTTCCTGTTTCAATTTGCCAGCAACCAAACATCGGGACCATCGACTTGAGCCAACGAACTGCACAGCGCCAGAGGCAGGCAAGAGACAGGCAGCGAGTTTCCGGATCCTTGGTGGACGCATCGGTGCTGTTGGCCGACCCAGACGTGATCATGCGGCTGCAGGAAGAGACATTTCCGGTCATTTCCACGACGCTGCGCCAAGAACTCGAAACGGCCGCGGAGCTGGACTCCAACAAGTCGCAATCGGGCAATTCTGCCAAGATATTCAGGCTGCTCAACCGAGAAGAGCCCCGCATTGTTGCAACGCTTCCAAACGGGATGACACCTCGAGACAACGACAGGTTTCTGCGCTTCGATCTCGGGTGGGCGGAACTCTACCAAATTGAGAGAAGGTCTCCACAGCGCTCCATGTCGTGGCAGGAAAGAAATTTTCCGATCGCCAGGGACTACAAACTGGGCCTGCTGACGAGGAACGAGAGCCAGCACCGGGCCGCAATCCGGGCAGGTGTGAAGTCGGTAGTTTGGAAGGGAAAGCGAGAGTCCCCAAGCTCTCGGGCCACAACGTCGAAGGGCATTCCGTCCACGCAATTCCGGCTCCCCGCTTCGGTTTCGGTTGTCAAGAACACGCCAATTCCGGTTTCGAGCGTTCCTGGTTCTGGGGAAATGGTCAGACCTTCGAGATCAGGCGTTGCGGTCAGGTTGGGCAATGCTGTAGGCGCTGGGGGAGAAGGCACTGGATTTTTGACTTCAAGCCCGGGAAAGGTCGCCAAGATCTACCGCAGGGAAAGGATCACTCGGTGGAGGCACGAAAAGCTCAAGCGCATGGTGGCG
>JAPOOS010000215.1 GCA_026713305.1 Paracoccaceae bacterium
CCTGCGACCGCCATTCACTGATTGGGATTCGGCGTCTTGTCCGGCTGGGCTTGCAGCAATCAAGAAGCGAACGAAGAGGATCGTTGCCGATGACCGCGGAAAATTCGAGCGAAGGCTTCAGCAACTATCATCTCGACCGGGTACAGGTGGAGGCGATACTGAGCGCAACTGCCGAGGGCGATCGCGAAAGCCTGATCGGTTGCATGGCCGAACTCCATGTCGCCGACATTGCAGATCTCCTGGAACAGATTGAAGACGACCAGCGAAACGCCCTCGTCACGCTTTGGGGAGACAAGTTCAACATCGGCGTCCTTGCCGAGCTTGAAGAGAGGATTCTGAGCGAAGTCGTCGCATTGCTGTCACGGCGCCAGATAGCCGAGTCCGTCGTCGAACTGGAATCGGATGACATCGTGGACATAGTCGCGGATCTGGTTCCTGAACAGCAGGGCTTGTTTCTGAATGCCTTGGGCGCCTCGGACAGGGCGGCCGTGCAGCGATCTCTTGCCTTTCCCGAAGGCACCGCCGGCCGGCTGATGAAGCCCGAAACGGTCTTTGTTCCCGACAGCTGGCGCGTCGGTGATGCCATCGACTTCCTGCGCGCGCGGAAGGATTTGCCGGAGGACTTCCATCATGTGATGCTGGTCACCCCGAAAATCGTCCCGGTGGGGCAGGTGAGCCTCGGCCGGCTCATGGCGGCGGGGCGCGACGTGTTGTTGTTGGACATTGCCGACGAGGGGGTTCAGACCATTCCGGCGCTGCGACAGCAGCATGAAGTTGCCTATGCGTTCAGCCAGTACCACCTGATATCCGCGCCGGTGGTCAACGAACACGGAAGATTGGTCGGCGTCATAACAATCGACGATGCGATGGCGGCACTCGAAGATGAAGCCGAGGAGGACATCAAGCGGCTTGCAGGCGTTGGCGGCGAAAGTCTCAGCGACAGGGGGCTCGGCACCGCTGCCCTTCGCTTTCCGTGGCTCTTCCTGAATCTCGCCACGGCAGTGCTTGCCTCGATCGTCATTGCAAGATTCGCGGACACCATTCAGACCATGGTGGCCTTGGCAATTCTGATGCCCATCGTTGCCTCGATGGGTGGCAATGCCGGCACCCAGACCTTGACCGTTGTCGTCAGAGCTCTGGCGACAAGGGACCTGACCCACTCGAACTCCAGCCGTGTCATCAAGCGCGAAACGCTGATTGGAGTCTGCAACGGGTTTCTCTTTGCCGGAATTGTCGGCGCCGTCGCCTTCGTGTGGTTCGATTCGCAGACGCTGGGCTTCGTCATTGCACTTGCCATGATCATAAACATGATAGTCGCCAATGTTTCCGGCATTCTCATTCCGCTTGGACTCGAGAGAATGCGTGTGGACCCGGCGATCGCCTCCAGCGTTTTCGTGACGACGGTCACCGATGTCGTTGGCTTCTATGCGTTTCTCGGAATTGCGGCCGCGCTGATACTGTGAGCGGGAAGGCGGCCGCGACAGGCGAACGATGCAAGCTGGCATTGTGGAGCAACCGGAGCGACCACGGCATTCGAGGTGACATTTGCATGAGGGTTGGTCTCGTGAGCATTGCAGCGCTTCCACAGGCGGCGCCCATCAAACAGCGGTTGCAGCCCGGGAAAGTACGGTAAAATGCCAAAGAAACAGGTTTGTCCGTCTCTCACCCGGACATATGCTGACAAATGCATTTGCCTGGCGAGTCATGAACTGACGTTTGACGAGAGAAATGTCCTTCTTGGCGCCAACGGCAGCGGGGAGGACCTCGGTTCTTGAAGCGTTGCGCAGAATCTGTGCATTTGTTTCACAAGGCAGGCGGACGGAGGATGTGTTTCCAGCCTGATGTCTTTCATCAGGTCTGGCTCGCGGCGAGCAGCGCTTTGAGCTTGATCTACAAATGGATGGGGAGGCCTGTCACTTTGTACTGGCCATTGAGCTCAGCCCTGATCGCAAAAGGATGCGGATCGAGGAGGAGTCGCTTGCCCATGAATCGAAGCACATCTTCCAGTCCATGCAGGGCACAAGGTCCAACTCAATCGTGACGACTACAGCAAAGGCACTGCCTTTCCTTGTGACGGGGAGCTATCCGGAATCGGGTTGCTGAACGAGTGTCCTGCCAACAAGAACCTCACCAACTTCAAGAACGCCTTGGCAAGCTTCGTCATTGCAAGCCCATGTCCACCGCTGTTTGAGTCGGAATCACGGAGAGAGCACGGTCGTCCCGACATGCTTGACAGACAATTGGGAAAAATTGTGGATTGGTACCGAGGAGCTGTACAAGAGAACACGGGCGCGATTGGAGACTTGTTTGCTGCGCTTCGCGTTGTCCTGCCCGGATTCCATGCAATGAGATTGGTGGAGTCGGGCGAGAGTTCACGTGCTCTCAAAGCCACGCTTTTTTCGGTACAACTGCGACCATGAATCGAAAGTCTTCAGCTTTGACCAGCTGTCTGGCGGCGAGAAAATGCTGGTTGCACTGTGCAGCCTGACGTTTCTTTCGCGGAAGAACGTCCATTCTGCGCTCTTGATGCGGTGAAATTTCCAATGTGCGCAATCGAAGCGATGCGCATTGGAAGGGAAGCATGCTGTGACTTGGCATGGCCCTGCCTGAGCCGAAGGTGACAATGGCATGCAGGACAATCGGCAAGAACCGAATGCCACACTTGCCCAAAGCCCCTGGAAGGAGGTCTCGGCCTCTTGAATTGCGCCCCAATCGCTATTGTGCCATGCGCCTTTCCTCAATCAGGGTCAGCACTTCCCTGGCGGCGCTCGGAATGCTGGTTCCGGGACCGAAGATTGCCGCGACGCCGGCGTCGAACAACAGGTCGTAGTCCTGACGCGGGATCACGCCTCCACAGATGACGAGAATGTCGTCGGCCCCTTCATTCCTCAGAGCGGCAATCAACTGAGGCGCCAGCGTCGAATGCCCGGCCGCCTGTGAACTGATGCCGATGGCGTGGACATCGTTGTCAATTGCATCACGAGCGGCCTCTGCCGGCGTCTGGAAGAGCGGTCCTATGTCCACGTCGAATCCGAGATCGGCGAACGCCGTGGCAATGACGCGAGCTCCCCGGTCATGGCCATCCTGCCCCATCTTGGCCACCAGAATGCGCGGGCGCCTTCCTTCAAGCCGGGCAAATTCCTCCACGTCACTGCGAATGTCCTCGAATTCCCGATCGCCCGCATATGCCTGGCCATAAACGCCGCTCAAGGCCCTTGCGCTGCCTTGGTGACGTCCGAACACCTTTTCAAGGGCCAGCGAAATCTCGCCCACCGAGGCTCTTGCGCGGGCAGCCTCGATTGCCGCAGGCAGGAGGTTGCCGCCTTCCGCAGCCTGTCTTTCGAGCTCCTTCAAGGCCAGATCGCATCGCTCCGGATGCCGACGTCGCCGGATTTCGTCGAGTCGCTCCATCTGCATTCGCCGGACGTCGCGGTTCTCGATGCGACGGTACTTGATCGGCTCCTCCTCTTCCGGGCGATACTTGTTGACACCGACAATTGCCTCCTCGCCGCGATCGATCATGGCCTGCCTTCTAGCCGCCGTTTCCTCGATTTTCATCTTTGGAATGCCGGAATCAACGGCTTTGGTCATGCCACCCATTTCCTCAACCTCCTGCATCAGGTCCCAGGCCCGGTCGATCATTTGCCTGGTCAGCGTCTCCACGTAATAGGAACCGGCGAGCGGATCGACGGTGCGGGTCACTCCGGTTTCCTCCTGAAGAATCAGCTGCGTGTTGCGGGCAATGCGTGCGGAAAACTCGGTTGGCAGGGCGATGGCCTCGTCCAGCGAATTGGTGTGCAGCGACTGTGTGCCGCCAAGCGCAGCGGCAAGCGCCTCGTATGCCGTCCTCACGACATTGTTGTACGGGTCCTGCTCCTGCAGGCTGACGCCGCTCGTCTGGCAGTGGGTCCGCAACATGCTGGAGCGTGGATTGCGCGGGTTGAACTCCGCCATGACACGGCTCCACAGAAAGCGCGCTGCGCGCAGCTTGGCCACTTCCATGAAGAAATCCATGCCAATTGCAAAGAAGAAGGACAGGCGGCCGGCAAACGCGTCGACATCGAGGCCGCGATCCACGGCGCCGCGAACGTACTCCCTGCCGTTGGCCAGGGTGTAGGCGAGTTCCTGAACCAGGTTGGCACCGGCTTCCTGCATGTGATAGCCCGAAATCGAGATCGAGTTGAACCGGGGCATTTCGGCGCTGGCGAACTCGATGATGTCGGCAACGATGCGCATCGACGGCTCCGGCGGGTAGACATAGGTGTTGCGCACCATGAATTCCTTCAGAATGTCGTTCTGAATGGTTCCCGAGAGCTTGGCCCGATCGACGCCCTGCTCCTCGCCCGCGACAATGAAATTGGCCAGTGTCGGCAACACAGCGCCGTTCATGGTCATCGAAACCGAAATGCTGCCCAGCGGAATGCCGTCGAACAGGATCTTCATGTCCTCCACGGAATCGATGGCCACTCCGGCCTTGCCCACATCGCCCTCCACACGCGGGGGATCGCTGTCGTAGCCGCGATGTGTAGCCAGATCGAACGCAACCGAAACGCCTTGCTGGCCGGACGCCAGCGCCTGGCGATAGAACGCGTTGGATTCCTCCGCGGTCGAAAACCCGGCATACTGGCGAATGGTCCAGGGCCGCTGTGTGTACATGGTCGCGCGCACGCCTCTGAGAAAGGGATTGTGCCCGGGAACGCCGCCGACGTAGGGGTTTTCCGCCAGGTCCGCAGATGTGTAGAGGGGCTTGACCTGGATCCCCTCGAGAGTGGTGCGGTTCAGATCCTCAAGAGGCTGGCCCTTGCGTTCCTTTGCCGCTAGCTGACGCCAGGCGTCAATGTTCTCCGACATGATGATCCTTCTTTTGCCGCGCATGCCTGACTCGCCGGGTTCGCTCCGAATGCCCCGGAGCAACCCACCGAGGCCGGACGCAAAGCCATTCGACTTGGAACGAACGTTCCCGCGCCTTGAATAAATGCATTGTGTCTGCAATTCATGTGCAAATTGCACTATATTACGGAATGTTCCAAATTGTGCCGTCAAGAATTCGTTCAAAATCTCCAAGTAAGTCTGCCATGTATCCCGGTACCTTCCGCATTGCTTCTTCACTGGCAGCCGCCGCGCTGCTTGCACTGGCCTTCGTCGCGACGATTTCGCTTCCAGCCGGTTCCCAGGAGGAGGGCGAGGAGCTGCTGAAGATCGATGTCAGCGATGCGTCGCCCGAACAGTTCGAAGTCGCCCAATACAAGTGGCGGAACAGACTGTTCATCGCAATGGCTGAATCGCCGTTCGACCCTCGCTTTGTCGAGCAGATGCAGTATTTGGAAGGGAACGAAAAGTCCTTGATCGAGCGTGATGTCGTGGTCCTGTTGGACACCAATCCGGCATTGGGAAGTGCGCTGCGCAGCAAGTTCAGGCCACGTGACTTTGTGATTCTTCTCGTTGGCAAGGACGGCACGGTGGTCTTGCGAAAGCCGTCGCCGTGGAATGTCAGGGAACTCAGCAACGCCATAGACAAGCTGCCGATTCGGCAGCAGGAACTGAAGTCGCGGTAGCGCTCGCGCCTTCAGCGCTGACAATGCCCTGGGCGCTGATGCCAGTTCCGACCACGAGCTGCATCTCTCCATTGCGTTTCATGGTGAGAAGGGGGCCTCTGCCCTTGGCTACGTGAACTCCATGATGACGTCGTCGACTGCGAGTATGTTTCCTGGCGTCGCGTGAATGACGCCTACCGTGGCGGTGCGTTCCGCCTTTAGAATGTTCTCCATCTTCATCGCTTCGATGGTGCACAGGATTTGCCCGGATTCGACGCGATCGCCCTCGGACACGGCAAGCGAAACCAGCAATCCCGGCATGGGGCAACGCAGCTGAAGCGTTGTGTCGGGCGGAGCCTTGCGCGGCATCAGCGCGCCAAGTTCGGTTTGCCGCGGCGTCCGAACCCGCAATTCGAGATCGGCGCCTCGGTAGCGCATTCTGAAACCGCCCGAAATGGGATTCACCTTGACCGTCAGCCACTGATCTCCAGCTTGAATGCGTGCCAGCCTCTCGCCTGGCCTCCAGTCCGTCGAAATGCAAAAGCAATCGCCGTCCAGCAGTCTGGCGTCACAGGAGTCCCCCTTTGCCTCAAGTCTGAACGGCAGGACAAGATCGTCAATGCTGACAACCCAGTCATTGCCCACGCGGCGGGAGTGATGTGGCATTTTCCCGGAAATGCGCGCTCTGCGTATTTCGCAGAACCGGGTCATGACCGCGGCGCAGGCTGCTAGCCGCACGATTGTGTCGCGGCCAAGTTCCACGCCGGTGAAGCCGTTTCCGTATTCCTCCTCAATGAACGCCGTGGTGATGTCGCCGCGGGCAAATCGAGGATTGTCCATGATGGCCGAGAGAAAGGGGAGGTTGCTTTGCAGCCCTTCGATTTCGAATTCGTCCAGCGCCTTTCTCATGCAGTCAAGGGCGCTCGGCCGGTCATTGGCCCATGTGCAGAGCTTGGCGATCATCGGGTCGTAGTAGACGCTGATTTCGCTTCCTTCCTTCACGCCGGCGTCGTTGCGGACGGCATGTGTCGCGTCATGGGTTTCTCCAGGCGGGCGGTAGCGCGCCAGACGGCCGGTGGACGGCAGAAAGCCGCGGTATGGATCCTCGGCGTAGACGCGCGACTCGATTGCCCAGCCATGGATGCCCACGTCCCGCTGCGCCAGCGACAGCCTTTCGCCCCAGGCAACGCGAAGCATCTGTTCGACAAGATCGATGCCGGTGATCAGTTCGGTTACCGGATGCTCCACCTGCAAGCGCGTGTTCATCTCCAGGAAGTAGAAGCGCCTGTCGCGGTCGACGATGAATTCAACCGTTCCGGCCGAACGGTAGTTGACGGCCCTGGCAAGAGCGACGGCCTGCTCCCCCATGGCTGTTCGTGTCGCTTGGTCCAGAAACGTCGAGGGCGCCTCTTCCACAACTTTTTGGTTGCGGCGCTGGATCGAGCATTCCCGTTCGTTCAGATGAATGCAGTTGCCGAACTTGTCGGCGAGAACCTGAATCTCGATGTGACGTGGCGATTCGATGAACTTCTCGATCAGAACGCGATCGTCCCCAAAGGAAGTAGCCGCTTCGCTGCGCGAGCTTTCGTATCCCTCCGCCAGTTCGTGTTGCGTTCGGGCAATCCTCATTCCCTTGCCGCCACCGCCTGCCGAGGCCTTGATCATGACCGGATATCCAATCTCGGCGGCGATCAAGTCGGCCTGTGCCAGCGAGTCGATGCTTTCCGAATGCCCCGGAATTGTCGACACGCCGCACTCGGCGGCGATCTTCTTGGAGGCGATCTTGTCTCCCATCGCTTCAATGGCGGCAACCGGTGGTCCCACGAACGCTACGCCGGCCTCTTCCAGCGCTGCTGCAAATGCGCTGTTCTCTGACAGGAAGCCATATCCGGGATGCACCGCCTCGGCGCCGCTTCTGCGAATCGCATCGAGAATGCGGTCAATGTCAATGTAGGACTGGCCAACCGGAGGAGGACCGATGTGCAACGCTTCGTCGGCGTGCTCGACATGAACGGCATTGCGGTCGGCATCGGAGTAGACGGCGACCGTGGAAATCCCCATTGCGCGGGCTGTGCGCATGACCCGGCAGGCGATTTCGCCGCGATTTGCAACGAGTATCTTGTTGAACATTCAAAAGCCGCAAAATTGAAAAGATTGGCAATCCGAATATGCAACTGCGCCGGAATTGTCCAAAGGAGAGGGCGCTGTTGCCGGAAGGCGCAGGTCTTGGCCGCCGGTCCGGATTGGTCGCCTGACAACTGGAATTCCGGACTTGGCACGCCTTTGCCGGCATGCTTGGTCGGGACACTGCATTGATCTGGCTTTCCCCTGCGGTTTAAGGCGAAAACTGCGTCTGACCGACAGGTTTGCATGTTGGAAGGGCATGATGCCTGATAAAGTCGCTTTCGGTCAGTTGCGGGATGAGTAATCGGCAAGTCCCTACACACGGGATGCGCAACGCATTGACGAGTTGCATTCGTGCAGCTTTCAGAGACATCGGGAATCGGCCAAGGGCAGTTCGAGAGCGGTGATCATGCCCAGGCAGTGCAGATGTGAGCATCGGGGATACCAAACACATGCGTGATGTCCAACGGCATCGGTTTCTTGACAGGTCCACGCCTCCACACCTCGTGACGCTGATCATGCTGGCGGCGATTCCGGCGCTCTCGATGACGTTGTTCCTGCCGTCGTTGCCGAACATGACCGAATATTTTGCCACGGACTATCGCGTAATGCAGTTGTCGGTGGCGATATATCTGCTCGTCAACGCCGTGCTGCAGGTGATTGTGGGTCCGATTTCCGACTATTGGGGACGGAGAATCGTAGTTCTTTGGGCGATTGTCCTGTTCCTGATCGCATCTCTCGGCTGCATGCTGTCACCCAATGTCGAGGTGTTTCTGTTCTTTCGAATGTGTCAGGCGGTCATTGTGGCCGGCATGGTGCTTTCGAGGTCCATCGTCAGGGACATGTACCAAATGAATCGGGCGGCTTCGGTCATCGGCTACGTGACAATGGGCATGGCGGTGGCGCCCATGTTGGGGCCAATGATCGGCGGCGCTCTCGACGATGCATTTGGCTGGAAGGCCAGCTTTTCCCTGTTTCTTGTCATTGGCGCTTTCCTGTTCGCTGTCTGCTATTTCGATTTGGGGGAGACCTATCCCGGCAAGGCGCGGAGCTTTCGGGATCAGGTGCGTGAATACCCGGAACTGTTCAGTTCACGCCGATTCTGGGGATTCTGCCTGATTACGACGTTCTGTTCCGGCGCCTTCTTCGCATACCTGGGAGGGGCTCCGTTTGTCGGCACCAACCATTACGGCATGTCGGCGTCACTGCTCGGATTTTACTTTGGCACGGTGGCGTTCGGGTACATGGCCGGCAATTTTCTGTCAGGGCAGTTTTCCCAGTCGGTGGGAACAAGAAAGATGGTCGTGGTCGGCGCGGTGGTCACTGCATTGGGGCCACTCGGGGCGATTGCAGCCATTCACGGCGGCGTGACGCATCCCTTGGGGTTCTTCGGATTTATCATGCTGTTGGGAGTTGGCAACGGGCTTGTAATTCCCAATGCGACTGCGGGGATGCTTTCGGTGCGGCCGCACCTGGCGGGAACGGCATCAGGCATCGGAGGCGCAATCACGATCGGTCTCGGTTCCGGCCTGTCGGCGCTTGCGGGAGCCTCGTTGACCGAAGGCAGCGGACCCTACCCGTTGGTCTACATCATGCTGGCCTCCGTTTTGGCAGGCTTGGTCTGCACGATCTATGTGATGCGAGTGGAGTACCGCAGCGCCAAGAAGAACCAACGGAGCGGTTGATCGGCTGCTGGCTTCAGGTCGCATGCGACATTGAGCGAATGGTCGCGGCTGCCTTCCACTGAAACAGCAGGCTTTCCCAGCTCGAATCCAGCGGCGATCACTTTAGCGAGACGCCGGACCCGGATCTGCCCCTTTGCTTGCGAAAGGCGCTGTGCCACGAAACAGCCGAAACCGATGCAACGACAATGGCGCCGCCAAGAATGACCATCATGTCGAAGCCTTCGCCGAAGGCGATCGCGCCAAGCAAGGTTGCCCATACCAGTTGCAGGTAGATGACCGGCTGGGTCACCGAAACCGGAGCGTTGCGGAAGGACTGTGTCATCGTGAAGTTGCCTGCCGTGGCGAAAAAGGCGGCGAAGAACAGCCAGAGCACCTGTTCGGGCGTCGGCGGAATCCAAACCAGGAACGCAGCCGGCGCCATGCATATCGTCGAAACAATTGAAAGACTGGTGACGATGACAGCCGCACTGAAACGCGAGGCGGCCCTTTTTGCCAACAGGAACGAAGTTGAAAAGAAGCAGGTCGAAGCCAGAATGGCGAAATGACCGACGTCAATCTCCCGAAATCCAGGACGGAGAATGACAAGCGCGCCGCAAAGCGCCCCCAGCAGAGCCAGACTCTTCACTGAATTGAGCCGGTCGCCGAGAAACAGGGCTGCGCCCAGCGTCACGAACACCGGTGTAAGGTACCCCAGGGAAGTGACCTCGGCGATGGGAATCCGCGTTACGGTGAAGAACCACAACAGCACGGCAATCGAATGAACGAGACCGCGCAGGGCAAGCAGGAGATGTTCGCGGTTTGAAATCCTTGCACGCCGCCACTGGCCGAGAAACGGCAGAATGAACACCAGGCCTGTGAGGTAGCGGAGGAAGGCTGCCTGGGGCGCCGGAATGTCCGCTCCAACATGCTTGATGATAGCGGCGAGAGCGACGAAATTTAGGCCGCAAGCGACCATCCAAAGAATTCCCGCGATCGCTGATCTCGGTTGCAGCATGTCCCGGAATTCCGCTTTACCGCAATCCGACCGCGAGCGGCCGTCTGCCGCCGCGGGTCGCGTCTCTTGCCACGCTCGGGCTGGATGCCGATGAATGCACCGGGCAAGCTGACCGGCGCACCAGACTGGTCACAATTGTGCGAGAATGTCTTCGGGGATTTCGAAGTTGGCCGTAACCCGCTGCACGTCATCTTCGCTTTCCAGGGCCTCGATCAGGCGGATGATCTTTTGCGAGCCGTCCAGGTCGAGTTCGGTTGTTGTTGTGGGCTTCCAAATCAGGCGGGTTGCCTCGCTCTCGCCGAGCATGGCTTCCATCTCCGTTGACACATCCGACAATTCTACGTCAACCGTGTACACGATGTGGCCGGAATCCGACGATTCGACGTCTTCGGCCCCGGAGAGGATTGCAGCCTCGAGAACCTCGTCCTCGCTTCCGGCAGAGGATGGATAGACGATTTCTCCCTTGCGTTCGAACATGAAGCTGACCGCGCCGGTTTCCACCATGTTGCCGCCGAGCTTGCCCAGGAGCGATCTGACCAGGGCTGCCGTTCTGTTTCGGTTGTCGGTCATGGTCTCGACAATGAGCGCCACACCGCTGGGGCCGTAGCCTTCGTAGCGGATTTCCTCGAGCATTTCGGCATCGGCGCCCGATGCCTTGGAGATGGCCCGCTCGATCAGATCCTTTGGAACGCTGTTGCTCTTTGCCTCCTTCACCGCCAGCCTCAAGCGTGGGTTCCTGTCCGGGTCGGGGTCGCCCATCTTGGCGGCAACGGTAATCTCGCGGGAGAGTTTCGCAAACAGTTTGGAACGGCTTGCATCCTGGCGCCCCTTGCGATGCTGAATGTTTGCCCACTTGGAATGGCCGGCCATCTATGCCTCCTGTTGCATCAATGCTCTACGAGCCTATATGGTTCAGAAGCCCGCAAGACAAGATTGCCGGGACACAAACCGTTCATGCCCGAACCGGCATCCGCCATGGCAATCCGGTTTGAATTTCAATGCAGTGGCCGAGACGAGCCGGGAGTTTCCCGCCAGCCAGCCGGAAGTCAGTGACAATGCCAACATCAACGAATGTTCAATCCCGGACAGTGCTTGAAATCACCGGCGAGGAGTGCAGGACATTCCTTCAGCGACTGGTCACCAATGATGTCGACAGGCTGGACGATGGTCCGGTGTACAGCGCCCTGCTCACGCCTCAAGGAAAGTTCCTTGTGGACTTCATGCTGCTGAAGCGTGGTGACGGTGTGCTGGTTGACGTTCATTCCGGCTGTGCCAAGGCTCTGGAAGTCAGACTTGGCATGTATCGGCTGCGTTCCCGTGTCGAAATCCGAGTCACCGGTCTAACTGTGTCGCGTGGACTTGGGGATGCTCCGACAGGAGCCGTTGCAGACCCCAGGCATCCTGCAATGGGATGGCGAGCTTACGGAGATGATGATTGCAACGACGAGGACATTGACTGGGATGCCATTCGCGTCGATCACTGCATACCTGAAACATTGATCGAGTTGATACCGAACAAGACCTACGTGCTGGAGGCAGGTTTCGAACGGCTGCAGGGAGTGGACTTCAAGAAGGGATGCTTTGTCGGACAGGAAGTGACGGCTCGCATGAAGCACAAGGCGAGATTGAGAAAGGGTCTGGCCAAGGTGCGCATAACCGGTTCGGCGCCGTTGGGCACAAGCATTAGGGCAGGCCGAAGGCTGATTGGAACTCTGTATACCCAAAGTGGGGGTCATGCCATCGCGCAAGTTCGGTTCGACAGGCTGGGCGACACCGAGTTGCGGGCGGGCGACGCCGTGGTTGAAATGGAGGCCAACGGCTGATTGGGTTCCTGAGTGGAAACCCTGCCATCGCAAATGTGACTCTGGCTGTTGCAAGGGCAAGTCGAGACAGGGGAGCCACGGAACGTGGTTTCCCGGAGTGTGCTTCTCGGGAATGGCGGTTGAACGTTTTTGCGCACTGACAGAAAGGCAGGCACGGCGCTGATGAGCAACTCCTGCCCCTGATACCGGAATGGTCCAAGACTTGGCAGTCAAAGCTCTCAATGGAGTGGTCTTCCGAAGCTTGCAATTGTACATGTGGGCCGGATTTGACTATGCGACCGGCATGGTGCCTGCCTGCGTCTTTCTGTGGTTAGCGACAGTTGGAGTGGCTGGGCCCACAAACAGAGCGGTAATCTTGCGTCGAGCCCGGAGCCCATTGCCATGAAACTTCCACCTCGTCCTGTCGGGGCAGTTCCATTTGCCGCGTTCCTCGTGTTGATGACAGCGTTTCAGCCTGCTGCATGCCAGAAAACTTGCGAAGACTGGAATACAGTTGATTTTTTCCTTGTCGCAACGCCTTCATCGGTTGAGCGGTGCCTCAATGCCGGAGCCGACCCGAATGCGCGCGATGAGGATGGTGTGATGCCGGTTTTTTATGCGGCTGCCTACAGCACGACGCCGGCAGTCATGGAGGTCCTGTTGGACGCCGGAGTGAACGTGGATGTGCGCGGTGAGCATGGTGTGACTCCGCTTCATTTTGCGGCTGGTTTCAGCACAACGCCGGCAGTCATGAAGGTTCTGTTGGACGCCGGAGCGGACCCGAATGCGCGCGACGAAGAAATTGGTCTTACCCCTCTTCACCTGGCGGCACGCCGCACGCCGTCTTTGATGGCTCTCTATCCGTTTGGCATTTATGATCCTTTGGTTTTTTTGCAGGCAACGCCTGCTGTCGTGGAGGTTTTGCTGAACGCCGGAGCGGACCCGAATGCGCGCGACGAAGTAGGTGGTACCCCTCTTCACGAGGCAGTAAACTCCAGTCTAATGGACCCGTCCTTTGTTGAATTCATGCTACAGATATATGGGCTACAGGACGACGCTCGTTGGCGCATGCTACCCCGCGCTACAACGGTCTCGCCAACTGTCGTGCAGCTTCTGCTGGACGCCGGAGCGGACCCGTCGGCCCGCGACAATGAAGGAAACACCCCATTTGACCTTGTTCCAGAGGAGACCTCGCTGCGTTCGTCCGACGTATATCGGCAATTGAACGAAGGACGTTTCGAGTAGCCAGAGCGACTGGCAAACTGCAGAACTGAACGGACTGTCCTGCAGGAACTCCTGATCGCTTCGGCGCGGTGCAACCGAGAATCCGCTTAACGCCTACCAACTACATCCTGCCCACGAGAGGTTTTGCTTGGACGAATTCTGTACAAGCATGACAAATGAGCAAGGCGCTGGAAAACCTATGCGCTCGCGATTGCATTGCCCTGACTCCCACCCAATGAACCGTTGATCGTGTCCCGCTTGGGAATGGATCGTTCCTCTGCATGAAACTCGCCGCTTGAGCCGCGGTGAACACTGGAACGTCCCCCCTCTCGAATTCCAGCCATGGCCATAGAGCATCCCCCATGTTCACAGCCCCGATTCTCTCCCCACCGTCAGCGAGAGGGGATTGAAGTGCGCGAAAGGTCGCTCGATTGCAGCGCTGCTCCTGCCGGGGGAGTTGCGCCGAAACTGCGCCTCGCCGGCACGGCAATGGAATCCGAGTCCAGCAGTCGGGCACAGCCACTTGGCAATCGTTTCGAAAAGTCGGCTGCAGGCGCGATTAGTGGCGAAAACCGCCGACTTCGGGCGGCTGAATGCAGCCGACTTGGCAGAGGTGCCGGTCGGCAGGGCAGTGTGCATCGGTATGGAAGCGAGACACGCAAAACCCCGGTCAGCCCTGCACCTCCGTAACATGGTTTCTGACAAGTTGGGCGAATCGGTCAAAGGCGTTGAGGTTTGAGGCGATCAAGCCAACTTGGTGCAACCGTTTGTCGGAATGTGCCTTGCCTGAATCGCCCTTCAGGATCGTGCGCGACATTCCGCCGGACTCGGACAGAATCATTGTGCTGGCAGCGAACCCAATGGTGTTGGAACGAGTCGAGACGAAGGCATCGAATCTTCCCGCAGCCACATACACAATGTCCAGTTCGGCCACTCCACTGCGCCGAACCTCGCCTGCCTGCTCCTCCAGTGCGGACCAGTCGAGCAGACCGCCCTTGGCGCCGTTCTGCCGGTCTTCCGCAACAACAAGCTCCTTCAGTCGCTTGCGACGCGACACTCTCAATCTCATGTTGTTGACATATGCCCCATTTCCTCGCTGGGAACGGAACATCTCGTCCTTGTACGGATCGTAAATGACTGCCTCTGCAATCTTTCCCTTGTGTTCAAGAGCGGCGGAAATTCCCCAATGTGGAAATGCTCGGGAGAAGTTCTTCCAGCCAACGATTCCCTGCACGACCCATCGGCGCGTTGGGTCTGCGCCCGCGGAAGCGCCTTCAAATGTGCTTGTGACGCCGTAGTTGGGCCTGGCTTCACGGAGTGCAGCAACTATCTGCGCCTCGGTGCGGTAGGCGGCACGAGCTGCCAACCGGTCAGCTCCCTCCATCGTGGCCTGCCGAAGTTGCACTTCCGCAAAGTCGCGAAGCAAGTTCACTCCTGCCGTCCGAACCTCCTTGGTCAACAAATTTAGGTTGGCGCTGCTTTTTTCCATCCTGCCTTCCCTGTGCTGCAACCCTGTTTCCGGTCAAGCGGCGGGTCAGCGCTAAAGTTGAAATCCATCGTGTTGGCGAAGCGGGTTGCGCAAGACAAATTCAATCTAGGCCGCATTGAACCCGAGCGTGTGTACCACGACAAGGTACCGCTGTCTTGATGAATTCGCCGAAAGGGCCAAAGATATCTTGGAGAATGGCTTTCGGACGCAGCAGCGGATGATCATTCTTCAATCGGAATTGGCCTGTTCGGATGACCCGGCCAAATTCGGACTTGGGTGGCGGGATCGACAGGGAGGGCAAGGCAGCGCCATTGACGGAGTGTCGGGAGTGCGCTTTCCGACCTCTCGAAAGTTGTTCCTGCTGGCTTTGCACCAACAGGTACAAACGCAGATTGGATGCCGAAGGATGCAGCCTGAAGCAGCCTTGCCCGATGAAACCAGGCGAGGCCTTCAAAGCGGTCGAATCTCGGCCTGCATGCTGCTATCCCGGCGAACAGTTTTGGATGTCGCGGACAGGAATGCGTGTCACTGTGGTTGCGCATCCACTTGACGACACTGACATCCTTGAAGACCAAGGCCGGCAGCTCGGCCCATTCGAAGAAAGGATACAGCGCGATGAGCGCAAAACAACAGGCATCGACCAGGCTGTCAGCAGGTTCGAGTGGCCCAAGGGCGGCAAAGTCGCTTGACGATCTGATTGCTGCAGGGACATGGCGCCAGAACAGCGGACTCGAAATCATCGAAGGCATGATGTGCGGCAAGTTCACGCATCCGCCGATTTCCGGTGTGCTGGGCTTCCATCTGGTGGAGGCTGAGTTTGGCAGGGTCACGTTCGAGGGTCGGTCGGATTTCAGCTTCTGCAATCCAATGGGGACCGTGCACGGTGGCTGGTATACAACGCTGTTGGACAGCGCGATGGCCTGCGCGGTCATTGCCGCCTTGCCAAAGGGGCGCCTGTTCACGACGCTGGAATTGAAGGTCAACTTTGTGAAGTCGGTCCCGATCGGCCATACAGTGCTGGCGAAGGGTCGAACGGTTCATGTCGGGCGAACCACAGCCGTTGCGGAAGCGAGCCTTCACGATGCCGAGGAAAGGCTCTACTGCACCAGCAGTTCCACCGGATTGATCGTGAAACTCCCCGAATCCGCTGATTGAACCGTACATTTGTCGCAAGCGGTCAATCCTTGGATTCTCCGAAACTGTGTGGGTTTCGCATGCGTGTTCAATCGCCGTGGAGCTTGTCAAAAGGCGGCATTCGATTGCCGCCAGCGCACCATGTTCGCTTGAGAACGCCCTGAACTTGAAGGGATTCCGGACCAGGCAGCCGTTTCAATTGCCGTTCAGGCGCGTTCGACATACTCCTTGGTTTCGGTGTTGACGTAAACGTCGGTGTCTGCATTGATGAATGGCGGTACCATTACGCGCAAACCGTTTTCCAGAAGAGCGGGCTTGAAGCTGTTGGCAGCCGTCTGGCCCGTGATGACAGGCTCGGTCTCCACAATTCTGCAAACGACCTTCTGCGGCAGCTCAACATCCAGCACCTCATCGTCGTAGAACGAGACAATGACTTCCAGACCAGGCACCAGAAACTGGGCCTTCTCTCCGACAAGTTCCGATTGAATGAAAACCTGATCATAGGTGTTGGCGTCCATGAAATGCAGGAGATCGTCCTCTTCGTACAGATACTGGTGATCGCGCTGCTCAAGACTCACGCGCTCCACCTTGTCGGCTGATCGAAAACGCTCGTTGAGCTTGGAACCCGTTCTCAAGTTCCTCAACTCGACCTGTGCGAATGCACCGCCCTTTCCCGGCTTTACGCGATCGCATTTGACCGCCACCCAAAGGCCGTCATTGTGCTCGAGAATCATTCCCGGGCGCACTTCATTCCCGTTGATCTTCGGCATTCAGAACTCCGTTTTGCACGGTTGAAGTTTTGCACACAATATGCTATCCTGCCATCATCAAAATATCAATTCCTGGCTTTGGCTTTGTGCGTGGTGCGCTGCGCTGCATCGTACCGCGTATGTGCAGTATATGCACTCCAAAAGGCTGAGATCGGGAAAATGGAGGATTCCGCGGGCAGCGGTCAAGAGTTTAGGGGGGTTACTTGGGATGGCCGACTACGACGATACAGCATTCAACTACGAGCAGGGTTCTAGAGCACGGAAGCTTTTCGCAGCCGTGGTTCTGGCGGCCCTGGATGATGCAATCGCCGACGAAAAATCTTTTGGAAATGGCACTGAAGTAATCGCACGATGGGCGCGCTCGCGAGATGGCAAGGAAGTATTGACGTGTGCAGGCATCAACCCGAGTGAAAGGGTTGTAGATGGGTTGGTCAGGTTTGTCACGAGGGGAGTCCGTACAAGCGTGGCGCTTTCGCGGGAAGAAAGCGAACGACAGAATCAAAGATCGAGAATGGCAAAGAACAGCCTTTCCACATCCATCTGAGGGCAAGGGTCGCTATCGGAATGATCCAAACCCGACCATGGGACACGCAGCAGCGCGCTCCCGGCAAGGCCTGAGACATCGGGAGAACATGGCTGCGTCGTGGTTCTGCAAACTGGCTGCGGACGGACCGACAATTTCCGTCGCTCCTTCCCAGGCAACCCCGAGTCGCTCGCCGTTGCTTTGGCGCCAGACAGCCAGGTGTTCGCTGCAGCCGGACAACCGATTCAGGGACAGCAGTTTTCAGCAGGAAAATTCGGCAGGCATTCGGAAAAATGCAACACTACGCTGTCCGGAGCAGGGCGTTCGCGACATCCCAATTGCTCTGGCAACGTCGCTCCCATGCCGACCCCACATACCACATGGGAGGGTCAAGCGGCAGGCAAAAACCCCCTCAATCCGCTCATTGCCGCAAAACCGGAAGTTGAAGAGCGCCAGCCCGACCAGCCAATGACGAACTGTGCGTGGTGAACCGATTGGCACGAGCTGTGTGCACGGGCCAATTGATTAGATGCAACGCACCCCAACCGATGCATAGATGTTTCTCTTCGGCGCTTCTTGAAAGCCTCCCACAGGGAGGCTCTCTTCTTCGGGCAATTTGGGAAGTTTCGCGAAGCGGCGCCGTTGCGGCTTGTACATGGTTGAGGGCAGGGAGAACGGCAATTGCCGTTCGGTCGTTTGAGCGCAAGGCCGATTCGGAGGTCCGCGTGGCTGCGGATCCTGGTCGAGATGTCAAGTTGCAGAGCTGCTGACGCCCAACGCGGAATGTGTCGGACAGCGTGCGGTTCGACCAATTCAGTTGTTACTGGCGGACAATCCGCAGCCTGCCGAGCTTCGATTCGTTTTCCAGTTTCACGAACTCGTACAGTCCCGGCTGGCCCTCGACGGGCCGAAAGTACACGCTGAAGGGTGTCTTTGGTGCATCCTTGCTTTCCGGGTTGGCAAAGCGTTGGTAGGTTCCGGCACACATGACAGTCCCGTCCGATTGCCGCACCGGCTGTTCCAGCCTGATCACTGTATGCTTCTTGCCGTCGAATGCGTCGACGGCGCGCTGGCAAAGCGTGCTCTGGTCCTTCCGGCGCATGTATTCGTGAATGATGGACAGAAAATCCCAACCAGCAGCGTTGCCACCTGGTTGGACACTGGCCTGCTCTTCCTCCGACTCCTTGAGAATAACCCTGTCGGCAATCCCATTCTTGTATTCGATGATGGTTGAGGATGAAGTTCCATCGGAGTGGTACTGGATCGTATGGTACCGATCGGGCACGCGGTTGCCGTCCAGTATTCTCCCGGTTACCCTTGTCCGGCGGCTTGAGTCGCTGATCAGGCTTCCAAGGCCGGCGGCCTCCACCCTCGTGTACACGGCGTAGCGCTTGTCGTCATGCCGCGCGATGTATTCCAGCCGGGCTATGGGAATGTAGGCCAGACTGATGGCGAACTCGGCGCGCTCTTCGACTATCTCAGCCGCGTGAAGCGAAACCGATCCAGCCAAAGCGAGAATCGCTGTCAACAACAGAGTTGCTGTTGCCCTGAAAATGTTCGAATTCATGACCCGACCAAGGTATCTGTTGGTTGGTTGTCCGACAACCTGCCGGCAACATGTTTCTGAACTTCCCCAAGCGTCTATGCAACTGGAATCAACAAGTCTTGACCGAAGATCTTGAAATCCTGGCGCGGGCCGTCCGCGAAGGCAAGCGAGGAGCTGTCGCAAAGGCGATAACGCTGATTGAGAGCACCAGAACGACCCATCGGCAGGAAGCTCTCACGCTGCTCGAGATCCTCGTGAAGTTGGGAACCCGGGAAGCGCTGCGTGTCGGGATGTCCGGCGCACCGGGCGTGGGCAAGTCGACGCTGATCAACTGCCTGGGTTCGATGCTCATTGACAGAGGCCAGTCATTGGCGGTGCTGGCAGTGGACCCGAGTTCGGCAGAGTCGGGAGGTTCGATACTGGGGGACAAGACGCGAATGCCCGCGTTGTCTCGAAATCCCAAGGCATTTGTGCGCCCTTCGCCAACCGGCAAGTTTCAGGGAGGCGTGTCGCGCCGGGCACGAGACACGGTGTTCATCTGTGAACAGGCGGGCTTCGACGTGGTTTTCGTGGAAACCACGGGCGTCGGGCAAATGGAAGCTCTCGTCACCGAGCTGGTGGATGTGTTTGTCTTGCTTGCCTCGCCCGGCGGTGGCGACGATCTTCAGGGGATGAAGCGGGGAATAATGGAGTTGGCCGACTTGGTGCTCGTGAACAGGTCGGACGGTGACATGAAAAAACTCTCGCTCCTTGCTTGTGCCGACTTTTCAAGCGCCCTGCGTCTCATGCGCAAGCGAAAGCAGGACCCAGAAGGAATCCCAAAGGTCCTGAATGTTTCAGCGCTTGAAGGGACAGGAATCGAAAGCGCCTGGAACGATGTTGTTGAACTTGCACGGTGGCGCCATCGGGAAGGCCACTGGGAAAGACGCAGGCAGAATCAAGCGATTTCCTGGTTCAGATCGGAAATCGACGAACGAATGCGCGATTTTCTGCTCAATGATCGGGACATGCGGGATCAAATCTCCGCAATGGAGAACAGGGTTCGAGCCGGAGATGTGCACTATGATGCCGCTGCGGAGACAATGGTGCGCAAGCTGTTTGCCTCTCGGAGCAGCAAGTCATTGCCCTGAACCGCAATTCGGGCCATCGACGTTTGTGGGCAATCTGAGAGGCTGCGGAACGAAACCCTCGCGCCAACCAAACTGGTCGCAGGCGAGATCGCCAGATTCCTGTCTGAATTGAGCTGTCCGCTGCATTGATTTGAGCCTGTGGGCATCGACCGGACTTGAACTCGTGCATGTCCACGCAATCCGGCCATTGGCTTCACTCCTGCACGGAAAGGACATTTCCACTTCCATTCCTCAAAGGCGTTGGCGAGAATGTCCGAGGCTCAGGTGTCGTCAGTCATCTCCGCCATTCAAAGTCGGGTATGCAGACTTCGGTTTGGAGGGTGGATTACTGGCTACGAAGGGCCTGTCGCAGGTTGCTCATCCGTGGTTCCAAATCCAAATGCCCTATGAGACGTTCAGCTGACGCACAGGAACGATGAGGGCGAATGCAAACCATCAATTGTCACCGCGAAAGAATGCATGCAGGTTGTTGGCGAGAGACGGTCGGAGGCTGTTCTGCACTTGCGACACGGCCGCATCCGGCAGGAGGGTTCATGCCGACACCTTTGTCGGAACATGGTTTCGAGAAAGGCGCCGACATCCGCCGGCCGTGCATGATGAAGCTCGCGTGGGACTTCCTGAATGCGTTCATTCAACCGCAACTCCTCCCCACCCAAACCACCTGAGCGAGCGCTTGGGTGCGCATCATTTGCGAACATAGATCAACCGGCAGGTTGACAATTCGGAACCAACAGCTAAATGAACCTGTCGCAAGCAATTGAGCGGGCGTCGTCACGGCTGGTAACGATGCTCTTACGGAGGTACAGGCTATGGCGCGCGTCTGCGAGCTTACGGGAAAGCGGGTTATGACAGGCAACAACGTCAGCCACGCCAAAAACAGAACCAAGCGGCGATTTCTGCCGAACCTGTGCCGCGCAACCTTGCTGTCCGATCAGCTGGGCCGATCCTTTCGGCTGCGCGTGTCTGCAGCGGCCTTGAGAACAGTCGACCACAGAGGCGGCCTTGACCGGTTCCTGCTCAAGGCCAGCGACAAGACGCTTTCTCCGAGGGCGCTCAAGATCAAGCGAGATCTTGAACAAGCGCGGCGCGATGCCAGGGCCGCCTTGGACGCGGAAACGCCAGGCTCGGGAGTGTCGACGTCTGCCTGAATCGCTTGCAGCCCGCACGCCGCAGCATTGAAGTCAGACTGCCGAAGACAAGAGTGGCGCATGCCATGCCGGGAAGCTTTGAATCCTGGGGCGCAACCGCAATTCAGGAAATCGTTCCAAGCGGAATGTCGCTTCCCCGGCATGCCGGGTTGATGCGGAAGCATCCAGTCCCGACTCCAATCAGGAAAGGCGAGCCGCGGCCGGCAGCGCCGGCAAACGCATCACCCTGCGGAGGAGTTGCGACATGACCGACACTTCCCTGATCCGCAATTTTTCGATCGTGGCACACATAGACCACGGCAAGAGCACGCTGGCGGACAGGTTGATGCAGACAACCGGCACGGTCAGCGATCGCGAACTGAAGGAGCAAATGCTCGATACAATGGATATCGAGCGGGAGCGAGGGATCACCATCAAGGCCAACACGGTGTGCATTCAGTACCAGGCCAAGGATGGCCTGCAATACTCGCTCAATCTGATCGACACGCCAGGACACGTCGACTTCTCGTACGAAGTGTCGCGTTCCATGCGGGCCGCCGAAGGTTCGTTGTTGGTCGTTGACGCCACCCAGGGCGTGGAGGCCCAAACGCTGGCAAATGCCTATCTGGCGATCGAGGCAGAGCATGAAATCGTGCCCGTTCTCAACAAGATAGATCTGCCTGCCGCCGATGTGGATCGGGTAAGCGATCAGATCGAGGATGTCATTGGAATTGACGCCAGCAACGCCATTGTGGTTTCCGCAAAGACCGGCCAGGGTGTGAAAGGGATATTGGAGGCTGTGGTCGAAAGGCTTCCGCCACCCGTGGGCAACAGGGAAGCTCCGCTGCGGGCCTTGCTTGTCGACAGCTGGTACGACCAGTTTCTTGGTGTCGTTGTTCTGCTCAGAATAATGGATGGCCGGCTGGCCAAGGGCGACCGCATCCGCATGCTGGCAACCGATGCGGTGTATGGCGTGGACAGGATAGGCTTGTTCTGTCCCGAGATGCGTGATGTGGATGCGCTGGAAGCAGGTCAGATCGGCTACTTGATAGCTTCTATAAAGCGGGTGCGGGACACAATCGTCGGTGACACCATCGCCTTGGAGCGATCGCCCGACGTCAGGCCCATCACCAACATCGAGCCCTCCAAGCCGGTTGTTTTCTGTGGCTTCTTTCCGGTTGACGGCAGTGACTTTCAGAATCTTCGCGGTGGTCTCGAAAAGATATCGATCAATGATTCCTCGTTCAGCAGCGAGGCGGAAACGTCGCCCGCCCTTGGTTTGGGCTTCAGGTGTGGGTTTCTTGGATTGCTTCATCTGGAAGTCATCCGCGAAAGGCTCCAGAGGGAGTACAATCTCGACCTCATCACGACCTCGCCGTCAGTGGTTTACCAAGTCCTGCTGCGCACGGGAGACGTCATCCAGGTCTACAATCCGGCGGACCTTCCCGATCCTGCAAGCATAGATGTCATAGAGGAGCCAAGGATTGACGCAACGATCCTTGTGCCGGACCAGTATGTCGGAGACGTGCTGGCGCTTTGCCACGCCCGTCGGGGGATCCAGAGGAGACTGTCGTTTTCGGGCGGGCGGGCAATGATAGAGTTCGACCTTCCCCTGAACGAAGTGGTGTTCGACTTCTACAATCGCCTGAAGTCGATCTCGCGCGGCTATGCTTCGTTCGACTACACGCTTGCCGGATATCGTGCCGACAATCTGGTCAAGATGAACATTCTCGTCAACGGAGAGGCGGTCGATGCGCTGTCGCTGATCCTCCATCGCAGCAATTGCGAGGCTCGAGGACGCAAGATCTGCGAGAATCTGAAGGAACTGATTCCTCGGCACTGGTTTTCGATCCCGATACAGGCTGCTGTCGGCGGGCGCATCATTGCCCGCGAAACCATTTCTGCGATGCGCAAGGATGTTACAGCGAAGTGCTACGGCGGCGACGTCACTCGCAAGAAGAAACTGCTCAAGAAGCAGAAGGAGGGCAAGAAGAGAATGCGTCGGTTTGGCAAGGTGGAGATTCCACAAGGCGCATTCATCAGCTCCCTGCAGTTCGACTCATGACCATGACCAACGCGCGCCCGGAATTGAAGCAGGCATTCGGTGAATTCGCGGCAAAATGAGGCAATCGCAACGATTGCGCCCTCTCCAGCACGCCGGGCAATCACGACGCTCCTGCTGCTGGTCCTGGGCGGTCTGCTGATCGATTCCAGCTTCGCAAACCGCTCGGCTGTTGTATTTGGTTCCATCACGATGGCGATTGGCGTTGCCTCAATCGCCTTGGCGTATGTGATCTACAGAACAACCAGGCACTCAATCGAACTGCGAGGCAGCGCTGTGGTCTCCACTGACGGAACTTTGCTTGCCGAGCTTGACAACATCTCCAAAATCGAAATCGGCCTGCTGGACTTCAAACCGGCATCCGGGTTTACAATTCGCCTTCACGAGCCCATGCCCGCGGCCTGGAAGGTTGGATTGTGGTGGCGGATTGGCCGCAGCGTTGGAATTGGCGGTTGCACGCCCAAGAGCGATGCCAAGCAGTTTGCAACGATCCTTCAAGCTCGACTGCAGGGCATAAAGCCCATGAGCGAATCCCAACGGTCAGTCAAATGAACTGCCGACAAGCGATCATGTCGCAGCGAGAAACTGCAACCACCATCCATGACGCACATCCACTGCCGCTTCCTGTCCGGCCCGCCGCTCCGGAAGCCCGGTTTGTACGCGGGCTTCAGGCGCTTGCGGTCAGCGATGCTTGTTGCCTCCTCAAAGAGCGATAGACTGATAGCTCTGGGCAATTCGTTGGATGGACACGACGTACGCTGCGGTGCGCAAGTCATCGACGTCTTCACGTCGTCGCCAAACGTCGCTGATGGCCTGGTAGGCAAGGCGCATTGTGTCGTCCAAGCCTGATCTCACCAATTCCAGTTCACCGGCGCCCCTGAGATACTTTCCGACGAATTGCTCGGAAAAGGACACGGGAACGTTTGATTTCTTGAACAGCCGGTTCAACTCATTGACCAGCAACGTGCCTCGAGCCTCTTCCTGCCGACGCTGCATGCGCCCGAACCGGATGTGGCTGAGATTCTTGACCCACTCGAAGTAGGACACTGTTACGCCGCCGGCATTGGCATACATGTCCGGAATGACAACAATGCCCTTCCGTCGAAGTATTGTGTCTGCGGGCGCCGTTATTGGGCCGTTCGCCGCTTCAATGATGAGCGGCGCCTTGATTCGATCGGCATTCTCCGAGGTGATGACTGCTTCGATGGCCGCTGGAATCAGGATGTCGCATTCCTTTTCCAACACGGACAGCCCATCCTTGACGTATGTTCCGTAGGGACAGCCCTTGATGCCGCCGGTGGACTGGATGTGGTGGCTGACTTCATCGACATTGAGGCCGTCGTCATCGATCACGGCGCCGTCCCACTCAATGATGGCGGTTACCTTGGAGCCATCTTCCTCTGAAAGGAACAATGCTGCGTGATAGCCGACGTTTCCGAGTCCTTGAACGACAACTCTCTTGCCCTCCAGCGTTCCTTCGAGACCGCACTTGGCCTGATCCTTGGGGTGCCGGAAGAACTCCTGCAGTGCGTACTGCACACCTCTTCCGGTGGCTTCGACACGTCCTTGAATGCCGCCAACGTTCAGGGGCTTGCCGGTCACGCATGCCCGGGAATTGATATCGGTCGTGTTCATGTGCATGTACTGGTCTGCGATCCATGCCATTTCGCGAGGGCCGGTTCCCATGTCGGGAGCCGGTACGTTCTGGCTTGGATTGATCAGGTCGCGCTTGATCAGCTCGAAGGCAAAGCGGCGGGTTATGGTCTCGATCTCTTCGGCCGTGTACTCGCGTGGATTGATGCACAAGCCGCCCTTCGACCCGCCAAACGGCGCTTCGACAACAGCGCATTTGTAGGTCATCAAAGATGCCAGCGCTTCAACTTCGTCCTGGTTGACACGGCTGTCGTACCTGATGCCTCCCTTGACCGGTTCCATGTGTTCGGAATGCACTGCCCGGTATCCGGTGAACGTACGAATGCCCCCACGCATTCTGACGCCGAATCTCACAGTGTAAGTGCTGTTGCACTCGCGAATCTGTTCCTTGAGACCGGGTGGAAGATCGAGCAGGTTGGCTGCCCTGTTGAAGCTGTACTCGACAGATTCGAGAAAGCTGGGATCTTTTCCGTGAGCCATCCTGATTTCCTTCCAAGTTTGTTGCGGAGGGGAAGATTTCAATGCGCCGGTCTAGGGGGTCGGCACACACGAATCCTGAATTGTTCAAACACTTTGCAGGTATGGAGCAAATGCGCTTTGGTACCGCCTCCCCGGCTCGAACGGGGGACCTCTAGATCCACAATCTAGCGCTCTAACCAACTGAGCTAAGGCGGCTCCAGTGTGCCATGTGCCAACCCGACTCTATAGCTTCCGTATCGTGCATGTTCAAGATACTTGACTGAGCGAGTTTGAGGTTGGGGGAAGATCCCGAAACCCGCGACCCGCTCTGGCCGAGGCATTGACGCCATTGGCGTTGCCTGTACAGGATTTGGCGCTTTTCACAAGCAGAAAGCAGATCGGCACCCGGCGCTTTGAGCCTCTTCAAATCCTTGCATGATTGGCGTTGCACATGCCTGTCAACCGCCCTGCGCTGCAATCCTCAAGCGGGTTGAAGTTGGTTTTGCCGGCAAGCGACATCAAGGCGTGATCAACGAGTCTCCAGTCGCGGCCATCGTTGTGGTGGCTGTTGATGCACCAGTGTGATCGGGATTCATCGGTCTCGCCGACTTGGAAGCAGGGCTGTCCAGTGAAGATTTGCATCCAGGCACTTCGGTCGCACCGGCCCGAGACAAAGGAGTGTGTCGGGCATTTCCTGGGCAATTCAGGTCAGTGCCCAGCGCCAGGCACGAATTGCCGGAAGCCATCGCACTGGCAGGGTGGGGAATCTTCGGCCAAGCGGGATTGGAGGCCGACACAGTTGGACCGGCGCCTTGCTCCAGTCATCGAAGGAAATGCAGCAAATCATGCCATGAAGTGCGCATTTCGAAGTTGCTGCGCTTCGGCATTTCATGCTGCTTCCGAACTTGGGTCCCACAACTGATTCGATGATGCAGAGAAAGCTTGAGCGTTCCCAAGCCAAGCAATTGGATTCATGTGAGTTGGCGCGATTGCAATGTCCGAGTTTCCGCTTGCTGCGCTCACTTTGGGACATGTGGCGGTTCCAGTTCAAGTCAGCCCGCATGCTGCGCCGGTGCAGGGTACTTGAACCAAAGCGCTTGCCCAGAATGCCGGCAATTGGCCAAGGAGACTGGGGAAGGGACCCGCTGATTTTGGGCATGCAATGAAGATGGGCCCGAACAGGACTATTTGCGTTCTCCCGGGGCAAGTTCCAGCAGGCGCATGACACGATCGGCGGAGGAACGCCCGAATTGAATGAGCAGCTTTTTGCGGCGGGCCGATGAAAGCTTGTGCACAACACCCTTGCGCAGTATCTCCGCGTCGTACTCGTCAGCGATCATCAGGCCGGCTTCCTCCGGCAGGATGTCAACCGGAAATTCGGAGCCGACAGCAAACAGAAAGCGATCGCAATAGGCCAGATAGTTGGACCACTTGGAATCTACGGCAAAATCGGCGCGAGACGACTTGCATTCGATTACCCACAGCTCGCCGCGGGCAGTCAGGGCCATGACGTCCACGCGCAATCCCCTTGTAGGGGTGAATTCCTCCAAACAGGAAAACCCTCGCTGGTACAGGTGCCTGCAAACGCCACGCGCCAACAATCGACCTGGGGTCCGTCCGGTTAGCATACTGTTGCCTCCGCAATTGCTGTATACCTTTCAAACTGCCATATGGTTCGTTCGCCAAAGACAGTATCGAAGTGGTTTTGTTTAGCCAAGGGCAGCCCAAAGGCAGCTGCTTCCACCAGGCAGTCTTGAAGTTGGAGACCCAATAAAGGAGGATGCTTGTCCATATCCGACATGGTGCATCGCAAGGAGATCGCACGGAACAATGCAAGGCTACGCCGAAAGCTGGCTTGGAGCCCTGAACATGAAGCGCAGGCCTGCGATCACTTGTTGCAAGTTCTTGACAGGCTGGGCCGGGATTCGATGGTTGCCTGCTACTTGCCCATCCATACGGAATTGAGCCCGTTGCAAGTCCTGGAGCGATGTGCGACTGCGGGACGACCGACCTGTCTGCCGGTGGTGAAGGGACCACGAACGGCGCTTGAATTCCAGACATGGAAACCGGGCGACATTCTGGCTGCAGGCGCATTTGACACGTTGATACCGGTAATCGGTCGGGAAGTGGTTCCCGAAGTGTTGGTTGTCCCGCTTCTGGCCTTCGATTCCGCGTGCTACCGGCTGGGATACGGTGGTGGCTTTTATGATCGTACACTGCAGCAGCTCCGTGCTTCCGGCAAGGCAACGGCCATAGGGCTGGCCTTTTCGGAGCAGCAGGTGGACAAGCTGCCGCAAGGTCCACACGATCAGCGGCTTGACATGGTCGTCACCGAACGTGGAGTTCAGGAATGCCGTTGAGACTGGATTTGATCGGCAGCGCCGTCAATCCTGGTGTTCAAGCGCGCTCAATGCGGAGCGCTCAATGATAGCAAGCGGAGCAGACTGTTGAAAATCTTGTTTCTTGGAGACATCGTCGGTCGTGCCGGCCGAAACGCCATTGTCACGCATCTGCCTCGTCTGAGGCAGTACTGGGATTTGGATTTCGTGGTTGCCAATGGTGAGAACGCCACTCAGAGCCGCGGAATAACGCCGGCCCATGCCGATCTTCTTCTGCGCCACGGCATCGACTGCATGACGCTCGGTGATCATGCCTTCGACCAGAGGCAATTGATTGGGGCAATTGACTCCCGGCCCAACATAGTCCGACCGTTGAACTTGGCTCGTCGCTGTGCCGGCCGGGGATTTGCCGTGATCTCCAACGAACGCGGACAGAAGCTGCTTGTCATTGTCGCTCTCGGCCAGGTTTTCATGAGGCAACCCTTCGACAGCGCTGTGAACCAGCTCGACGAACTGCTTTCAAGGTATCCTCTGGCGCGGTCAGTCGACGCAACGGTTTTGGACTTCCATTGCGAGGCCACGAGCGAAAAGATGATGGCAGGCATCTGGTGCGACGGCCGGGCAACGCTGGTTGCCGGAACCCACACGCACATTCCAACCCGCGATGCACGAATTCTTGGGAAGGGCACAGCGTTTGTGACCGATGCAGGCATGTGTGGAGACTACGATTCCGTCATTGGACTGGACCCGGGCGAACCAATGCGGCGATTTGTAACCGGAATGACCAGCAGCAGGTTCACGGCTGCAAAGAAGGAAGCTTCCCTGAGCGGAGTCATTGTCGAGACGCAAAAGGGGACCGGTCTGGCAGCGACCATCGAGCAGATCATGGTGGGTGGCGCGTTTGGAGCGAAGTACCCCTACTGATTCCGGCTGCAAGGAGCAGGCCGGAACACCAACAATCCGCTCTCCCGCCGGTTCCACGCGGCTGCGAGCAATCCAGGAAGCGCCGAACAATGTGATGCAAGGTTGACGCTCAAATGTATTCCTGCATTGCCAGACCCCTCTCCACTGCCAAACGACGAACAACGTCCTCGAACAGTCGCTGGAAATCGGACAGATGACGCTGCCGAAACCCGCAGATCGTCCGATGCGCCGGAAAGTTGTGCGCACCAAGCACGCCGAAGGCCACGTCCTCATGCTGCATGCGGGCTGTCTTGCGGGACGAGCGCACGCCCGTCGCATAGCCGTGGATCAACACCTTCACCATCATCGCAGGGTGACAGGGAGAGTTGCGGCGACCGTCGCCCTCGCAGGGCGCGTGGAAATCCTGCAAGTCCAGACTGTCGACAATCTCGCTCAGCCCATGGATCAAATGATCGTTCGGCAGCCACTCCCGCATGTTCAGCGGCAGCAGCATCTGCTGGTTCGGTTCATAAGGACGGTACGTCGTGCCCATGGCAACTTGCTTTGCAAGAGTTCAAGCCAATGTGGATCGCCTTCATCCGCTCCTCGCGCCGTCGCACTTCCTTGCGCAACGCGTCGCCACGCCCTTCGGTCTCCGACCTGGCATCCTCGGCAGCGTTGGCCTTTCTGGCCTGCCGCGAACTCTAGAACTTCTCGCCGCCGCTCTCCTTGGCCTTCGCATCCTCGGCGGCGTCAACCTCCTTCACCTGCCGCAGCAGAGCCTCTATCTCGGCTCGCAGCCGCTCCCGGTCCACCTGCATCCGACCATGGCTCATCGCCTTGCGCTTCGAAGCGTTGGCTCGCACCTTCGAACCGTCCACCGCAAGCCTGTCGAACTTCAGCAGACCCCTCTCGACCGCCAGACGAACAACGTCCTCGAACAGTCGCTGGAAATCGGACAGATGACGCTGCCGAAACCCGCAAATCGTCCGATGCGCCGGAAAGTTTTTTGCACCAAGCACGCGGAAGGCAACGTCCTCATGCAGCTTGCGGGCTATCTGGCGGGACGAACGAACGCCCGTCGCATAGCCGTAGATCAACACCTTCACCATCATCGCAGGGTGA
>JAPOOS010000191.1 GCA_026713305.1 Paracoccaceae bacterium
CAGTTCCCCTGCCGACAATCCGGAAACAATCTGGCAAGGGAGGCAGAGTTCTCAGCCATCCAACCCGACGAAGGTAGCAAGCGGGCCTCAATCCGTTGAAAACAATGCAGACGCCACCCGTCCGGCCAGTCCCCATGCCGACAATTCCGCGGCCCCAAGCGCCGACTCTGGTCGCCAAGACAGTTCCTCTGCCGACAATCCGGCACCGACGAGTTCTGACGAGGTTGCACCAAAGATAGAGCATCGCTTTCGACTTTCCATTTTCTTGTTGTTGGCAATTGGAAGTTGGCTCTTTCTAGTCCACTTTGTGAACACGATGGATGAATTGCCACTCAAGATGTCAGCACCGTGGATAATCGCATTCTTGGCTGGTCTAGGCTGGGCACTTAGCGTGAAGCCAAGGTATGTCTCGCCTTTGCTTGGACTCTATATCCTGCTCTTTGTCGTGCTTTTTGCAGTTAGCTTATGGCACGAATTGACGGACCTTGAGTCGTTTTGGCCAGATGAGATACTTGCCGCTCTGTTGTGGGCGCTTTTTTCAACCTTGGACGCTTTCACATCTTTCTTGGGGCCGATGGATGTAGTGTTGAACAACAGAGCTGAATTCTGACAGATGTTGGTCAGCGTCATTCTAGACTGAGAAATGGCCTCAGATGCGACAATTCCTTGAGAGGCAGTGTGAGCTCGAACACGCCGCTGCACAGGCAACTGCATTGACAGTGTCTTGCCGTCGAAAAAGGTGAACAGCGGTGTGGGAAGCTCTTTCAATCAGGTTGTTCCTTCCCAGCATCAAGAACTCTTCCCAGTTTGAGTGGATCTTGACCTGACGGTCATCTGCAACGGATTGAAATCCGAGACGCTTGACGTGAAGCCTTGGGCAGGCACTCACGCCACCGCTTGTGGAACCAAAGGTCAACGAAACAGTGCAGCAACACGTTGGCGAGAGCCGGCGAGACCATTGCGCTCTTGGATATGCCGACGCCGGAGTCGCTCCACTCCACCCCTTCCATGAAGCCGGCGTTCAGCCACTTGACGAACAGCCGCAACACCCACTTGTCGCCAATCCTGTGCTCATCAAGGAACCGGACACCAGACAATCCACTTTCACATTGTCGAAAAAACCGCAGATGTCGCGTTCGAACATCCATTTGACCGTGCTCTCCGCGGCGCATGCGGATAATTGTGGAAATCGAGAACGTCCTCCATGGCAGCGACGTAGGCGGCATCGGCCTTGGGAATGCGCCGCCTGTCCTTGCGCCATGGCTTCAACCTGTTCTCGGCAAGCCGAACCATTTCGTCGCACAGCTGTTCAAGCGTCCAGCGGGCACGACCGGCCGGCGGATCCGAGCAGGCCACAGCGATCAGCAGAGCCTTTTGGTCGCCGCTGAGCTTGCGGGCCACTCCAGGCTGCCCTCGACGAAACGACGCTTTGTCCGTGAGACAGTCGACAGCGCACAGCCCACCTGCCCGGCAATCTCGGCGTCGGACGCCCCTCGGTCGGCAGCCAGAGGAATCTGCGCTCGCTTGATGCGGCGCACACGTTCCGTCCCGCCGGAAAGCAGGGCCTTCAATTCGTCTCGTTCCGATAGGTGCAATTCCACTCGCCAGCGCATGTTGCTCATATGCGCCTCCATTGTTGTGGAACCCCCATGAATCGAAACGAAGCGCCTTGTCCATACCCTTGAAGGCCGGAAATGCTGGAAATCAGGGCCGGCGGCCGACTTTCATTCACGACCAATCGCAAATCAACCGCCGCTCACCCGCCGAGCGTGGACCACATGGCTTTCAATCCCGATCGAGCCGGTTTCATCGACGCGTCCCTTGACAACCAGGGGAGCATGCGGGCAATCAACAATCCCAACAAACTGTCGGCTCTGAAAGCAGCATGTCTCAAACCGCTACAACTACCAATCTACGACACAAGCAAGATTATCTAGGGATTGAACCACAATCCTCGGGCACGTTTTTGGACGCGTGCGTGCTGTTGGCGGACCCCGACATCATCATGCAGATGCACGGGAAGGGTTTCCCTGTCATTTCCACTTCGATACGCATTGAATTGGAGGAGCATCGGGAACAAGGCAAGGGCCAAGTCGATTTGGACAATGTCGACAAGATAGGCATGCTGCTTGCACGCGAATCTCCATGGTCCGTCGACGTATTGCCTGATGGGCAGAAACCTCTACGCGAAGATCAGTTCCTTCGATATGATCTCGGTTGGGTCGAGCTCTACCAAATTCAGCGCAAACAGCATCAGGCGGGTCAGGACCACAACGCAAGAAATCTCGAAATTGCACGTGACTACGGCTTGCGGCTTCTTACACTTACCAGGAAAAACCATGAGGACGCGAAGAAGGCGGGTATAAGATCAACAGTCTGGAAGGGGAGACAGAGCTCGCAGCGCTCCTCCGCCGGTACAAGTGCAGCAAGCGGACCTCGACCCTTCGCCGTTGCAACTTCGGTTTCAGGAGTCAAGGACATCCGGATTCCCGTCTCGAGCGTCCCAGGATCAGGAGACATGGTGATCTTGTCCGGTACCGAAACCCGGACCCGGTTGGAGCAGCCCATCGGAACTGGAGGCGAAGGCACGGTCTACCACACTCCGAACGCCAAAATGGTAGCCAAGATCTACAGGAAGGAAAAGATCACAAGGCAGCGGTTGGCGAAGCTTAGGCTTATGGTGTCCCGCAAAATCTCCTACCCAGGCATTTGCTGGCCAAACAGCCTTTTGGAAAACCAGTCCGGCGAGTTCGTTGGGTTTCTGATGCCGAAGGCCGAAGGCCACCCGCTACAGAAGTCGGTATTCGTCAAGAAGCTGTTGCTTGAGAAGTTTCCCGGATGGACCCGCAAGAACCTTGTCAACGTGTGTATCGGGTTTCTGGAGCGGATCGAATACCTCCACAAGCTCAATGTCGTGGTCGG
>JAPOOS010000182.1 GCA_026713305.1 Paracoccaceae bacterium
ATTGGTGCGGAGACCATGATTGCGATCGGCCATTTCGCGGCGCTGCTTCTGCCGGGCATGCACTATGCGTTGATGCACGAACAGGAACGGTCCGGCTCCATGTGGACGCTGGAATGGATGATCTTTCCGCAGATTTGCGTGGCAACGGGCAAATCCATTTTGACCGCCGAGAAGACCGTTTCATCGGTTCTCCTCAAACGGTAGACGCCCTTTCCAGCCACAAACAGTCGCCGATGGCTGCGGCGGGCTCGCTCGACTGCCGCGCCGCAGGTCCGTGCTGCCGCGTTCCGGCTGCACAAGGAAATCCAGCGGGGGAGTTGGTGGAGCCGAGGGGAATTGAACCCCTGACCTCGTCATTGCGAACGACGCGCTCTCCCGACTGAGCTACGGCCCCCATGCACGCCCTATACTGTCCAGCCTCGCCGTTCTCAACCCGAAAACCGGCCCACAGCGAGGGTGCACTTCCACAGAGCGGCTTCGTGCTGGCTTGGCAGGCCTCCTGCCACCACCCATGAAGGCGCCCTCACGTGCGAAACCTGTACAAATGCTGCATTCCATTCCTTCCGACCACGATTTCCCAATCTCGAATCCGCCTGCCTGCCAACTCCAGCACGTCGTCGGGCTTCCCGATTGCGCGGCCATTGATTCTCAGGAGGATGTCTCCTCTCCTGAAGCCAATCCGTGCCAGCGACTCCGGCACTCCGGCGAGCACCACTCCCGAGGCGTTCACTGGCAGTTCATGTTCAACAATCACGGCCGGATTGATGTTGCTCACCATCAATCCCCGAAGAACGCCTCGATCGCCAACAGTTGCGGTGTCACGCGGCGGTGTCTCCGGGGCCAGCTTCAATGTGGCGTCGAAACTCAAAGGCCTCCCATCCCGGACTGTCGACAGGCGACTGGCGTCGCCCGGACGGCCAATCGCCATCCGATAGCGCAGTTCGGCCGGAGTGTGGATCGCGATTCCATCCATCGCGACCACCACGTCGCCAACACGCATGCCGGCTTCCGCCAAGGGACTCATCCGGTGCATGCTGCGGATCACCACGCCTGTGGGCCGTTCCAGCCCAAGATCCTGAGCCAGCTCCCTGTCCACGCCGACGGCATCTATCCCCGCCCAGGGCGTCTTGAACCGTGCAGCTCCCATGCGGGCCTGTTCAACGAACACTTCAACCAAGTTCGACGGAATGGCAAATCCTATTCCGCGCAAACCCTCATTGTCTATTTGCAACATTGTGTTGATGCCCACGAGGCGCCCGTCCGTGTCGATCAAGGCGCCGCCGGAATTTCCCGAATAGATGGGTGCGTCGGTTTGAACGAAATAGCTTCTCAAGGCATAGAACCCCGATATGATGCCGCTGGACACCGTTTGGCCAATGCCAAACGGATTGCCGACCGCCAGCACGAGCTCGCCGATCTGTAGCGTGTCCGAGTTCCTCAACTCAAGAATTGGCAAGGCCGGCGCATCCCTCAACTTCAGCACAGCCAGGTCGTATCGCCGGTCGACAAGCGCCACCTCCGCCTCGAATTCGCGTCGGTCGCTCAGTTCGACCAGAATTTCAAGGGCGCCGCCCACGACATGATGATTGGTCACGACGTATCCGTCGGCGCTGGCGATCACTCCGGAACCCAGCGAATTCTCGACGCGCCGCTCCATCTGTCCGTGCTGCCGGAAATACCTCCAGTACCATTCGTTGGCGAAAGGGCTGGTTCTGGTTTCAACGATCCGCGTCGCCGAAATGTTGACAACCGCGGGCAACGCCAACTGAACCGCATCCACGTAGCCGGGGCGAGCGCCCTTCGTCTCAATGCCGATTGCGCTGGTCACGCCAATCGCAAGCGCAACCAGACCAAGCGTCCACAGACCGAATCGAATCAGGCGCCGCATTCGGCAAACCACGTGGATGCCCGTGAACGCCGTGTCCCAGTCGCTGCCGGTGCGCAGCTGCCCCTGCCGGTCGAGTCGTTCGAGAAGGCAGTCACCTGGACGGCTATGGCTTCAAGACGCAATTCAGATTCCGATCGCCATACACGTTGTCGACGCGGTTGACGGGCGGCCAGTACTTGTCCGTGCCGGAGACGCCGTGCGGCATTGCGCCCTGCCGCCGGCTGTAGGGGCGGTCCCACTTTCCGAGCATGTCGTTCATCGTGTGCGGGGCGTTCGACAGCGGGTCGCTGCCCGGCTCGTACTGCCCCTTGCGAATTGCGTGCACGTCGTCGGCGATTTCCAGCATCGCAGTGATGAAGCGGTCAAGTTCCGCCTTGGTCTCGGATTCCGTTGGTTCGACCATCAACGTGCCGGCCACGGGAAAGCTCATGGTCGGAGGATGGATGCCGTTGTCGATGATCCGCTTGGCAATGTGGTCAACCGAAAGGTCGGTCCCGGCGACGGTTCTGCGCGTGTCGACAATGCACTCGTGGGCAACCAAGCCGTTCTTGCCGGCATAGCAAATCGAGAAGCGCCGGCTCAGCCGCTTGGCGACGTAGTTGGCGCTGAGTATCGCCAGCGTAGTCGCCAGTTCGAGGCCGCGTCCACCCATCATCAGTATGTACGCCCAGGATATTGTCAGGATTGAGGCGGACCCAAATCTGGAACCGGAAACTGCGCCAATCACCGTGTCGCCAGCCAACGGGTCCGTCGGCAGGAACGGGATCAGGTGCTTCCTGACGCCAATCGGGCCCATGCCCGGTCCGCCGCCGCCATGCGGTATGCAAAACGTCTTGTGCAGATTCAGATGGGACACGTCGACGCCCAGCTTCGCGGGCCTGACCAGGCCGACCATGGCGTTGAAGTTGGCGCCGTCCATGTACACCTGGCCACCCGCATCATGCGTGATGCGAACTACGTCGTTGATCGACTCCTCGAAAACGCCGTGCGTGGAGGGATAGGTAACCATTGTCGCGGCAATCTTGCCGCCATGCCTTCGGGCCAGATTCTCCAGGTGCTGCGTG
This sequence comes from Paracoccaceae bacterium, assembly GCA_026713305.1. Classification (GTDB taxonomy): domain Bacteria; phylum Pseudomonadota; class Alphaproteobacteria; order Rhodobacterales; family Rhodobacteraceae; genus MPNP01. The sequence continues at coordinate 2,953 of JAPOOS010000182.1, forward strand.
TCGATCGTCCCGTCCTCGCAGGTGTCAATTTCCACGACCTTCATGCCGGCCAGCACTGCCGAAGCGGCGTTGGTGCCATGTGCCGACTTTGGGATCAGGCAAACGTTCCTGTCGCTCTCGCCGTTGCTCCGATGAAATTTCCGGATTGCCATCAGTCCGGCAAATTCGCCCTGGGCGCCGGAATTCGGCTGCATGGAGAACCGGGAGAATCCGGTCAGCGCGCACAGCATTCTTTCCAGGTCGTCGAGCAGCTCGAGGTAGCCCTGCACCTGATCGTCGGGCACATAGGGATGAACGTGAGTGAACCTGTGCCATGAAAGCGGCAACATTTCGGTGGTCGCGTTGAGCTTCATCGTGCACGACCCCAGCGGGATCATCGTGCGGTCAAGAGCCAGATCGCGGTCGGCAAGCCGGCGGATGTACCTTGTCAACGAGGCTTCCGAACGGTTCATGTTGAACACTCGATGCCGCATGAAACGGGACTTGCGCCGCAAGTCCTGCGGTATTCCCCTGCGGTCCGACGGAAGATGATCGGGCGGCTCCACTTCAAAGCTCGCGCAGATGCGTTCAACAATGTCGAGGTCCGTCATTTCGTCGAGCGAGATGCCGATCGTGGCGTCGTCGATCACCCGAAAGTTGAGTGCCTGGGCCTTGGCGCGGGAGATTATTCCATCGCGTTTTGCACCTACGTCGACCCGCAATGTGTCGAAGAGCGCGTCGGGGCCAACCTCGTAGCCTCCCGCCTCGAGGCGCTCCCTCAAGGTGACGGCGGCCGAGTGGATGCGTTGGGCGATGGCGGTCAACCCGTCTCTGCCGTGGTAGACGCCATAGAGACAGGCGATTACGGCGGGAAGCACCTGGGCTGTGCAGATGTTTGACGTGGCGCGCTGACGACGGATATGCTGCTCCCGTGTTTGCAGAGCCAGACGATAGGCGGTCTGGCCCCGGGAATCCCGCGAGATCCCGACAATTCGCCCTGGAAGCTGCCGAATGTACTTTTCCCTTGTGGCAATGTAGCCGGCATGCGGCCCGCCGTAGCCCGGCGGCGTTCCAAACCGCTGAACGGACCCGACGCAAATGTCGGCGCCCATGGCGCCGGGCTCCTTGACCACCGTCAGCGCCAGCGGATCTGCCGAAACGGCGGCAATCCCGCCGGCCTGCCTCACTCGTTCGACATGCGGAGAAAGGTCTCGAACGTCGCCGCAAGTCCCGGGATACTGGAAAATCGCCCCGAACAAACTTGCCTCGCCGGCGAGATCGTCCATCGACCCAACCTTCACCCTGATGCCCAGGGGTTCGGCCCGGGTGCGCAGAACGGCTATGTTCTGGGGATGGCAGGCTTCGTCCACAAAGAACGTGTTGTGCCGCGCCCGCACGATGCGGCGCGCCATGAGCATCGCCTCGGCGCAGGCCGTCGCTTCGTCGAGCAGGGACGCATTTGCAACTTCCATGCCGGTCAGGTCGCAGACCATTGTCTGGAACGTCAGCAGGACCTGCAGGCGGCCCTGGCTGATTTCCGGCTGATAGGGCGTGTACGCCGTGTACCATGCCGGATTCTCCAGCACGTTCCGCTGGATGACTGTCGGCAGAAGCGTTCCGTGGTAGCCCATGCCGATGAGCGAAACGAAGGTCGAATTCCTGTGGGCGATCTCCCTCAGTCGGACCAACACTTGATGTTCGGTCATTGCCGCGCCGAGCTCTCCCGTCTCCGAAAACCTGTGGCGGGCGCGTTCAAGGCTTGCCGGAATTACGCTTTCGATCAGTTCGTCGACCGTCGAGAAGCCGACCGTCGAAAGCATCTCGGCGATTTCCCGGGGGTCCGGCCCTATGTGACGGAGCCTCGCAAAGTCATAGGGACTGTAGCCGCCGCCCGACTTCATTGTGAAGTCAGCATGGCATAGGCATCTTCGTCCAGCAGATCTCCGAAATCCGAGGGATCCTCCGGCACCATGCGGAAGATCCATCCGGACTCCTGAGGATCCTCGTTGAGCAAGGCCGGATTGTCGGCCAGTTCCTGGTTGACCTCCACAACCTCTCCCGATGCCGGCGAAAGAATTTCGGATGCAGCCTTTACGCTCTCGATGACGACGGCTTCGTCGCCCGCCTCCAACCAGTCTCCCTCCTGCGGCAATTCCACATAGGTCACGTCACCCAGCTGCTCGGCTGCGTATTCGGTGATTCCGATCGTGAATTCAGGGGCGTCGTAGACTACCCACTCGTGATCCTTGGTGTATTTCATAGATCCGACTCAACCCTTGTTAAGATTTGGCGCAATGGACTGTCTCGGCACGATCTTGATGCCGTGAAACCTGCCTCGAGCCTCGAAATGCAATGTGGTGCACGACAAACTGCCGGCATCCACGTAACCCAGTGCGACAGGCCGGTTTATGGTAGCGCCGAAACCGCCCGATGTCACCACGCCGACCTGCGCGGCGCCGACATTGTCGTCGAAAATTCTGAATCCTGCGCGGGCAATCAATCGTCCCTGCGGCTGCAGACCGACCATTCGCCGCCGTGTGCCCCCGGCCATCTGCCGCAATATCACGTCGGAGCCCGGAAACCCGCCTTCCTTCGAGCCGCCCTTGCGCCGCGACCTGCCGACCGACCAGGCCAACCCTGCCTCGACGACCGTCGTGGTTGTGTCGATGTCGGCGCCATAGAGGCTGTAGCCGGCTTCCAGGCGCAGGCTGTCGCGCGCCGCCAGCCCGACGGGGATCACTTCCTCCTGCGCCAGCAATGTCCGCGCCAGTTCGCGGGCGTGCCGATTGGGCACGGAAACTTCAAACCCGTCCTCGCCGGTGTATCCCGACCGGGCAAGCCACAGCTCGCCAAAGGGGCTTGGAATCGTCACGCAGTCCATGAATCGCATGTTGGGCACACCATCGACCGCGGCCCGAAGCGCACTTTCAGCCTTCGGTCCCTGCAATGCGAGCATCGCGCGGTCCTCGAGCAGCGAAACCTCGCAGGCGCCTCCCAGCGAATCCTTCAGATGGTCGACATCGGATTGCTTTGTCGCGGCATTTACAACCAGAAGGTAGTGATCCTCGCGACTGGCGACGATGAGATCGTCGAGAATGCAGCCCTGGGAATCGGTCAACAGGGCGTAGCGCTGCCGACCTGCCGGAAGATTCTCGATTTCGATGGGCATCAGGCCCTCGAGCAGTCGGGCAGTCCGAGCCTTGCCGCCTTCAACTGGCCTGACAATCACCTGCCCCATGTGGCTGACGTCGAACAGACCGGCAGACAGGCGCGTCGCGCGATGCTCCTTCAGCGCGCCGCCGGCAAAGTACAGCGGCATGCTATGGCCTGCGAATGGAACCATCTTGGCACCGCATTGCGTGTGCAGATCGTAGAGCGGCGTTCTCAGCAGATTGTCCATTTTCATTCCCTGTGTCCGCACAACATTTCCGTCATGCCTGTTTCGCGCAGCCCGAATCCGACCCGCGCACCGAATTCCCGCAGAAACTTCAGCCTGAGCTCCCCGAATGTCTTCGGACAGTCTGCAGCAGCGGCATTATGTCCTGCATGTTCGGACCCGTTCTGCGGCCGGTCAATGCCATCCGCAGCGGCATGTAGAGGGCTGCCCTGCGGCGGCCCGTACGCTTTCCAACGGCTTCGGTCCAACGCTTCCAGGCGCCTTCGTCGTAGGGTGGATCGGGAAGCAATTCGAGGGCCTCGCTGACGAACTGCCGGTCTTCGTCCCGGATCAGCGGTTCCGCCCCCTGGCTGAACATCCGCCACCAGTCGGACGCTTCCGATATCCGGCGGACGTTGCCGCGGACGGTTCGCCAGAACTGTGCCGCGACTCGGTCCGGCACGCCCATTTCCCCGATTTGGTCGGCAACTTGCGCATAGGGAAGACGGCGGCAGTACTCGGACATGAGCAGCGTCAAGTCCCCGCTGTCGTAGCGGGTCGGATTGGCGCTGAAACATTCCAGGCTGAACTGCTCGACCAGATCGTCAATTTCCATTGCAAGCCGAAAACTGCGGCTTGAACCGAGGCTGGCCAGGTGCGACAGGACGACCTCGGGCGCAATCCCGTCCTTCCGCATGCCGCCGATGGCCACTGTGCCCAGCCGCTTGGAGAAAGGTTCTCCGGCGGGGCCGGTAAGCAGCGAGTGATGCGCAAAGCTCGGCAGCCTTCCCTTCAGCGCCTGCATGATCTGTATCTGCGTGGCCGTGTTTGTGACGTGGTCGGCGCCGCGAACGATGTGCGTTATGCCCATGTCGAGATCATCGACCACCGAAGCAAACGTGTACAGGTAGCGTCCGTCCGCCCGAACCAGCACCGGGTCGGAAACGCTGGCGGAGTCGACCGACACGGGGCCGTGAATACCATCCGTCCATTCAACCCGGGAACCGTCGAGAAGAAACCGCCGGTATCCGGGGTGGCGGGCCCTGAGATCAGCCCTTTCATCGTCGGTCAGCCGCAGCGACGCCCGGTCGTAGACCGGCGGCCGCCGCCGCTTCAACTGCAGCCTGCGCTTCAGATCAAGCTCGGCGGGCGTCTCGAAACACTCGTAGAGCCTGTTTCCAGCCGCCAGCTGTTCAGCCTGTTCGTCGTATCTGATCAATCGGGTGGACTGGGACACTTCGAGATCCCAGGTCAGGCCCAGCCACTCCAGGTCGCGGCGGATCGAATCCTTGTATTCCTGCCGCGAACGCCTTGAATCGGTGTCGTCAAAGCGCAGAATGAACGTTCCTCCGCCCTTTCTGGCAATCAGAAAGTTGAACAGCGCGGTTCGAACGTTTCCAATGTGCAAATGGCCGGTCGGCGACGGCGCGAATCGTGTGATTGGAGTGGAATTCATCGAGGAGTCCGATTCAACTGTCGTGCGGGTGGCGCAGCTTTCCTGTCGCCATGCGTCGATTCCGTCCTGCCGCAAATGCCGCAAACGACTTCTGTTGTCATGATTGCCATCTTGTGCCGCATTTCAGGAATTCAATCGACAAGGCCACTGTCTCTCCACAGGTTCACAATTGGATACCTTCGGTCGAGCCACAATGCCTTTTCGGTCAGTCTCACGCCGGGAGCGGACTGAAATCGCTTGTACTCCGCCCTGTAGATCATCTGCTCGACACGTTTCACCGTTTCAAGGTCGAACCCTTCCGACACGACATTCGAAATCGGCTGGTCGCCGTCGATCAGCTTTTCGAGGATGCAGTCGAGGACTTCGTAGGGCGGCAAGCTGTCGGAGTCCTTCTGGTTCGGTCGCAGTTCCGCTGTCGGAGGCTTCACGATGATGTTTTCGGGCACGACTTCGCCAGCCGGTCCCTTCATCCAGGCGCGGTGGCTTTCGTTGCGCCACCGGCAGGTTTCAAACACACGGCTCTTGTACAGGTCCTTGATCGGATTGTAGCCACCGGCCATGTCTCCATAAATCGTGGCGTAGCCCACCGCCGCCTCGGACTTGTTGCCTGTCGTCAGCAACAGCTCTCCAAACTTGTTGGAAATCGCCATCAAGAGAAGGCCGCGCAGTCGTGCCTGAACGTTTTCCTCGGTGCTGTCAGCCGGCAGGCCGTCGAACAGAGGGCCAAGGCTTTCGCCGACCGCTCTCTGCAGTTCAGCGATTTCAATGACGTCGAACCGGCAGCCCAGCCTGCTGGCCAGTTGCGCGGCATCCTCGCGTGATGTGCGCGACGTGTAGACAGAAGGCAGCAGCACGCACCGCGTGTTGTCGGCGCCAAGGGCATCCACGCTCAGAGTTGCCACAAGCGCGCTGTCGATGCCGCCCGACAGCCCAACCATCGCCGCGCGGAATCCGGACTTGCGGACATAGTCGCGCAAGCCTTCCGCCATCGCGCGGTAATCCTGTTCGTAGTCGTTGGGTATCGCCGCAAGCCGGCCCAGTTTGGCGCTCCATCCCTGCCGGCCAGAGGTGAATTCCACGATTTCGACGAGCTCGTCGAAGCAGGGCAGCTGCAAGGCCAGCGCGCCGCCTCTGTTCAGAACAAACGAACCGCCGTCGAACACCTGGTCGTCCTGTCCACCGACCATGTTGAGGTATGCAAGCGGCAGGCCGTTTTCGACGACGCGCGCCACCATGGCATTGATGCGATGGTGCATCTTGCCACGGTAGTAGGGCGAGCCATTGGGAACCAGGAACATCTCGGCGCCGGATTCGGCATGGGTTTCGCACACGTCCTCAAACCATGCGTCTTCGCAGATCGGGTTGCCGATCTTTGCCGGCCCAATCTTGTATGGTCCCGAGATCGGTCCAATGGCGAACTGGCGCATCTCGTCGAACACGCCGAGAAAGGGCAAATGGTGCTTGAGAATGGTTGTCTTGACCGCGCCGTCGGCAAGCACGAAGTACGCGTTGTAGATTCGACCCTCCTTCAGGCAGGGGCCGCCAATGCCGATTGCCATTCCCGATTCCTCGGCGCGCGCCAGTCTGCCGACCCACTGCATGCAATCCTTAACAAACGCTGTCTTGGTGACCAGGTCCTGAACGGGATAGCCCGACAGGAACATTTCGGGAAACGCGATCATGTCGGCGTTGGCGGCCTTCGCCTTGGCGATGGCGGCCTTCGCCTTGTTGGCATTCGATTCAATGGCCCCAACCGTGGGATTGAGCTGGGCCAGCGCCAGTCGAAATTTTTCAGTCATGCTTGGTCGAACCGGGCGCCGCGATTGGGTAGGACGTTACCTGCCTGAGATAACCGCCAGCCGTTCGCAGCAACGGTGGTTCTGCCTCCTGTTCGATTGAGTTCGGGTATCTAGACGGACAAGCCCAACCGCGCCATCCCCGCGGAAGTCACCTGGAATCTGATGGGATTCTTGGCGAGCTTTTGACAATAGCCCTTCTTGATGTTCTTGCTCAAGCAGTCCGAACTGTTTCCTGGGGGTATGTGGTGATGCTCGCGAATCGCCTCTGTGACATCTCCCGTTCGCAGTTCGTTCTTCCCCTGGCTCAGCTGCAGCCAAGCCGCGGCTGCCAGGAACTTGTTGACTTGGGATTGGTCCGGCTGCTCGTTCAGAAACACCGCCAGTCCGGGCAATGCGTTGTTCGCTTCCTCTTCAAGCTCCTTGCGGGGAACCCTTGCCATTTTGTCTGAAAGATCAGCGAATTCGCGGACAATTGCAGGCAACCTCGATTCCAGAAACTCTTCGGACCCCGAATACTCTATCGAGTAGGCGTCACACACATACTTGAACTTCGTGTCCACATCCACACCTCTGCCAGCGTTTTGGCGGCCCGCAACCGAACACACCGTGTCAGCGAGGGCCGCAGGGCCAAGGGCGCGTCCAATGCCCAATCGCAGCGCTTGCGGCTCCACAGGGCGCGCCACTCTGCGATTCATGCGAGCAGCATTCCAGCGGAACATGAACTAGAAAATGGCTGCGTGAATTGCAACTGCGCCGATGCGCGCCACCGCACCAAGCCATATGGCTTGAACGGCGCCAATTTTGCCCGAACTCTTGCCGTTCCGCCGGAATTGACTGCTTGGGCGGTCCAGGGCCAATCACCGGCTTGCGGTTGACGCCAAGACGCCATGCATTCGCCTGCGGGTGGACTTGCCTGTCGCTCACGGACTGCTTCAAGGGCCGGGAACAATGTGGTGGGAGCCCCGTGTTCCGGGCGCAATCGGCCCCGACCCATTCATCGAGGCGTTCAACTCAACATCAATTGAATTGGAGGCTTGGCCAGTTCCCTCCGACGAAGATCACGGGGATCAATCGCAGGAAGGGGAGGCATCCGAGGCGGATGATGTTGGTTTCGGCCCGGGAACACGCCACCTCGAGCAAGCGGGACCTGAAAAGGTTCCCAATGCAGCCGATCGACCCTTCAACTGTGCTCCGAAGCGAACCCTACCCGCACGATTTGCACTGAAAGGCGCCAGTATTTCATTGTACGAAATCGGTTGTTGGACTAGATTGAATTTTGCATGTACATTGTTCCCGAAAGGTTGCTCAAAGCACGTACCCAATGTCACCATTTCTGAGAAATTCACTTGCAGCGCTTCTGGCGATAAGTCTCGCCGGTCCCGCATTGGCACAACAGCAAAGCCAGCCGGCTCCTGAAAGGGATGTCTACATGGGCGAGCACCGGGACGGCCAACGTCACGGGTACGGAACTTTCCGAATGTCCAACGGCTACATCTACGAGGGCTACTGGAAGGAGGGTCTGCGGACCGGCACGGCCAAGATCACCTATCCTACCGGCTCGGTGTACGAAGGCGATGTGGTGGAAGGAAGCCCGCACGGAAAGGGCAAGGTCGCATACCCGTCCGGAGTGTCCTATGAAGGCGATTGGAGCAAAGGCATGCGCCACGGCGCCGGCACCGAGACCGCTGTCGACGGAACGGTGTACAAGGGCCAGTTCGAAAACGACCTGCGCCACGGCGAGGGCGCCATCGTCCGTCCCTCGGGCCAGAAACTTTCCGGCGTTTGGGCGAACGGCAGTCTGAATGGCAAGGGCACGATCGAGAACGGCGACGGCACCGTGTACATGGGCGACATCGTCAACATGCTTCCAGACGGACAGGGAACCCTGACCAGAGTGGACGGGTACAGTTACACCGGCGACTGGAAACTGGGACAGCTGCATGGCCAGGGTGTCGAACAGTTCGCCGACGGCGACACCTATGAAGGGCTGTTCTACGAAAATCTTCGTCACGGGCTGGGCAAGCTTACAAGCGGGAACGGCGATGTTTTCGAAGGCTCCTTCGAGAATGGCGTGCCCAAGGGCGGCAAAGGCGCCCTGACCTTATCCAATGGCGCAAAGTATCAGGGCGACCTGAACAGCAACCAGCCGCATGGCACGGGTCGGATTGAGTTTGAAAACGGCGTTTCCTACGAAGGCGGCTTCAAGGACGGACAGTTCTCCGGAACGGGTACGGTGACCTACCCCAGCGGCGCAGCCTACACGGGGGAGTGGCAGGACGGACAGCAGACCGGGGACGGCGAGATTTCGTACAGCAACGGCGACCTCTACAAGGGATCGGTCCTCAACGGAAAACGGCACGGCACGGGCGAATTCCATGCCGCCAACGGCTTCAGATATGAAGGCGAGTGGAAGGACAACTTGATGCACGGCGCCGGAACCGCCACATACCAGGACGGCACCGTGTACGAGGGTGACTTCGTGGCGGGAAAGCGCGAAGGCAACGGAAAAATCACCTATCAGGACGGCACCGTCTACACGGGCGAGTTTCGCGACAACAAGGCTTGGGGGCGGGGGACGGTAGAGTTTCCCTGACTTTCGGCGCCTTGCGGCAACCCCCGAACACGCCAGCGGCGGCATGCCTTGATTCCCGGTCCGGCTCGCCTCCGACGAGCCGGCCAAAGGTTCCCTTCCGACACCTTGGGCTTCCACTGCGTTTTGCTTCACTCACCTGACGTCAGGCCGCGGCAGTTCCAACGCATCCGCCGGAAGACACACAGCAGACCACTTGATGGAGTCCTGCCGGTTCCAGTTTGGGCCAACCATGCCGCGTCACCCGGAACATGAAACCGCTTGGTCAAGTATCCCGCAATTCCCGGCAAGGAACACAATCCCCTTCATGCCCTGCAGCAATGTCCGAGCGACCGAATGAGCAGGTGTCAGCTGGACGTCGCAATTGCATTCGAGTGACGCCTGGATTGCCGAAAGACCCAGAGACCACGCTCAACAGACAAGCTCGAAGGCACGCCCATGCAGGAAACTGCGTTTGCAGCTCCAATGCCATGTCACCTTGCCCCTTGCCAATGAATGCTTCAAATCGGGCAGCCATTCCCATAAGTAGGCGCGCTGGACTGAGTGGTCGCCAGGATGGAGTTTCATGGAACAGTTTTTTGATGCTTCCGAAGCGGAACAGCGGATTTACCGGCAATGGGAAGAGTCCGGCGCGTTTCTTGCAGGCGCCGGCGCCCAGGATGACGCCGAGTCCTTTTGCATCCTGATTCCGCCTCCCAACGTGACCGGCGCGCTGCATATGGGGCACGCCTTCAACAACACAATCCAGGACATCCTGATACGCTGGCACAGAATGCGTGGCTTCGCCACACTGTGGCAGCCGGGCACCGACCATGCCGGCATTGCCACACAAATGGTCGTCGAGCGCGAACTCGAAAAGTCAGGTCAGCCATCACGTCGGGAACTGGGACGCGAGGCCTTCCTGGAACGGGTCTGGGAGTGGAAGGAACGCTCGGGCGGCGAGATTATCGGTCAACTCAAACGTCTGGGAGCATCCTGCGACTGGTCGCGCAACCGCTTCACGATGGACAAGGGATTTCATGACGCCGTTCTGCAGGTCTTCATAAACCTGTATGAACAAGGCTACATCTATCGGGGAAAGCGACTGGTCAATTGGGACCCTCACTTTGAAACCGCGATTTCCGATCTTGAAGTCGAACAGGTCGAGGTTTCCGGCAAGATGTGGCGATTTCGCTATCCGCTGGAAAACGACGAAACCTACCAGCATCCAATCGCCTACGACGAGGACGGCGAACCAACGGCGTTCGAAACCCGAGACTACCTTGTGGTTGCAACAACCCGTCCCGAAACCATGCTGGGCGACACCGGCGTTGCAGTCCATCCTGACGACAGCCGCTACAGCCACCTGGTTTCCAAGTCCGTCAAGCTCCCGCTGGCCGGCCGCTCCATCAGGATCGTTGCAGACAGCTACGCCGACCCGGAAAAGGGAACTGGCGCGGTCAAGATCACTCCGGCCCATGACTTCAACGACTGGGAAGTTGCGCAGCGCTGTGGACTGCCGGCCGTAAACGTGATGACCCCCAAGGCCAGCATGACGCTGAAGGACAACGCCGAATTCCTGGAGGGGTGCGACACGGCTCCCGAGGCATTGGATCTGGACGGGCTGGATCGTTACGACGCCCGCAGGCGCATCGTCGATCTTGCTCGTCAACAGGGCTGGCTGGACGGGGTTTCCGAGGAACGGCATGCTGTTCCCCATGGCGACAGATCGAAGGTCGCCGTTGAACCCTACCTCACCGATCAATGGTTTGTGGATGCAAAGCAAATTGTGCAACCGGCCATGGACGCCGTGCGCGACGGTCGGACACGCATCTATCCTGCTCAGTATGAATCGATCTACTTCGCCTGGCTGGAAAACATCGAGCCCTGGTGCATTTCGCGCCAGCTTTGGTGGGGCCATCAGGTACCAGTTTGGTACGACGCCGAAGGCAATCGCTACTGCGCAGCCAGCGAAGCGGAAGCTTCGCGCCTTGCCGGAGGCAGATCAATCGAACGAGACGCGGATGTTCTCGACACTTGGTTTTCTTCGGGCTTGTGGCCGGTCGGCACGCTCGGTTGGCCGGAGGACACGCCGGAACTTGCGCGCTACTTTCCCACCAACGTCTTGGTGACTGGCTTTGACATCATCTTCTTTTGGGTTGCGAGAATGATGATGATGCAACTGGCCGTGGTCAAGGAAATCCCCTTTGACACGATCTATGTTCATGCATTGGTCCGTGACGAACACGGCAAGAAAATGTCCAAGTCGCTTGGCAACGTCATCGATCCGATCGATTTGATCGACAAGTATGGAGCGGACGCCGTCCGCTTCACATTGACGTCGATGGCTTCCCTGGGCCGTGATCTCAAGCTCTCGGAATCCCGTGTCGCCGGATACCGCAACTTTGTCACCAAGATATGGAATGCCGCACGTTTCGCCGAATTCCACAACTGCGACAGTCGGCAGGACTTCAACCCAAACGGCGTGTCGCACAGCCTCAACAGGTGGATCGTTGGCGCCACCGCTGCCGCCACTGAATCCGTTGATGCCGCGCTTGCCGCCTATCGTTTCGACGACGCTGCCAATGGCTTGTACGATTTTCTTTGGCACAAGGTTTGCGACTGGTACATTGAGCTTTCCAAGCCGCTGCTAGCCACCGGCAACGCTGAAGTCGCTTTGGAGACGCGAGGCACGATTGCGTGGGCAGTTGAGCAGTCGCTGAGACTGCTGCATCCATTCATGCCGTTCGTTACCGAGGAGCTCTGGGCTTTGCGCAAGTGCGGGGAAGGCATGCTCGTGCTGCAGCAATGGCCAATGCTGAGTTCCGAGGAACTGCGCGACCCTGGCGCCGATGCCAAAATTCAGTGGGTCATTTCGTTGGTCGGGTTCATCAGATCGGAGCGCAGCAAAATGCTCCTGTCAGCCAGCGCCCCATTGACGTTGCACGTCATGGAGTTGGATGAGACCGACAAGACCGCGCTTGACGACTATAGAGAGCCGATCATGCGATTGGGAAGGCTCAGTGAAGTGGTCGTGGAGGGGGCCTCCTCGGGCATTTACAGCTTTAAGGTTGGAAACAGCCTGTTCAGCCTACAGCTGCCGACCAACATTGACTTGCAAAACGCACTCGGTCGTCTTGAAAGCAGAAGGCTCAAGATCGACAGCGAACTGTCAAAGATGGAGGCACGCCTAGGCAACCAAGCCTTCGTCACCAAGGCGCCCGCGACGGTGGTCGAGGAAACTCGACTGCGGAAAGCCCAGCTTGAGGGGGAACGCAATCTCGTTGAGGAAGCGATCGAAAGGCTTCGTTCCCTGCTTGGCGAATAGATCGCGCCCTTGCGGCGCTCCAACTTCCAGTGTCGATCAGCCAATGGTGATTAAGCTTGCCGAAGCCAACACCGGCATGATGTGAATCACGCAACCGACAGTCGATGCGATCGCCTCCAAATGCGTCGCCTGCAATGATCTCGGAGAGGATTGCCTGCCAATCGGAAAATTCCAGGTCATTGGCGTGTCTTTTGCCTACGGCAAGAATGACAATGTCATCTGATCGAAGTGGAGGAGTCAGCTTGTTCCATGTCTCCTGCATCTCGTCGCTTTCAATGATGCCTCGCGTCAGCCTCTCGTGGTTCCAGCCGGCCGGCAGCAGATGTCTTTCGGCAGCATGTGAAAGGGGCTGGCGGCCCAAGTCATGGCACAAGGCAGCGATCCGAAGAACCATTCGCCAGTGGGAAGGCTTTTCGGGGCCTTTGAGTTCATCCAACAATTCCCTCAGACAATCACTGAAATTGTCTTGATTGGTGACAACATCGATCACTCGGCCGGCAAGTTCCATCACGCCCAATGAGCGCTCCAATCGCTTGTGAGTTGCTCCAGGACAAACCAAATGAGCGAAAGCCAACCGATTGATTTGCCTTAGCCGCTGGAAAGGTCGGGAATCGATAACTTTCCGCTCTTCACCGTCTATCCGAACAAAGGTGTGAATGGGACCACGGATTTCGTGAACTCGCTAGGTCATGCCTGTTTCTTTACACAATTGAGCTTTTTCCGCGACAATCTGCCACGCGCCTGCGCCGTCAATTTCCAGATACGGTGATTGCCCGACATCTGTTCCTTTCGTTTGCCTTGTGCTGCTACGGTTCGGGTCCATTGGCAGGCCCATGGGAAGGCAGCACACCGGAAGACTTGCAGCTACTGGCTCAGTTGCAGGGGCACAAGGAGAGCCAAGCGCTGCAAATTCGTCGAGACAACCCAACCGAGCCACGACGTTGCATTGCAACTCTGATGGGATTGCCTTGAGGGTTTCCGCATCCCCTACACAGGAATGCCCACTGCGAATGCAGGGACTTTCCTGCGCTTGAAAACCGCCTCCGGGTCAGGAACGGGCAGTGGCCAGAGTTGCGGCAGCGACATCCAAAGCGCCGTCTCCCCTCTCAATTCCGAGCGCCTGGCACGCGCATTCTATCGAGCCAAGCAATCCCATGATCATCTGATCATTGACATGCCCCATGTGACCCAGGCGGAAATAGCGGCTCGATGTCAGTTCCGGTGGAACGGCCATGCCGAGGCCGATGCCAAGCGTGACGCCCGAGTTTTCCTCCACCCAGTTGCGTATGCGCAGCCCATCAACCTTGCCTGCCCGAATTGTAGTAACAGCATGGCTGCGCTTGCAGGGTTCCCTGATGTTGAGCGACAGATCGCCACGCTGCGACCAAGCGTCGATCGCGGCCCAGCAGGCGCGGGCGAGACGAGCGTGCCGGGCAATTGCGGCTTCCAGCCCTTCCTCGTTCAGCAGCATATTGAGCGCCTCGCGCAGGGCAAACAAGTGGTGGGTCGGCGCAGTGCCGCAAAACAGCAAGTAGAACTCCTCGGGGTCTATTCTGCGCTCCCAGTCCCAATAGGGAGTGCGCAAGTTGGCGTTCCTGCATGTCTCGCGAGCTCGCTTGTTGAAAAACAGAAAACCGAGGCCAGGCGGGGTCATCAGGCCCTTTTGGCTTCCGGCCACGACGACATCCACACCCCATTCATCCATTTCAAACTGGTCGCATGCCAGGCTGGCGATGCAGTCAACGGCAAACAGGGCCGGGTGTCCAGCTTCTGAAACAGCCTTTCCGATGTTCTGCACATCGTTGCGCACCGAAGTGGAAGTGTCGGTGTGCACGATCAACACAGCCCTTATTTGGCGCTCTACATCCTGCTCAAGACGGTCAAAGACAACAGATGCATCAACATCGGAGCTCTTTCCGAACGAGATTTCCTCGACTTCAATTCCCATGGCCGTGGCAAAGCCTCCCCATGCCTCGGCAAACAGTCCCGTCGAAAGCACCAGTATTCTGTCGCCGCGGCTGAACATGTTGGACAGCGCCGCCTCCCAGGCGCCATGGCCATTGGAAATGTAGATGCAGCAATGATGGTCGGTGCGGGCAACTCGGCAGAGATCGGCCAGAACCCCGTCAACCATCTCTGCGAGCTCGGCGGAATAGATGTTTGGAGCAGGCTGCATCATGGCCTGAAGCACTCTGTCCGGCAGGACGGAAGGACCCGGAATTGCCACATATCCGCGGCCGAAACTGTCTTTCATGCCAGTGCTCCTGCAAACTGTATTGGCAACCGGCCATTGCAATGGCCCAACCGTTCATTCGTGCGGAGTGCAGCCTGCGTTTCGCAGGACCAATGCCGGTGGTTCAGCCTCGCGTTGGTTCCAATGGCCCTCGCTCCATCTATCGGGATGGCCTGTGCAGGTCAATTCCGGCATGCGGCGGCGGGACCGGCAAGAATTGACGCAGCCTATCCGGTTGAAAACCGCCAATGTAATTCGATAATCCTGTTGGTCGGACTGCAAGGTCAAACAGGAGCACAGCCTTCACGGCCGCACGAGGCTGAATTCCCGTGATGCAGGTGTTCCGGCGGCAGTGCGCCAAGTTCCGACCAGTTAGGGCTTCACCGAAGGCAACGCACATTCATGAACCACAAGATCGTTGACAAGACCATCAGCACTGCGATGCTCAGTTCATGGATGTGGCATGGCTACCTGAAGAAGCACACACCGAGCATGATCGCCGCAGTGGTGTTCATGGCAATTCAGGGCAGTCTGCTGGGATTCCTGAGCTACCAGGTCGGACCAATGTTCGACGATGTCTTCCTGACGAAGGACTACACGGCGCTTCTTCATCTGTCGATCTTCGTGCTGGGCATATTCCTCGTAAGGGGACTTACGGGGTTTGTGCATCGCCTCATAACGACAAACATCGGAGAGCGGATGTGGCAGTCGCTGCGCAACGATTTGATGCAGATGGTGCTGCGTCTGGACTACCTCTTCTTTCTGGACAACTCGCCTGGCGAACTGATGGAGCGCATCAACGGCGACACGTCCACCGTCAAGGCCTTGTGGAGTGGATTTGTGGCCAGCGGAGCCCGCGATTGCATCGCGGTGATTTCCCTGCTCGTCGTGGCCATCAACATTGACTGGTGGTGGACAGTCGCGACCTTTGTGGCAGCCCCTCTGCTCGTCATGCCTGTTCTCATACTCCAAAGAATAACCCGCCATTGGGCGAAGATCCAAAGAGCATCGGCTTCCCGCATTTCCGTCCGCATGAACGACATCTTTCATGGCATTCTGACGATCAAGGCCTACGGTCTGGAGGACTTGCAGAAGTCCTACCTATCGCGGCTGGTGATCAGGTACCGCCGCGCGACAATGCGGGTGACCGCCGGCGCCGCCGCGGTTCCGGCTCTGGTGGACGTGCTTGCCGGAATCGGCTTCTTCGGCATGCTCCTGCTTGCCGGCAGCGACGTCATAGACGGCAGCAAGACGATCGGTCAGTTCATGAGCTTCTTCACGGCAGTCATACTGCTTTTCGACCCGATAAGGCGAATCGGAAACACGATCACTATGTGGCAGGTGTTCAGGATCTCCCTGTCGAGAATATACGTCATGACCGAACACGCCCCATCCATCCTGCAAATTTCTTCCGATGCATCGGCAACAAACGGGAACCCAGGCAATTGACTGTCATCGAATTCCGCAACGTTTCATTTGGCTTTGGGGGAAGGCACGGCTCAAGAGTGCTGAAGGGCACGAGCTTTTCGGCGGAGGCTGGACAGATTACGGCGCTCGTCGGACGTTCGGGCGGAGGCAAGACCACGATGCTCAACCTGCTAATGCGCATATTCGACATTCAGTCCGGACAAATCCTTCTGAACGGCGAGGACATCCGATACCTGAAGCTCGACGCATTGAGGCGGCAGTTTGCCTTCGTTGGCCAGGATCCGGGCATTTTCGACGATACAGTCGAACGCAACATCCGGTTTGGATGTCTCGACGCAACCGATGAGCAGCTGATGGAGGCTGCCACGAATGCGTGCGTGACCGAGTTCCTCAAGGACCTGCCCAACGACCTTGAGCTGCCCTGCGGCCCGCGAGGTTCAAACCTTTCAGGTGGGCAGCGGCAACGAATTGCCATCGCCAGAGCGCTGATTCGCGAGGCTCCCATCCTGCTTCTGGACGAACCGACCGCAGCGCTCGACAGGCAGACCGAAGTTATGGTTCGCAGAGCCTTCAGCGGCAAGACTGTGATTCTGGTGACGCATTCGGTTTCCGCAATGCGCGAGGCGGACCGCATCTTTGTCATCGAGAATGGCGAGGCCATCGGACCATTGCCGTTTTCGGAAGTCGTGATGCAGTACGACTTCGACTGACGTGCAAGCCGGGCAGGCGTTTGGCGCCCTGCCAGGATCAATTCCGGCATTGTTGCGAGGTTAGGCGACACGCCCGACTTGAACTTGAGCAGCATCGACAGGTTGGAGGCATCGGATGCAAGCCAACCTCATTCCACCTGCCTGCGGGAGCCCGCGAAGGCGCGCCGTTCAATCCCGCCAGAGACGACCCTTCAGCCTGTCGGCAATCGCCACATCCTCCACAAGCGGGCATTCCGGACAGCCCCTGTTTCCCGGTGGAAACTCTCCGATTTCAGAAGTCCCTGATCTCCGAATGAAGGCTGAAATGCCCGAAGGCGGAAATTCGCTCACCAAGGCATCGCGAAGAAGACGCCGCTGAGAAACTGAAGGACCGCAGGACAATCGCTTCAAACCAGATTGCCAATCAACAGTCTGCCTCGATGCCGAGCGAACGCGCCATGTCGCGAATGCCGACACACTCGAAACCCGCGATGGCAAGCCGTTCCCGGTCAGCAGCCGTGAATGTTGGCGACACCAGCATCAAACGCCGCGGCATCCCGCGGATTGCATCCGCCCTCTCTCGCTTTCCTGCAACATCCAGAGCCGCCATGAACTCCTCGAACTGTTGTCGCTGCTTGGCCGGATCATGCTTCCCGGCGTTGCGCTTGCAACTCGCCAGCAGCAACTTTCGGTCTTTTCCCTTTCCGGCAAACGCCATCGCGTCGATGTCAGGCACGCCGGGCAACCAGACTCCCTGTCGTGCCCAGTTCACGCCCGGCGCTTCCACAAGCCAGGCCGTTGTCAGCTTCTCAAGCGCCGCTCCTTCATGCGTCTCCAGTCGCCGGAGCGCGAGCTCTTGCCAAGAAACACCGTCCGGGTCATCAAGACCCGTCCTTCGCGACTTTCCTCTGCCGGCAGGCATCACATCGATCTGGAATTGGGTGTTGTTGTCAATGACGCGCCACCGCTTTGTCGGCCCCAGGAATTCCCAGACGGGTCCGACCAGCTCGAGATGACCCTCGAGAACGTCCAGCGAGTCCTCAAGTGTTTGCTCGGCTCGCTTGCTCATTTCCGGCGGGAACTCCCCGATGGTGCAGCCCCGTCGACGTCCCCGGCCCAAATGCAACAGAATCTGCCGTCCTTCCGGCGTCAACTCAACGAAGGCCCGGTTGTCGTAGCGATCCTCCGGCACAGACTCAAGATGGTTCAGCTCGGCCTCGATGAAGGCTGCGCGCCATGCCCGGTCGTCGTCCAAGGCATCGAAGTCGCGCAACTTTGCCCATTCATCGTGCGTCGCGAAGCGCTCCCAATGACCCGGCATGCCGCCAAAGGCGGTCCACAACGTTAGAAAGCGCCCCGGGCGATCAAGAAGCCTCTGCTCGGCGGCCATCTCCAGCACCGTAGGAATTCGCCATTGGCGCAACGAACTGCCGCTGTCGACACGGAGGTGCAGCGGCCGGTCGCTGAGGAACATGCGCAACATCTGCTGCTGGTGCGACCCCAAGAGGAAGAGCTTGCCACAACGTTGCGGATTTACCGAGGAGACCCGCTTGGCAAAACGGAAGGTGTCGATCATCAATTTGATCTGGCTCTCGAGACCAAGCTTCCTGGCGTGGTGAAACTCGTCAAGAGCCACAATCACGCCGCTCTCGATGAGGCGCCCGACCATTTCGCAGAATCGGAACTGCGGCAGGCGCCTCTTGAGGGTTGGCAGCAACCGTGCATGAAGACCGGCGAGTCCGGCGACTTCGACTGCCCTCGCGAGGATTTCAGCAAGAGCCTCCGACCCGCCATCGACGGGCTCCGGCAGTTCACAATGCACCAGCGGCGGGTCGCCTCGCCTCCTGGCGGCGACCTCCCGCAGCAGGCTTGCCTTGCCGACACCGCGCCGACCGCTGACACTGTGTGTGCAAAACAACCTGGAGCTCAACAGGCGGGTGAGCCGCTCCAGTTCTTCCTGCCGGCCGTAAAATCGCCAGTTCGTCATGTTCGCGCTCCGTTCCCGATTCACGGACATATGACAATGGCTCCGG
>JAPOOS010000301.1 GCA_026713305.1 Paracoccaceae bacterium
GGCGACCGCAAGGTCGATCCCGATCGCAAAGGACATTGCCAGGCGCTTCGACGAACTCGGGCTGGAAAGGGAGATCGGCCCGATGAAGATCAAGATCTCCGGATGCATCAACGCCTGCGGGCACCATCACGTCGGGCATGTCGGAATTCTCGGACTGGACCGTGCCGGCGTCGAGAACTACCAGATCACGCTTGGCGGCGACGGCGCCGACACGGCGGCCATCGGCCGCCGGGCCGGGCCGGGCTTCTCCGCAGAGGACTTGCTGCCGGCGCTGGAACGGCTCGTGGACCGCTACATGCTGGAGCGTCGGGACAGCGCAGAATCGTTTCTCGACTGCTACCGGCGCGTTGGCGTGAAGCCGTTCAAGGAAGCGCTGTACCCCAACGCCAGAAAGCGCCCGGCCAGGTTCCGGCGTGCTGCAGGAAAATGAACGGCATAGTCGTGCGCGACGACGGCTTTCACGAGGACGATCTGGCCGACGCCGAGTTCATGTCGCTGGAGACATTGTGCAAGGGCGTCGAGGCGCCGGCGCTTCTGCACCTCGAAAACGACGAGGACCCGAGCTGTCTGCCGCTCCACTTCTGCTGGCTGCGGGTGGTGCGCATTCCGTTCCCGGATTTCGTCGACGGAAGGGGATTCAGCCTGGCGGCATCGATCCGCCGGCTTGGCTACCGCGGGCGGCTGCGGGCACAGGGCTACTTGATTTCGGATCAGTACCGGCAGGCCCGGCAGAGCGGTTTCGACGAGGTCGTGATCGACCGTCGGCTGGCGGCAAGGCAGCCCGAAAGGCTTTGGCTGGAGAACGTGTCCGTTGCCCCCGGGAGCTACCAGGAGCGCTTGATTGGAGGCTCCCGGCTGCCGGGAGGCGGTCCCGGAACGCAAATGGCGCTGTCGAGGCCAGTGACTTCGTAGGCTAGCGCCCCTTGCCGTGGCAGTGCTTGTACTTTCTGCCTGAACCGCAGGGACAGGGCTGGTTTCGGCCCGGGCGCCGAATGGCCTTGCCGCGCGTCCGAATGACCGCCTGCTGCCCGCTGCCGTTGGCGGCGGCCTTCTGCTGCTTCAGGGCTTCCTCGATCTGCTTGGCGCGCTGCTGCCGCTCAATCAGTTCCTGGGCCTGTTCCGGCGTCAGCGGCTGTGCGAAGACGGTGTTTCGCACGACGACCCTGCGCAGGGAATCCAGCAGGGTCGCGAACAGTTCGAAGCCCTCGCGCTTGAATTCGTTGAGGGGATCGCGCTGGGCATAGCCACGGAACCCGATGACCGAACGCAAATGTTCGAGCGTGACCAGGTGTTCCCTCCAGTTTGCGTCGAGAGACTGGAGAAGGAAGTGCTTCTCCATCGCTCTCATCCACTGATCGCCGAAGCTTTTCTCGCGACGGGCATTCAGCCTGTCCGATGCCTCGTAGAGGCGTTCCCGGACCTGTTCGTCGTCGACGCCATCCTCCTCGCCCCATTCCTCGATTGGAAGATCGAGCCCCAGAAACTGCCTTGCGTCGGTCTTCAGGCGATCCATTTCCCACTGTTCGGGGTAGGAGTTTTCCGGCAGGTACTGGTCTACGAGGTCGTCGACGAGCTGGTGCCGCATGTCGCGCACGATTTCGCTGACGTCGCGGCTCTGCATGACTTCCAGCCGCTGGCCGAATATGGCCTTGCGCTGGTCGTTCATGACGTCGTCGTACTTGAGCAGCTGCTTGCGAATTTCGAAATTGCGCCCCTCGACCTTGCTCTGGGCCCGTTCGAGCGACTTGTTGACCCAGGGATGGACGATGGCCTCGCCTTCCTTCATGCCGATCGTGTTGAGCACCTTGTCGAGGCGGTCGGAGCCGAAAATGCGCATCAGGTCGTCTTCCAGCGACAGGAAGAACGCCGAACGGCCCGGGTCTCCCTGACGCCCCGAACGTCCTCGCAGCTGGTTGTCGATGCGCCGCGACTCGTGCCGTTCGGTCGCCAGCACATAAAGGCCGCCGGCGTCGATCACCTGGCGCTTCGCGTCGGCAATTTCCCTTTCGACCTGGCGCCTCAATTCGGTGGCGTCGAGGCTGTCGTCCTTGTCCATCCGCTCGAAGACGCGCATTTCGACGTTGCCGCCGAGCTGGATGTCGGTTCCACGGCCGGCCATGTTGGTTGCGATGGTTATCGCTCCCGGGCACCCGGCTTCGGCGATGATGTTGGCTTCCTGTTCGTGATGGCGGGCGTTGAGGACGTTGTGGCGCAGGCGCTGCCTGGTCAGCAGCCTCGAAAGGCGCTCGGACTTTTCGATCGAGGTCGTGCCGACGAGCACCGGCTGTTTCCTGGAATGCGCCTGGCTGATGGAGTCGAGAATGGCGCGGTACTTCTCCTTCGTGGTGCGGTACACCTGGTCGTCCTCGTCGACCCGGGCGACCGGCTCGTTGGTCGGGATTTCGACAACTCCCAGGCCGTAGATTTCCTTGAACTCCTCCGCTTCGGTGAGCGCCGTGCCGGTCATGCCGGCGAGCTTGCCGTAGAGGCGGAAATAGTTCTGGAAGGTCACCGAGGCCAGGGTGACGTTTTCGGGCTGAATGTCCACGCCTTCCTTGGCTTCGATTGCCTGGTGGAGGCCGTCGCTCATGCGGCGGCCCTTCATCATGCGGCCGGTGAATTCGTCGATGAGCACAACCTGGTCGTTGCGAACAATGTAGTCCTTGTCCTTGAGGAAGCACTTGTTGGCGCGCAGGGCCTGCGTCACGTGGTGAACAATGGTCGCCGATTCCGGACCGTAGAGCCTCTGATCCTTCGGAAGATGCTCCCGTTCGTGCAAGAGCTTCTCGACGTGGTCGTTGCCGGCGTCGGTCAAGGTTACGTTGCGGGTCTTTTCGTCGATCGTGATGTCCTCGTCGAGGATGTCGGGAACCAGCTTGTCAATTGCCTTGTAGAGTTCCGAGCGGTCCCCCGAAGGACCGGAAATGATCAACGGCGTCCGGGCCTCGTCGATGAGTATGGAATCGACCTCGTCAATGATGGCGAAGCTGTGCCTGCGCTGCACCATCGACTCGAGGTCGGGGACCATGTTGTCGCGAAGATAGTCGAACCCCAGTTCGTTGTTGGTGGCATAGGCGATGTCGGCCCGATAGGCGGCGCGCTTTTCGTCACGCGGCGTGCCGGGCACGATGACGTCGACGCTGACCCCGAGCGCCGCGTAGACCTTGCCCATCCATTCGGCGTCGCGGCGCGCCAGGTAGTCGTTGACGGTCACGATGTGCACGCCGTCTCCGCCAAGGCAGTTGAGGTAGGCGGGCAGCGTGGCCACCAGCGTCTTGCCTTCGCCGGTCTTCATTTCGGCGATGTTGCCGCGGTGGAGAAAGATGCCGCCCATCAACTGAACGTCGAAAATGCGCAGTCCCAGAGCCCGCTTTCCGGCCTCGCGGGTCAGGGCGAAAGTCTCCACCAGCAGGCTGTCCAGTTCCTCGCCTTCGGCAACACGCTGCCGGAACACGTCGGTCTTCTGCCTGATTTCGGCGTCCGACAGGGAGGAATACTCGGTTTCGAGGCCGTTGATGCTGGCAACCAGCCCACCGACCGACTTGAGCAACCGGTCGTTCGGCGAGCCAAACACCTTTCTCGCAATCTTTGCAACGCCAAACACCTGGTCGAGATCTCCTGGATTGAGCGGGTGGTCGCAGGGCGGCGCCGACAGCCGCCACATGGCCCGATTGGGATGCGCCCCCAGATCGGAAGGCCCTGCGGAATGATTTAGGTTGCCCTTCCACCACTGTCAACGATCACGCCCGCCGACGGGCAGTCGAAGCTGTGCCGATTGTGGCGCTTCGGATGGACGGGCAGCGCGTCGCCGGGGCACGGCCGGCGCCGGCAGCGGGAATCCCGCCATGTTGCATTCAAGCCCGACTTGAGTCAGCATGTGGCTTGCAGAACAACGAAGCAGAAACGCGGAGGCGGAAACTCGATGCTATACAACAGGTTGGGCCGAACGGACGTTCGAGTCAGCGAACTGTGCCTCGGCACAATGACCTTCGGCACTCAAACGCCTTTGTCGGACGCACATCGGCAGATCGACATGTCGCTGGATCACGGTATCAACATTCTTGACACGGCTGAAATGTACCCGGTCAATCCAATCAGCAAGAAAACCCAGGGAGACAGCGAGCGCATCGTCGGCGACTGGATTGCCAAGTCAGGACGTCGCAAGGACATCATGGTCGCAACCAAGGTTTCGGGGTCGGGCCAGAGCATCGTGAGGGACGGCGCGCCGATTTCCGGCGACACGATCAGGATTGCCGTGTCCAATTCGCTGCGTTCGCTCAAGACGGACTACATCGACCTCTACCAGCTGCACTGGCCGAATCGTGGATCCTACATGTTCCGCCAAAACTGGAGCTACGATCCCACGTTTCAGAGCCGATCGGAAATGCAGGCGCATGTTCATGACGTGCTGGAGACCATGCAGGCGCTCGTCGACGAGGGAAAGGTGAGGCATTTCGGCCTGTCCAACGAAAGCGCCTGGGGAACCGCGCAGTGGCTGCGCGTCTCCGAGGAAAGGTCATGGCCCAGGGTCGTGGCGATTCAAAACGAGTACAGCCTGCTCTGCCGCCTCTACGACACCGACCTTGCCGAACTGTCGCACCACGAGGATGTTGGACTGCTTGCCTTCTCCCCGCTCGCCGCCGGGCTCCTCACCGGAAAGTACCAGCATGGAAGAACGCCGCCGGGTTCGCGCATGGAACACAATCCGAATCTCGGTGGACGCGTGACAAGCCGGGTTTGGAAGGCAGTCGACGCCTACCAGAAGGTTGCCCGTAGCAACGGGCTGGACCTGACGCACATGGCCTTGGCGTGGTGCCGGACACGTCCATTCATTGCCTCCGCAATATTTGGCGCCACAACGTCGCAGCAGCTGGAACATCTCCTGCGCTGTGTCTCGACTGAAATTGACGAACAGTGCCAGAAGGACATCGACGCTGCCCACAAAGAGCATCCAATGCCCTACTGAACCGCTGCCCGGTTGACGGCCGGACCCGAAGGACGGCAATGTCCGTTTGCGGTGGATTGCAGGCCGCAAGACGGGACCGCCGCGGCCCGGAGGCTTCGAGCGGCTGCAGCCCGATCCCCTCCAGGGAGCGGAACTTGGGGATTTCCACAAGAGACTTGAACAGCCGGCTTCCGGCAGCGGCAACAATCGCTTGAAGCCGTCGCCACGCGCAGACAGGAGCGCCGTCGCCCCTCGGGAGAGATCAGAAGGAGATCAGAAAAAGGCCTGATGAGGCGGTGATTTCGTGCCACGGTTCTGGGGAAGCAGCAAGAAGCCCCAGGGAGAGGGAAACTCCCCGACCGGAACCTCGATCACCGCCGGACCATCGATGGCAAGGCACTCGCGCAGCCGCAGCCGCAGTTCGTCCGGCGAGGTGGCACGCAGACCGGGCACGCCAAAGCTCTCCGCCAGCTTGACGAAATCGGGATTGTCCAGATTGCTCGCGATGGTTCGGCCGTCAAACAGCCGCTCCTGAACGCGCCTCACGTTGCCGAAGGAGTTGTCGGTGAACACCACCAGGTTGAGCGGAATGCTGTGAAGGGTGGCCGTTGCCAGTTCGCCGATCGCAAACAGCGCGCCGCCATCTCCGGAAACCGCAACAACCGGCACGTCGCGACGGGCATGAGCAACACCCAGCGCCGTGGGCAGCCCAAAGCCAAGCGTTCCCTGAAAGCCCGACGAGATGAAGGTTCTGGGTCGAGAGGCAGGATACAAAAGGCGCGACGCATACCCGATCTGCGTGATTTCCTCGACGAAGATTCCCTCCGGCGGCAGTTCGGCTGCAATTGCTTCAAGGTACAGCTGTTGGAGCCGCAGTTTGCGTGCGTAGATTTCCGAGAAGCGCTTCCTGACATTGGCGATGGCCTCACGCCAGTGGCGACTGGCTGCGGGCCTCGAATCGATGGAGTCAAGAAGCAGCGGCAAAGCATCCGCCAGGTCGGCGTGCACGCCCACGTCCGGCTCGCACACGCGGCCCATCTCCAGCCTGTTGACGTCGATGTGGATGAGTTTCAGCCCATCGTCCACTCCCCACTTCAGTGGCGTGCTCAGGCGCGAACCGAGGCCGGCAGCCACATCCACCTGCGGCCACAAGGCATGCGCTTCCGGCAAGTTGACTCGCAGCGGATGGTCGTGGGGGACAACGCCCTGTCCGTGACGAAAGGTGAGGACTGCTGCCGAGAGGCGTTCGGCGAGCGCTCTGATCGCATCTCCGTGATCCTGTGCACCGCCGCCAACCACGAGCATTGGCCGGTCTGCCCGCGAAAGCAGGTCGGCTGCCTCGGAAAGCGCATGCGGATCAGGTTGCGGACCGGGGATGGGCGACACCTGCAAATTGTCCGGCAGTCCGGGAACCTGCGCCGTCCACTTGTCATAGGGGATTTCGATGCCCACCGGCCCGGGCTTTCCGGAAACGAGATCCTGCAGCGTCGCCGAAATGACCTCTGCTGCGGACTTGCCGTCAACGATGCGGCGTGTTCCTGCCGTCAATTGTTGCAGGATGGCGAATTGATCGGGCAGCTCGTGCAGTGCGCCGAATGACTTTCCAAGGGCATTCGAGTGGATTTCACCGACTATGGCCAGCACCGGAGCGCCAACTGCAAGCGCAGTGCACAGAGCGGCTGTCGAATTCAGGAATCCAGGTCCCGGAACGACACAGTATGCCTGCGGCTTGCCGGTGGCCATCGCTGCGCCCATTGCCATGTAGGCTGCGCCCTGTTCATGACGGGTATGGATCGGCGCCAGGCGATCGGTGTGATCGTGGAGGGCGTCGAAAAAGTGATCGTTTTGAACGCCTGGCAGGCAGTAGAGGTTGTCGAAGCCATTGGCGATCAGCATTCTTGCGAAGAGCTCAGCGACGGTCAGCTTCATGGATGCTCCCTTCATTCCGTCCAAGGACTGCAAATCCTGGCTTCCTGCCCGAGCGTTCCGGTCTCTTTGCGGTGGACAATGGTTGTCCAAGGCTGCATTTGCCGGTACCGCTGCAAGGTCATTTCGAAGGCGCATCGCCGCCGGAGGCAAGGCGCCCGTTCTCCGGGCTTTGTCTGTCCGCTTCCGTTGCTGTAACCGGGAGTCGCAAACAGATACAGGTCAAGTTCGATTCCCGCAAGCGGCGCCGGACATCAAGGCTTCGCCGGCGGAGAGCCAGGGCATTGCTCCAAGGAAGTGGTTCATGTCGAATCTGGCCAAACGACCGGTGGCCGGCCGCAGCGCTTGTTTCGGTTGCAGAGTGCAGGTTGCCCGAAACATCCTCAAGCAGGAGAAGGCGGTTGCCGATCGACTTTGAAAGTTTTTCCGACGGCGTGAAGCGATCAGTTGCGCCACATGTCGATCCTGGACACACAGTTCACGCCGTTGAACGGTCGAGCTTGCTTGCGACGACAGTTGACGATTTGTGGGATGCCGTTGCCAACCCAGGGCGACCGTCAAAATGGTTCACTCCGGTCATGGGCGCTCTCAAGGCAGGCGACCTCTTGAGTTGCGTCGGCAAAGGCAACAGCGAATGGGCTCGCGCCGCGGCGGAGTGCAGCCATGCATGCTCCAATGGCGAGCGAAACGAGGCCGGCCAGTGAAACGCCTGTCGCGCCGAAGCTTGGAAATGGCGGCCTCCGCATGCGGTCGCGGGTCAGGGCATGGCCGGACCGGGCTGGCGGAAGCTGGATTCAGCCGCTTCGCCGGCCTCGGCGGAGGAAACGGCGAACCTGTTTCGCTTCCGGATGATGGCCAGCGTCCCTGCTCGGAGTCCGTCGATTGAACGCCGGAATGCCGCGGCCTGTCCTGCGCAAGCTTTCGGGCTATGCACTGGTGACGATTGTCGGCGCCAGCGGCGGGGCGTTGGCCGAGCTGGCGCGACTGCCAATGCCCTACCTCGTGGGCAGCCTCGTGTTTACGGCCGCCTATTCCATTGCAATTGGAACGGTTCGCAACCGTGAAATCGAGTATCCGGAAGCGCTCCGCAAGGTGTTCATGGGCGTGATCGGGGTGATGATCGGCGCGACCTTCGATCAGGAGCTGATCCACACCATTCCAAGCCTGTGGAAATCGCTGCTGGCAATGCTGGTCTTCATTGTCCTGATTCAGTGGCTCGGTTCCTGGTTCTATCGCACGGTGGGCGGGTACGATGCGGCGACGGCCAAGTACGCAGCGATGCCCGGCGGCTTGGTGGAGTCGGTGGCCCTCGGCATCGAGGCCGGGGGCGATGGCGGAATTCTCGGCGTGCAGCACTTCATCAGGGTATGCCTGATCGTGATTGTTGTGCCTCTGGGCATATCCATTTGGTCCGGTTCGTTGGTGGGAAGCGCGGCCGGGCAGGAGTTTTCGGAGGTGGAAGGCGGATTCGGCGATGCCGCCGTGATTCTGGCGCTGGCCGCCGTCGGCATGGTTGGCGGAAAGGCGCTTCGCATACCTCTTCCCCATTTCATCGGCGGCCTGGCGCTGAGCGCGGCAGTCCATGCCGCCGGCGTGCTGGAAACCCCCAGCCCGCCCTGGCTGCTCGAGACTTCCCAGCTGTTCATTGGCGTCGGGCTAGGCGTAATGTTCTCGACCGTGAGCTTGCCGATGCTGGTGCGGGCCGCCAAGCTGGGCGTCGTTGCATCGGTGGCGGGGCTGGCAATCAGCATGGCGTTTGCGGGTCTCCTTTCGTTGACCGTGCCGATTGGGTTCGATTCCCTGTTCCTCAGCTTCACCATCGGTGGCGTTACCGAAATGGGCCTGATTGCGCTAAGCCTGGGGATCAGCCCGGTTGCGATAACCGTGCATCACCTGTTCCGCATAATCGTGACGGTTTTCTACGCGCGCCTTCTGAGCCGAATCGGTCGATCCTGACAACGGGATTCGGCTCGTGCGGCTGGTTTCCGCCGCGAATGCCCTGCCGAGCTGTCATGCGCATCCGCTGACTTGCGCGACAACTCTTCCAACCAGTCAAAGCCGCGCGTTGGCGTCACGCGATCTCGCAATGGGCCGCTTTGCCGATCGCTGTATCCGTCGATGGAATTCGAAGGGCTGCACCGAGCTCCGGACTGCCACCCTGTCAAGCGGGCCTGTTGTCCCCGTCAGCCACTGCAGCACGCCGATGCAACGCTATTTTTTCCGGAAAGCGCCGGTGAACCAGCGTCTTGCAAGAGCGAACATCGAAACTGCCGGGCACCAACCCGTCGAAGTCAAGGACAGCACGCTTTCCGGCCTCACCCGGGCCAGAAAGGCCGTGACGGCTCCGGCAAGCCCTGCCTTTGCGAGATCGCCAGGCAGAAATGCGGCCGACAATATGCTTGCCTCGCCAATGGCCAAATCCAGCGTTATCGCCATGCCAACGATGCCTGGCATGTAAAGGACAATCATCCCGCCGAACACTGCCGCCCAGGCCGCCCTGAAAAAGACACTGCCGACTTTCATGGCTTCCATTGTCCGGCCGGCAAAATAGGCGGCAAGCGGCCAGCCCAGCAGAAATCCCGCCGAAGGGCCGAAGAACAGGCCCAATCCGCCCCTTCCACCAGCCAGCAACGGGAGTCCGAGCGCGACGAGACCAATGAACAGCAGGGCGGCAAGTGCGCCAAGCCTGGAACCGAGGATCGTGCCGCAGAGCATTATCCCCATTGTTTGGGCAGTGATGGGAACACCGAATGGAAGCGTGAATGTCGGTATCAGTCCAAGCGCCGCCGTCAGGGCCGCCATCAATGCGACCAGAGCTAATTGTCGTTCCACAGTCCCTCACCGGCTCCGCCGCGAGCCCGACATGCGGCCGCAATGTGTCTGGCGTCGTCGATTGCCATGCAGGCAAGCGAAGGAACGACCCGCCATCCGGCCCGTCTCGTCGATCGGCAACGCCAGGCGTCGAAAAGCAAGCGGCCCTTCTCGGTCATGACCGGGATGAATCTGACAACCAGAGCGACCGAAAGCGCCAGCGCCTGTCCGTGCCGTCTCGGAAACGGCAAGGCCCTCATGGCTCGCCGCAGGAGCGACAGCATGTCGTCAAGCCTCGTTGTCATTGTCACCAGGTTCGCCAATGCGACCGCGGCCACGAGCTTCAGGCCGGTGACGACGCCCAGGAGAATCTCGCCGCCAACGGCATTCCAGATCAGGACAACCGCCAGAAACCAGACCAGCGGACGCAGCCGACGCAGAGCGGCGAACAGCAACCAGATCCCGGGCATGACATGGAGAGCCGCCACAAGCACAAACGCGGCCGCAACCAGCCATGGCTCGCTGAACAGGTACAGCGCCATTGTGAACAGGAGCAGGAAGACCAGTTTCGGTCCCGCCGCAATTTCGTGGTAAACGGTCCTAGCCGGACACGTCAAAGACAGCATCGGATTCCCCCAGCCTTTCCATTTCGCGGTCGAATTCATCCAACACGGCGCCCGGGGGACCATCCCTGCGAATTCGTCCCCTGTCAAGCCAGATGATTCGGTCGTAGCCCGACAGCAGTTCGGTTTCGTGCGTAATCATGATCACGGCCTGGCCCACCTCGTCCAGGAGCCGGTGCAGTCTGCGGGCCGTTGGCCGGTCCGGCCCGGTGAACGGTTCGTCCAGCACAAGCAGTTCGGGCTCCATGATCAGGATGGCGAGCAGGCAAACCAGATGGCGCTGTCCCTGCGAGAGTTGATGAACCAGCCGTTCACCCCAGTCGGGCTTCCCGAAACGCTTGAGGAGGCGCTGAGCGGACCGTTGGGCGTCCGCCTTTGCCATGCCAAGATTGATCGGGCCGAAGGACATTTCCTCGATCACGGTCGGAAAAATGATTTGATGGTCGGGATTCTGGAAGACCATGCCGACCGTCCGTATGGCTGCATGCCTGTCACGGAACGGGTCGGAGCCGTTCAAGCGAACCGTGCCGCTGGAAGGAGCCTCGAGTCCGCCCACAATTCTTGCCAGTGTGGACTTGCCGGAGCCGTTGAGGCCGACGATCCCGACACGATGCTGCTCAATCTCGGCAGTTATCCGATCCAGAACGGTGCGTCCGGCCATGCCTAGCGAGACATTGTCGAGCGATATGCTGTAGGAGCCCTTCCGCCCACCAAAATCCCGGTTCACGTGGCGGACACTCCTGCAGCTACCGGTCCGATCGCCCGCGAACTGCCGCTGCGGCGACTGTGGCATCGCATTGCACGCTGCCGCCGTTGGGCCTATACATCCGCGGGGCGGCCTGACGCCACAACACGGGACCTCCGTTGTGTCGGAAACGCGCGCAGCGAAATGCCATGCTGCCAGACAGTTCTCGTTTTCTTCCGGTCATTCTCGTTTCATGGAACAATCTCTTAGAGAAAAGGTCAAGCGGCTGCAGGCCAGAATCTCCGAACTTGAGAGCCGGCTTGCGGCCGTTGCCGAGTCCGGCGGCAGCCCCGGCCGAATTTCGCCGCTGGCTCCCGAGAAGGGCTTTCCTCGTCTGCCACGCGTTCCCGGCGTCAGCTATGCTGCATGCACGGCGGGCATCAAGAGCCGGAGCCGAAGCGACGTGATGCTTGCCGGCATTTGCCCGGGAAGCACGATGGCCGGCGTGTTCACGCAGTCGGCGACGCGCTCGGCAGCCGTCGAGGATTGTCTTCACAAGCTGCGGCGCCATTGCGCAAGGCCCGAAGGGCGGGACGGGTTTGCCGTGCTCGTGAATTCCGGAAACGCCAATGCCTTCACCGGCTCGGTCGGCTTTGAAACGGTTGATCGGCTGTGCGCCGAAGCTGCCTCGATTCTGGGAATCCCTGCCTGCAACGTCCTCACGGCCTCTACCGGAGTCATTGGCGAGAGGCTTGACGAATCTCTGATCACGGCGGTGCTGGAGCAGCTTGCCGGCGGCCTCGATCCGGACGGAATCGCCGATGCGGCCCGCGCAATAATGACGACCGACACGTTCCCAAAGGGGGCAGGCGGCAAGTTCGAAGTCGGTGAATCCGAGATCGCCATTGCCGGAATTGCCAAGGGGTCGGGCATGATCGCGCCTGACATGGCCACCATGCTTTCGTTCGTGTTCACGGACGCGGCGGTCGAGCAGACACTGTTGCAGTCCATTGTGGCCGGCGCGGCTTCCACCACCTACAATGCCGTCAGCGTCGATGGAGACACATCGACCTCGGACACGGTTCTGGTGGCGGCCACGGGCCGTGTTCGGGGTCCGCGCATCGAGGATGCGCAATCGAGCTCGGCGCGGCAGTTCGCCTCGGCGCTGGAGCAGGTGTTCGCAGACTTGGCACAGCAGATTGCCCGCGACGGGGAAGGCGCCTCCAAGCTTGTTGAGGTCAGAGTTGTCGGCGCCGCAACCGACGGCGATGCCGACAGGGTGGCTAGGTCGATAGCCAATTCCCCTCTCGTCAAGACCGCCGTCGCCGGCGAGGATCCGAACTGGGGAAGAATCGTCATGGCGGTCGGCAAGTCCGGCGCACGCGTGGAGCGCGATTTGCTGGCCATCAGCTTCGGAGACGTCTTGGTGGCCGAAAGGGGTCAGGTCGCGCAGGGCTATCGCGAGGCCGACGGCGCCCGCTGCATGCGCAGTTCGGAGATCTTGATTTCGGTGGACCTGGGAATGGGCACCGGGTCGGCGCGCGTCTGGACCTGCGATTTCACCCGCGAATACGTTGCCATCAACGCCGACTACCGTTCATGAAGCTGGTTCTGGTGGCCGCCGTCGCGCTGCTCGACCGCGACGGCAGGGTGCTCATAGCCAGACGTCCGCCCAACGGCTTTCTAGGTGGATTGTGGGAGTTTCCCGGAGGCAAGGTCGAGAAGGGCGAAACCCCGGAGGAGGCGCTGTTGCGAGAGTTGCGCGAGGAGCTGTCCATCGACACCTGGCAGAGCTGTCTGGCGGCGCTGACCTTTGCCAGCCACAGCTATCCGCAGTTTCATTTGCTGTTGACGCTGTTCGTGTGCCGCAAATGGACCGGGCAACCGGTGGCAAGGGTTCACAGCGAACTCAAATGGGTCCGTGCAAGGGATCTCGTCAAGTACCCGATGCCGCCGGCCGACAAGCCTCTGCTGCCGATACTGAGGGACTGGCTGCACTGACCACGGCGTCGGTTGCCTGGCGCCGACAAGCCCAGCCGGCAAGATTCTCGATGACGAGGCTTTCCAGCATGTCGATGTGTTGCGGGCTGTCGTTGAGGCAGGGCAGGTAGGCAAAGCGCCGCCCGCCCGCGGAAATGTACTCGTCGCGGATCTCATCCTGAATTTCCTCCAGGGTTTCGATGCAGTCCGAGGCAAATCCCGGCGCCATGACAGCCAGCCGCTCGCAGCCGCCCCTTGCCAGTCGAACCACCTCCTCAACCGCATATGGCTTCAGCCACTCCTCGGAACCGAACCGGGACTGGAAGGCCACGGACAGCCGCTCGCCGCTCCAGCCAAGCCGCTGGCGCAGCAGGCGCGCTGTCTTCATGCAATGGCAATGGTATGGATCGCCTTCGAGCAGATAGCGCCTTGGCAGTCCATGAAACGAGACCAGCAGCTTCTGGGGCTCGAATTCGAGATTCGGCCATTCATCCTCAACGGAACTGGCCAGGGCGTCGATGTATTTCGGATGGTCGAAATAGGGTTCGACCACGCGAATCGCTGGCTGCCACTTGGTTGTCCTGAGCGACTTGAACAGCTGGTCGCAGGCGGTGGCGGTCGTTGTCGCGGAGTATTGCGGATAGAGCGGGAAGTACACGATGCGGCGACATCCGGCAGCCAGCATCCTCTCCAGCGCCGATTCAACCGACGGATTCCCGTAGCGCATGCAGAAATCCACCAGGACCCGGTCTCCAAAGCGCGTCTCAAGCCGCGCCGAAAGCAGGTCGGACTGCCGCCTGGTGATCGTGAGCAGAGGGCTTTCGTCGTCCTCTTCGTTCCAGATTGTCCGATAGGCCTTGCCGGAAGTGAACGGCCGCTTGGACAGCACGATCAACTGCAGGATGGGCTGCCACTTCCAGCGAGGGTAGTCGATGACCCTGCGGTCCGAGAGGAATTCATTCAGGTATCGGCGCATCGCCAGGTAGTTCGTGCTGTCCGGCGTGCCAAGATTGGCGATCAGGACGCCAGTCCTGCCGCGGGCAACTTGCGGGTGGTCGGGAGGCGAGTTGGTCGGCCGAGACTTGTGCACCGAATCCATGTCGCCACAATCTGAGGAAGTCGACAAGTGCAATGTCTCCTTGTCAGGGCAGTTGGGGAAAGGCGGCGCCTTCCCGTTGCGTGAACAAACTCCGATCGTGTCGAATCTGAACGCATGGTTCCCAGCGCCTGCGGCCTATTGCCTTGGGAAACGTCATGGCGCAATCATCCCGGTCAACAAAGGCAGGTCTCAGTTTGTACGAGTTCGCCGCATTGTCAATTGGCGGCGCATCTCGCCATTGCCTGCCAGCGGGCCAAGTCCTTGTTGCGATGGCAACGACAGCGAGTGACTGGCACAGCCAAGGGCGAGTCGGCATTGTGACTGCGCACTGTAAATCACCGCCGATGGAAAGTGAACTCCTTGACGGGCGCCAAGCGACCGTCGCCTTGGAAGGCGGATCACGGGCTGTAATTTCCTTGGCAAGCCCGCATTGGGCAAAGGCCTCGCCTGCA
The DNA here is from genome assembly GCA_026713305.1 of Paracoccaceae bacterium. Taxonomy (GTDB): domain Bacteria; phylum Pseudomonadota; class Alphaproteobacteria; order Rhodobacterales; family Rhodobacteraceae; genus MPNP01. The sequence continues at coordinate 14,522 of JAPOOS010000301.1, forward strand.
CTCCCAAATCCTTCGGTTTCCTGCCTGATTCGCCGCGTGGACACTGGTCGCCGAAGGTCGCAAGCCTCCTCCCCGGCATTGACCAGGATGCCAGTTCAAAACTGCGACGTGGACTTGTCCTCGGCAAAAGGCGCGGTGAAGGAAGTCCGGCCAGGAGGCAGGGCAGCCGAATCGAGAGCCTGCAGCTTGTCGGCTGTGTCCCGCGGAAGGGCATTGAGCGCCATTGTTGCCAAGCGTTGCCCAGATGGCCCGCGACCGGCCGATTCGTGCCGGATCAACTTGGCTTGCAACAGCACATGACCATCCTGGAAGAGTCTGCAGGCCCGCAACCCATTGACCGCAAACGGAAAACGCAGAAAACAGAGCCGAAATTCGGCTGGAACGTCAACTTACACCCTCATCAAGGTGTTCTGATCCAGGAGATAGTCTCGATTGATCAACAAACCAGCCGCCCCGATCAGGCGAGCGTCACGTCCGATCTGCCCAGGCTCCACGGCTGGCATGTGAACGCCTTGCAAATCGGTCAATCCAAGTTGCCTGACGACCTCGTCGACGAGCCGGCGCTTGACCATCGACGGGAGCGCTCCATCGATGACGACGGCATCGAAATCCAGGATCGACAGGGAAGACACAACGGCGTGGGACATGCTCTTGCCTGCCCTTGTTAGCCATTGCTCCAAATGCTCCCCGAATTCAGTCCAGTCGGTTTCTTCAAGGTCGACTTTCGCCGGATCAATTCCGGCCCTTTCGAGACTTCGCTTCAGCACAATCAGGGAAGCATGATCTATAAGCCGGTCGCCGCCATCCATGTCGGGGACGCGCATCGGGCCAAAACCGCCGGCGTTGCCTCGTCTGCCTGGAAAGACACTTCCATTCAACACGACGCCGCCGCCAATGAAGGTGCCTACAAAGAAGTAGATCCAGTCCTGTTTCTCGAAATGTTCGCCAAAGATCTGTTCGGCCCTGCATGCTGCAGTTCCGTCGTTTTCAACTGAGACGGACCAGGGAACCTTTCTGGCCAGGCTCTCTGCAATGTCAAAGTCACGCCAGGCTTGCAGTTCTTCCTGTGGGGCGCCAAATTCGTCTGTCCAACTCCAGAGCTCGTAGGGCATGGCCACCGCCATTGCCGTGACCTTGTTGCAGGGAGTCCTGGCCGAACGAAGGAGTGGCGTCATCATCCTCCCGACAAAGTCCATAACGTTTGTGGGGACGGGATAGGTGTAGACTTCGCGCACTTGGGACAGGATCTCGCCAACAAAGTTGACGACCGCGAGTTCGGCGCTTCGCCGACCGATCTTCAGGGTGACGTATTTGTGGGCATCCGGGTTGATGCGCATCGGCGTTGACGGCTGGCCAATTCGGCCAAGTATTCGGTCGCCGCGGACAATCAGGCCGCTTTCTTCAAGCGCCCTGAAAATGACGGATGTTGCGTTTGCAGACAGCCCGCTTGCACGTGTTGCCTCCGCCTTGGTCATCTCCCCATTGCGACGCACAAGCTGCAGCAGGAGGCGCTTGTTGTAGTCCCTCATTGCAACCTGGTTGGTTCCTCTTTGCAACTTGGAACTCATGAAGCTCTCGTTGACTTGCTGCCGACCCTGCCCGGAGCCTTGATCGAGCAGTTGCGTCGGCCTGGTTGTTTCCTGGCTGTGTGGACGCTCCCGGTCGTGTGCACCGTCATCTGGAGACAGAACCACTATCCCTTTACGGCGCCTGCCGTCATCCCGCTTACGATAAGACGGTTTGCGGCAAGAGCGAACACGATTACTGGAGAAACAATCAGCACGGAATATGCTGCGATGATGCCGTATTCCACCCCGGCTTCTGCACCGCCCAGGAACCGGGTGATTCCCACCGTAAGCGGTTGTGCATTCGAGCCTGCCAGGAACAATGCGAAGAGATACTCGTTCCAGGACATGATGAACACGAGTATGGCAAGTGCGATGATGCCGGGGCGCACCACCGGAAGCGTCACGTTCCAGAACAGATTCCATGGTGAGCAGCCGTCGATTATGCCGGCCTTTTCAAGTTCGGGGGGAACGGACTCGAAGTAGCCAATCAGCATCCAGGTGGCAAACGGAATGTGAATTGCGAGATGTGCAAGCAGTAGGCCGGCTCGCGACCCGGCCAAGCCCAGATTGACGTAGACAAGGAACAGCGGCAGCGCAAGCACCACATATGGAATGAACCGCATTGCGAGCACCCCGAACGACACAACCGACTTTGCGCGTCCCGAAATCTTGGTCAGGCCGTAGGCCATCGGCACGCAGACCACGAGCGTGATGACCACGGCCGCGGACGAAATGATGACCGAGTTTTGGAAGAAGAACCAGAAGGCGCCACGCGTGAATGCCTGGCTGAAGTTCGTGAGCGTGAAGTCTCTCAACAGCAGGAGGTCGAGTGGCGACCGAAAGAGCGCCGTCGAGTTGAAGGAGGCCGCAATGAGCATCACCGGCGGAAGAACCGAATATATGAGCCACACGCCGAGCATGCCGTGCAGCAACACGACCAGCAACCGGCGCCTGGTGCGGGGCGAGATCATTCCTCGTGCTCCAGGACGCGGCGATACACGGTGATGTAGATCCACGCCGCGACCGCCATGATGATGAACATGGAAAAAGCGATTGAATTTCCCATGCCCATGTCCTGGTTGGCGATGCCACGATCGTAGGCGAAGATCGACAGCACGGTCGTGGCACGTCCCGGTCCACCCCCTGTCAGCGACCAGATCATGTCAAACTCCCGGAACGCCGAAGTGATGAGAATGATGGATATGAACAGCATGTGCGGACGAAGCATCGGAAGCACGATGTACCACAGCAACTGGATCGGACCCGCCCCGTCGGTTCTTGCCGCCTTGAAGAGTTCATCCGGAATGGTCGTAAGCGCGGCATAGAACACAAGTATCGCAAGCGGGGTCAGGTGCCACGAGTTGCTGACAATTGCAGCGGCAAGCGCCGTCTCGCGATCAAGCAGCCAATACGGTGATGGACCGCCAAATGCGCCAAGAATTGAATTGATGACGCCAAACTCCTGCTGCCACATGAAAAAGCGCCACGCAATTCCCGCGACAACGGGTGTAACCACAAATGGGACGAGGAAGAGCGCGAGCCAGGTCGGGCGCAGGCGCACCTGGCGTGAACTCAGCATGAACGCGACGAGAAGCCCAAGCACGATGGAGAGCACGAGGCAGCCAAGCGTGAATAAGACGGTGGTTTTGAGAGCGTTGATGTACAGCGGGTCGCGAAACGCCCGAAGGTAGTTCGCGAGTCCGACAAAGGCCTGATCGTCGAACCGGTAGAGAAACACCCGGTGGATGCTGTAGCGGAAGGCCATGAACAGCGGCACGGAGACGATGAGTGTCATCAGCAGGAGACCGGGCGCGAGAAACCACCACCCCCGCGTGAAGCTTGAACGCATGTTTGTCATGGCTGCCCTTTGCCGCGACCGTGGACGAAGTCCCTTCCCCCGGAGCTGCCGGGGAAAGGGAAAATACGCTTTCTACTCGAGGTATCCTGCCGCCTTGAATGCCTCGGTCATGTTCGTGACCCATCGCTCCTGAGCCTGTTCAGGCGAAAGGTCGCCGGAATAGACGTCGGTGATGTAGTCCGTCGCGCCGCCCCACATGACGGCACCGTACTCCGGAATTCCCTGACGGATGAACACCGACTGGAGAACCTGCTCAAAGGTGGGCAGAAATTCCGTGTAATACGGCCTGAGGGTGCGCAGTTCCTCGCTTTGGAAATGGGCCTTGCGTGAGAATTGCAGGCTTCGCTTTCCCCACTCGACCTCGTTGTCCTGCAGCATCCACTTGAGGAACTTGAACGCCTCGTCTGCATTCGGCGTGTCGAATATGAACACGCCGCCGCCACCGAGGAACGGTGTGCCTTGCGTGAATCCCTTGAGATTGCCTTCCCAAAGGGGCAAGGTGGTGTAGCCGACGTTGCCCGTGGCGTCCCCACCCTCGGTCTCGACGATGCCGACGCCCTGTGGCCACATGGTTGCCATTGCGAGGCGACCGTCGCGGAACATTTCAAGCCCTTCCAGGAATCCCCAGTTCTGAGCCTCCCGCGGGGCGGTGTTCTTCGCGAGGTCAACGAAGTACTCGGCGACCTCGTTCACGATCGGGTGGCCAACGTCGGGCTGGAAGTCATCGTCCCAGCCGCTGATGCCAGCGGAGTAGAGGACAACTATGAAACTGCGAGTTATCCCGACGCCGGCGCCGAGCGCGTCGGTCCAACCGTAGAGATCACGCTCAAGTTCCTCGCCCGCCAGCATCTCGCCGGCATCACGGGTGAAGAATTCCGCGACCTCCCGCAACTCGGCAAACGTCCCTGGAGCTTCGAGCGCTCGTCCAAACTGCGCCTCGAAGGCAGCCTGCTCGTCCGGATGCGAGAACCAGTCCGCACGATAGATGAGCATTGGTGCGGCCGGTGTCGTCGGAAGAGCAATGTATTCGCCCTCGCGGGCGCTTGAGGTCATGTGGCTGTTGACCACGAGGTCCGGATAGGCGCTCACGTCGAAGCCGTGCTTCTCGATGAAGGGGGTAAGGTCAAGGACATGCGGCGCGAAGGTGCCGAACCAGCCCGGGCTGTGGTACCCCATGTCCCAGCGGTTGGTGTTGCCGATTGCCTCGATGGACATTTGATCGCGAAGTTGATTGGCCGGCAGGATCTCGCCTATGACCTTGATGCCGGTCTCTTCCTCGTAGCGAGGCGCAAAGTACTCGACAACGGCGTCTGCTTCCGCACCGGGATGCAGGGCCCAGCGCAACGTGATGTCCTGCGCCGCGGCCTGGGTTGCAATTGCGGCCGACATGGCAAGCGCAACCAATGTAAATTTGTATGGATTCATGATGTCACCCTCTTGTTAATTCCTTGTGAATTAAATAAACTGTTTTTTCGAAGCTGTCAAATCGGGAGTTCGAAAATTGCAGATTGCAGTCTGCCGATGAGACCGGCCTCGCCATGGCTGATCATTGGGCAGTCGTCCCGACATGGTTCGCTCCTGGAGGGCAGGAGTTCGAAATTCGACATGTCCAGCCACGAACGCAATGTTGGCGCTGCCGTTGACATCCGTGGTGAAACGTTCTCAATTTGTGCGGCATGACCGGCGCCGTGAAAGGAGATTGGCATTGGCCCAAATTCTTTTGAAGAATCTGCGCAAGACCTACGGCCAGACCCAGGCCGTCAGGGGCATTGATCTCGCCATCGCACACAAGGAGTTCGTCGCGCTTGTCGGCCCGTCAGGCTGCGGCAAGACCACGACGCTGCATATGATTGCCGGCCTTGAAGAAGTTACAGGCGGAGAGATCTTCATCGGCGATCGCCTGATCAACGATGTGCCGCCGAAGGATCGCGACATTGCGATGGTCTTCCAGAACTACGCCCTGTATCCGCACATGACGGTCGAGAAGAACATGTCCTTCGGCCTGCGTCTGCGCAAGTTCCCGCACGCGGAGATTGTCCAGCGAGTCAACCACGCTGCCGAAATACTCGACATCGGCGATCTCCTGCAGCGTCGTCCGAGGCAGCTGTCCGGCGGTCAACGACAGCGTGTGGCCATGGGTCGGGCCATCGTGCGCAATCCCGAGGCTTTCCTGTTCGACGAGCCGCTGTCGAATCTGGACGCAAAGCTGCGCGTGCAAATGCGCACTGAAATCAAGAAGATCCACAACCGGGTGCAGACAACCGTCATCTACGTGACGCATGACCAGGTGGAGGCCATGACCCTGGCGGACCGCATCGTGGTCATGAATCAGGGGATTATCGAGCAGGTGGGTCCGCCACAGGAGATGTACGAGTCGCCGAAGACACGTTTCGTCGCCGGCTTCATCGGTTCGCCGGCAATGAACTTCCTGCCTTGCAGGATTGCACGGCAAGGCGCGGCCCTCGGAATTCGACTGTCGGATGACATCACCCTGAACATGTCCATCGAACAGTCAAGACGTTACAGCGCCCATGTCGACAAGGACATGGTCTTCGGCATTCGACCTGAACACATTACCGAGCGGCGGCTGCATTCCAGCGGGAACCAGCTGGACATTGGCTGTACAGTCGAAGTCCTGGAACCCATGGGCATGGACACGATGGTGTACATGAACATCGACGGAACCGAGGTGACTGCCCGCGCTGCGCCGCGGTCGGTCAGCAATCCCGGCGAGACCATGATGTTCACAATCGACTTGAAC
>JAPOOS010000222.1 GCA_026713305.1 Paracoccaceae bacterium
ACATTTGCCCGCAATTTCAACCAACCTGTTTCGTTGCTCATCGGAAAGTGATCCGGTTACTCGCAACGTGCGCTGAAAGGCGTCGATCTTCGCCTTTCCGGACATGCAGTCCTGGCAATCCTGGGCGTAGGACTTTTCGTGTGTGACATCGACCTCAATGTGTTCCACTGCCCAACCCTTCCGCCTGGAATACATCCGTATGGTCATCGCGGTACAGGCGCCAAGCGCTGCAGAAAGAAACTGATAGGGATTTGGCCCTGCGTTCGTTCCGCCGAACTTGACCGGCTCGTCGGCCATCAACTGAAACTTGCCCTCCACGGAGATCTGTTGGCGAAAGCCGTTTGCATCATCCTCGCTGATTCTAACCGTACCATCCGGCACTCGTCCAACAAACTTCCTTTCCAGTGGAGGCAGGTATTTCTCGACCCATGCAGCAATCACCGATGCCGCATAGCTTGCATCTGCCTTTCGAGTTACGAGGTGGTCGGCTGTGTCGAGCGTGACAAACGACTTGGGGTGCTTTGCGGCTCCGAATATCTCGGCGGCGTTTCCAATGCCAACAGTCCTGTCCAGTGGCGAATGCAGCACCAAGAGCGCCCTACGCATGTTGGCTATGGCCGGTCTGAGGTTGCTCTGTCCAATGTCTTCGACAAACTGCCGCTTGATGCGAAAGTACCTTCCTCCAAGGTTAACTTCGGCCTCGCCATCCTGCCGTATCTTGTCAAGGTTCTTTCCGAAGTGATGCGCTACATGGCTAGGATCAGCCGGTGCCCCAATGGTCACTACAGCCTTTACCGAATCAATTTTGGAAGCGGCCATCAGCACTGCGGCGCCTCCCAACGAGTGTCCAATCAGGATTCTGGGTGGCAGGCCGGAATTATTGAGGTGCCTCGAGGCAAGCACCAAGTCCTGAACATTGGATGTGAAGTTTGTATTGGCGAATTCGCCTTCGGAATGTCCCAATCCGGAAAAGTCAAAGCGCAGAACGGCAATGCCAAGCCCGGACAATGCGTCGGCAATCCGGCGGGCAGCCGGAATGTCCTTTGAACAGGTGAAGCAGTGTGCAAACAGAGCGGTTGCTCTGGCCGGGTAGTCGGGTCTGTCCAGTCTCGCGGCGAGCATGTCGCCGGCATGTCCTTCAAATTCAAACCGTTCGGTTGTCATGTTTACTTTCCTTGCAACAGGTTGTTCCGGTTCGCTTGACTAGCGATCAGTTTCCTCGCGCGACGGATACTACTATGCTGGTGGGTTTTCCACGACGACTGTCTGGGAGCGAGCTTCCATGGATTGATCTGTGCACTCCCAATGCAATGCATCAAGACATCATGAAGTGATCTGACGTGCGCGCACCAGCCTTGTGATCGGGTAGGAATCTGAATTGTACGATACAGCGTACTGCCTTGAATTCCTCGCTCCATTCAAGGCAGTCTGCACTCCAAAGATCGCCTGAACAGCAGGCAACCACAATTGCGAAAGTACCGCCTGCAACCCGGCCATTTCCGAGCAGATTCGTGTGTGCCTCTCAATGCATGCAAAGAGAAGTACTCTTGAAGGAACAGCAGCCTGTAGCTTTAATAGCTTCTTGCGCGCCTTGTGATTCCCCTCTTTGGACAAACCACCCGAAATATGCAAAGATTCATGCAGCTGCACCACATTTGAGAGGTTTTGCTTGTTGTGGCAACCGTGGTGCTTTTGCCACGAATCGAGGCTGATTCGGAATTGAGCACATGGCGATTGACTTCACGGGCATAGTCAACGGCAACGAGTTCTATTCCGACCACTATCTCGGCGCCGGCTTCGCCAACGAGGTGAAGACCTGCATTCGCGACTGGTCGGCAGCGGCCGAGGAAGGCGACCTGCTTCCGAGCCAGCGTCTGCGCCTGCTTGCCGCCAACC
>JAPOOS010000152.1 GCA_026713305.1 Paracoccaceae bacterium
ATAAAATGGATGTTCACCCTCGACAAGGCCAGGGACAAAATGGGCAAAGCCTATCCCAAGCCCGAAGATTCGAAACCGCAATCCAGCGATTCAGAACCACTGTGAAGAGACACTAGCTTGAATGCCGATTTGCTTTGCACTCCTGGCTTTTGGCTTCAGCCAAGACTCTTGCGATCAGCGTTTCGTACGCAGCAGCACACCGTTCGACCGAAAACTGTGCGGACTTTGCGCGCATTTCTTCCCTGTTTCTGGGACGATTCAGCACACGCAGCATGACTTGTGCCAAGGCATCCGGGTCGCCCACCGGAGCAAGCAAGTCTGGATCCTGCAATATCTCAGGAGGCCCAGGACAATCGGTTGCAACAGCAGGGCAGCCGCAGGCCATTGCTTCCGCGAGAACCATGCCGAAACCCTCCCAGCGAGATGCAAGAACGAATAGCGCAGAACGTGACATGTATGAGAAGGGATTCTCGACCCAGCCAGGCAACGACACCTGATCTTCAAGTCCAAGCGCCTGCACCCGATCTTCAAGTGCGCCGCGGAGCACGCCTTCTCCCAAGACAAGGAGGCGGCAATCGTGCCCTGAACGCCGCAATATGTGAAAGGCGTCCAGCAAAGTGAAAAACTCCTTTCTCGGCTCAAGACGCCCTGCACTGAGGATGACCGGCGGGCCTCCATCAGAAAACCAGGGATGATCCGTTGGAGCCGCCGCCTGCCGAGCAATACTGGTCAAATCGACCGGGTTGTGGATTGTCGTGATTTTCTCTTCCGGAACGTGGCACGTGGAGGAAAGACTCTCGGCCACTGCGTGAGAGACAGTAACATGGTGTGCGAATTCAGCAGACAAGCAACGCACATACCGGGCATAACTTGTCCCACTTTTCAAGCCTAAGTGCTGTATGGAGACTACCGGTGGGCGGGCCTCCTGCACAAATGCCATTCGAACGCCCAGCAACGCAGCAAACTCTGAGTGGCCCAAGTTTCCGAAGACGATATCTGGCTGTTCGTGCTCAAAGTAGTGGGCCAATCGGCACGCCCATCCCAACACTCTTGGTTGCGGAAACACGGTCAGGCAGCGTATACCATGTCTAGCAACAAGCTTGGCGATAGGCGGCACCGTACGAACAAGCGGAATTCGTTCGCTTCGCCAGTATGCCTGCCTAGGCAAAGTATCTGGTTGCCATCGGGCACTTTTGCTCTGTCCACACAAAATCATCAGTCGTGCCTGACTCGGCAAATTTATGGTGTAGGCAATCGTTGGATCAAATATTGCGATATCCACACGGTGGCCTCGATCTTCCAAACCAGCTGTGGTCCAGAGCACCATTCGCTCTGCTCCTCCCCCAGTAAGGTTGCGTATTGCCATCAGAATATGGGCCATGGAACAAGTCCTTAAATTGACTCCCCGTCAATGGCGAATGCATTGGGCCGGTGCGTCGAATCAGATACATTTTCATCGCAAACTGATTGGGACATAGGGCCAACTTTGCGAACTGTGTGCGCTATTTCTTCAAAATCGCGATGGATTGTAAAGTTGGTCCATAAAGCATCGTCGAACCAATTCGCCCCAAGGTTAACTTTAACTAGATACCGCGCGGTTTCTTGGGGCGTCTTCTCTTCGACTGCCGAATGGTGTTTACCAAGTCAATCCATACCAATATAAGAGCAAGCCCTCAAAATTTCTCTATGTCGAATAGGCGGAAGCGAAACAAGGCTGGCTAAGAATTGCAAATGGAGCATAGCTGCATTTGATATCGCTTGACGGGAAATTGAGCTTCTTGCAGAACTGGTGCATGACTTCCAACCGTGTGGGTTCCTCACAATCCATAGATTGGCACATCCTGACAACTGATCATATAGTTTAGTTTCGCTGGGGCATGCTAGGGTTCGTTTTGGAGGCTGGCGATGTATGGGGCAGAAATTGGGATTGACCATGGAAACTTGCTGGAACAAGGTGGGCGTCACTCTCTCGTGCATTGGACAAGATGCAATTCAAGAGCGGCTTCTTTTGATGAGATATAGAAAATATGTGCCGCGAAATTTCTTCGAAGAATTAGGTGCCGCTAGGCATTTTGTCGAGAGTTATGTCTCGTATCTCATGGTGGGTTAGTTCGGATCGCGGAAGTGCGTAGCGCAATGCAGTTTTCATGTCGCTGCGAATGGGATCAGCTATGACAATTCGAGAACCAATCGGACCAGTCGAGACCGTCGAAATTGCAGAGCTAGGTGGGAAAACAGTAAGGTCGGGTCGTGTTGAGAAGAGAGCGGAAAGAGACTTGAATGCGGATGCAGGCTCAATTTGCCAATATTAGGTTTGGCCTGTTATTGTCAGACCTTTGGGTTGCAGCATCTCTCAGTCCCTGTAAGTGCTCGCGTCAGTCCACGCACTGTTCCCCGGTTGGATTAACGCTTAGCTTCATCCCATCTTCTCTCATTCTTGCCGTCCAGTGATCACGTGGAAGCTAAGCTCTGCGTTTCCGGCGCCTCCGCCGATGCCCAATGGTGCATTGTGGCAAGCTAGCAAGAGTGTTCTCCAATGACGATGAAATTCTTGGCCGATGTTAGATTTGGCACTTCGCCAGTCCTGCTCCACTCCAAATCCAATTGACGAAATTTGATCGACTAGAATGAACCATTCCAATAAGATCTGTACCTTGTGGATCAATGGTCCGCTGCGACTTGTGGACCAAGTCTGTCTTGCATCCATGGTTGCAAATGACATGGATGTTACGCTGTATACCTACGGTGACGTCAGCAACGTTCCCGCAAATGTAAAAATTGCCAATGGTGAGGAGGTTCTCTCTCTAAAGTTGATTGAGCGGCTTCATCCACTGGTCAAGCCTTGCTCTGTACGTCCCATTCAACACTTCAGCGATTTCTTTCGCATTGAATGCCAGCGATTGAACAAGGGAATGTGGATGGATTCAGATATCCTGCTGTTCAGGAAATTCAATTACAATGTGGAAAAGATGTACTTCACCAAGGAAGGTCGTTCCCGGATTGGCTTCAGTGCAATTTACTTGCCCAGTTCAAACCCTATCTGTTCAGATTACTTCAACCTAAGGAACAGCCAGAGCCTGATTCCGCCTTGGCTGGGCATCAAACGACGACTATTCAAGCCTGCCCTTTTTCGCCTGACTGGACGCAATTACACAGCTTCAGACTTGGGAATAACAATATTTGCCAATGACGGGTTTACGCGCCTCGCAAAGAAATACGGCTTTTTTGAAATGGCCGCGGCGAAGGATACATTCTACCATTGGACAGGCAATGATGGTCTGAAAGCATTCGAGAAAACCGAATTTCGCTACATGGTGAATGACCCCGCAATTGTCGGTTTGCACATCGCCAAGAAGCCTTTGGCGACAACTCCGGGCGTGCCGGGTAGTTTGTGGCGGTGGGCACTGGACAAATACGGCCCCTAGGAGTCTGCGCCACGGGTTCTGTGGATGCTGTCTTTAGGAACTTCATGGCGCGGTCAAGCTCCGCAGTTTGTGTTGATGGTCAGTTGGTCCAATGCATGCCATTCGGCCCTGGCATGCCGATGTCGAGCCGAATTG
>JAPOOS010000144.1 GCA_026713305.1 Paracoccaceae bacterium
AGCGGATCCGTCAGCTCGAGATGATGAAGGAAAAATACCATTTGAGCATATTCCAGAAGATTCCCCGCTGCGTTCGACCGACATATATTGGCGATTGAACGAGGGACGTTTCGAGTAGCAGCGGCGAGCGGCGAATTGCAGAATCGAACGGAGGACTACGTAGGAGCAAGTTGAGGCTTCTGCATGATGCCACCGAAAGGCTGCTTGTCACACACTTTCGGCTCGCCTTGCAGGTTCGGGAGACAAGTGCCTGATCCGATGGACATGGTCGCCTGCAATTCGGCGGGTCGGCCTCCAGACGGGACTTGCATTGGCGCATGGGCAGCCGCTTCTCGGAGTCGGCAACTTTGTGCGACGCCATGCCCTTCTCAAACCGGCGGCGAATCGCTATATCGACGGGAAGGAATGACAGATGTTCACATTGTACAAGCCAAATGTGGGCAACTGACGGGTTCCGGCATGGAAAGCGATGACAAAGAATCTCACCAGATCCTCTACTGGCCCTCAAGTCTGGAATTGGCTGGGAATTCCGGCATTTGCCCTGCTGGCGGGGCTTGCCCTCGCAGGAGTGTTTGCAATCTACTATCTGAACCGTGGCTCGATCCATGCGGGCGGCGACACGCCAACCGTCATTGAAGCGTCAGGCCCATTGTGGCGGCGGCCAGACGAACCGGGCGGCATTGTGGCAATTTTTCCCGAGATGAGCGTCAACGAGATTCTCGCCGGTGAAGGAGTGTCCGAACTGTCGGACAGCAAGGCGGTTCGCTATGCTCCCGCACCCTACAAGTTGCCCGACACGGTGCTTTCGCCTAGGCAATTCGCATCGCTGCACCCAGATCTGGGCGGCATCGATGACGCAAATGCGGAGTCCATGACGGGAGAGGAAATCATCAACGAGTTTTTTGCCGGTCTTCGCGACGGCAGTTCCGAACTCGGGAACCTGGCGATTGGCGGCAGAATGGAAGGCAAGCAGCTTGCGGCCGAAAACGTGCCGGCGGGATCGGTTGCCGCCCAGCTGGGAAGTTTCAAGGAGAGCGCCATTGCCGCCAGCGAGATGCGCCGGGCATTGGCCAACTACCCGCTGTTGCTCCACGGACGAGACTGGTTCATTGAGCGGGTCGAGCGCAGCACGGGCATCCAGTACCGGCTGAGGGTCCTGGGTTTTGTGGAATTCGTCCATGCGCGTGAACTGTGCGACAGAATTGTTGCAGGCGGGAATGACTGCATCCCCGTGGAGACCGGACAGTGAAATTCGGCTCTTTCATTCTGGGGTGCGAGGGTACAGGGATCACCGGCAGCGAAGCGCGGTTCTTCAGGGACGCCCGGCCCTTAGGTTTCATTCTCTTTCAGCGAAACATAGCGTCCAGAGAGCAGCTTAGACGGTTGGTCGACAGTCTCCGGGAGGCAGCGGACCACCAGGCGCTGGTGCTGATCGATCAGGAGGGCGGCCGTGTGCAGCGCATGGAGCCGCCTCACTGGACTGCCTGGCTTCCTCCACTCGATCAATGCCAGCTGCTGCCAAGAGCGGAGTCCGTTCGCGCCATGTGGCTGCGCTATCGCATGATCGCCGCGGAACTGCGCGACGTCGGCATCGACACAAACTGCGTGCCGGTGGCCGACATAGCAGGCGAGGGCACCCATGAGGTCTTGAGGAACCGGTGCTATGGGTTTGACCCCGAATCCGTTTCCGCGCACGCCTTGGCGGTTGCAGATGCCTGCCTTGCCGGCGGAGTCCTGCCGGTTGCAAAACACATTCCTGGCCAAGGACGAATGTCGGAGGACAGCCACCTGCGGCTGCCGCGCACCAATGCATCGGAGGACAGCCTGCGTCAGTGGGAGTGGCAGCCATTCAAATCCCTGAGACACTTGCCGCTCGGCATGACGAGCCATGCGCTCTACTCGTCGATCGACGGTCGCCAACCGGCAACCTGGTCGAGCAGCGTTCTCGACATTGTCCGCAACCAGATCGGATTTGAAGGGCTGCTTATGACAGACGACATTTCAATGTCGGCGCTTTCGGGAAATGTCGGGCATCGCAGCCGCAGGGCGCTGGATGCCGGTTGTGACATCGTGCTGCACTGCAATGGCAATCTGGCGGAAATGCAGGAGGTGGCTGCCAATGCAGGCATTCTGGAGGGAGCGGCGGAAGATCGAGCCCGGGCTGCGCTGGATGCCCGGAAGAATCCCTCCGAAGTCGATGTCGAAGCGCTGGGGCACGAATTCCGTCGGCTCGTCGGAGCGGCGAATTGACCGGAGCAGCGGATGCGGCAAGCCTGCCCGAGCCGAACGCCGCCCGACTTGTGGTCGACATTGACGGCTACAGCGGCCCGCTGGATCTGCTGCTGGATCTGGCGAGACGGCAGAGAGTCGATCTTCGGGAAATCTCGATGCTGCAGCTGGTTGACCAGTATCTGGAGTTTCTCGACTCGGTGAGAAACACGCAGATCGAGATAGCTGCCGAGTATCTCGTTATGGCTTCCTGGCTTGTGCTTCTGAAATCCAGGACCATCCTTCCCGAGGATGACGCGGACGCTGCCGTGGAATCCGACGCGGCGGACCTGTTGGCATTCCAGATGAAACGGCTTGAGGCCATGCGCCGATGTGCCGGGAAGCTGACGCGGCGTCCGCAACTCGGTCGGGACTTTTTTGCCCGTGGCAATCCGGACGGAACGACGGTCGTTCAACGACTCGAGCATGCCGCGAGCCTTTTCGATCTTCTGCAAACCTATCTTGAGGTCAGGTCGCGCGAGGCAATGCAGCCAGTTGCCGAGGGGCGCAAACAGTTGATCTCGGTGGAAATGGCCACGGAGCTCCTGGAATCGAAGTCTGTGAAGCGCAGGTCCTGGACGAATCTGTTTGCCGTTTTGCCACGGGACTGGCTGAGCGAGGTTGAACTCGGAAAGTCCGCCCTGGCGGCAACCTTGGCGGCAGCGCTGGAAATGGCGAGACTCGGCAGCATCGAAATCAGGCAGGCGTCGCAAGGTTCGCCAATCATGATCAGGAAGCGAGGCGGAAGTGGCTCGAAAGTCGGCAGACCCGATCGCCAAACGGCCTGAAAGCGCGCAGGATTGGCGAATGGTGGAAGCCCTGCTGTTCGCCGTGTCGCGGCCAATGACGACGGCGGCGCTTCAGAAGCGGCTGCCTGCCGGCGCTGATGCCAGGCAGGCGTTGCGCAAGCTTGAGGACTTCTACCGCGATCGCGGGGTGAACTTGGTCAGAATTGGCAGCGCGTGGGCGTTTCGATCCTCGCCTGATCTTGGTTTCCTGATGACTGAGGAGAGGGTCTCCCGTCGCAAGCTTTCGAAGGCAGCGATGGAGACACTCGCCGTTGTTGCCTACCATCAGCCCGTCACCTGCGCCGAAATCGAGGATATCCGAGGCGTGTCTTCCTCACGCAGCACATTGGGCAGATTGGTGGAGACTGGCTGGGTTGGCTTCGGCGCTCGCCGCGATGCACCGGGCAGGCCAGCAACCTACATCGTGACGCAGGCGTTTCTGGATCATTTCGGCTTGGCCGACCTTGCAGATCTGCCGGACCTGGAGGAATTGCGCAGCGCGGGACTGGTTCAGCGACTCAGCGGGTAAACTGCGCATTTGTTGAAGGGCAGGGGAATCCTCCCTGCCTTTTGACAGGTTCAATGCTGCTGGGCAGAGGTCTAGCGAAAGTGCATGGAGAGGCGGAGTCCCTGTCCCTGGTAGGTGGAGTTCCTCGTTGCGCCATACGGCTTCGCCGGGGGCTCAAGCATTCGCTCGAAGGCCAGCTTGCCGACCGTTTGACCGTGCTCCAGAAGAAACGGCGCCTCGTGACACCGGACTTCCAGCACACTTCGTGAACCCTGTCCGCCGGTTTCGGCGGCGCCGAACCCAGGATCGAAGAATCCTGCATAGTGAACCCGGAATTCACCGACCATCGGAAGATATGGCACCATTTCGGCGGCAAACCCAGCCGGAATGCTCACCGTCTCACGGCTGGACAGAATGTAGAACTGGCCTGGGTCAAGAATCAGCTTCCCGTCCTTAACGTTCAGCGCATCCCAGTAATCGCCAATCCGGCAGGCCTCTACGCTGTCGACGTCGATGATGCCTGCGTGTGCCTTGGCGTTGTAGCCGGCAGGACCGCTGTCGCGTTTCAGGTCAACGGAAAACGCCAAGCCGCCATCGACAACAGGGTCTCCCGGCATGACGCGGCAGTTTCGGCACAATTCCGTGAGTTCCGAATCGGACAGCCCCGCCCGGCCTTGCGAGAACCGTATCTGGTTCAGCTTGCTTCCGGTTCGCACAAGAACCGAAAACGATCGCGGGCAGATTTCTGCAAAGAGCGGACCTTGATAGCCGGCCCTGATGCGGTCGAATTCGCAACCTTCATCGGTGATTATCCGAACCAGAAGATCGATTCTTCCAGAGGTGCTCCTGGCGTTGGCGACAGCGTGAATGCTCGGCGGCAGTTCAAGCCTTTCCAGCAGCTTGACGACATAGACGCCTCCCCTTTCCAGCACGGCGCCATTTTCGAGGCTGAACTCGTGCATCCCGAATTCGGCGATGCGGTCTTCAACCCGATGCCGCTTGCCGGCTAGAAAGGATGTGCGCACGCGGCAGGCCTTGCTGCCCAGTCTTAGGTCCAGGCTTGCCGGCTGTATCTGTCGTTCGTGCAGCGGGGTTTCGCTGCGGATTACGCCAAGCCTGTGCAACTCGGCGATCATGTGGTCCGGGAGTACGCCGGTTCGCAACGCATCGATCTTGGGATTGGTCGGGCCAGCGAGATTTGAACTCGCGACCTCTCGTCCCCCAGACGAACGCGCTAACCAGGCTGCGCTATGGCCCGACACGGCGCGACTAGCTGTCTGCGAGCGAGTTTACAAGCGGTTTTCAGGACTCTTGGCGCCGGCGTTGGTCCATCGCTGCAAAATTGCTTCCTCTAGTTTCCTCCGCAAGCAGCTCGTCGATTTTCGCCGCCCTTTGCCCCAGAAACCTTGCGATGTCGATTGAGGCGTAACCCTTGTCGTACAGGTGCTGCACGACCGAGCGCTGTGTTCGGAACATGTCGTAAAGCGCCTCGCTGTCCTCGCTGAAGATGCCCTCCAGCGCCGGAGCCGCCTGGCCTGCCGCTTCCACGTACTGGGGAAGCGTTGCCGGATGGGGATAGAGAACGCTCATCGGCACCGACTTGCCGGTTTCCTGCACAATGCGAACATGATTGCGTTGCAGCAGGCGCGGCCTCGTTACGCCGCAGGAATGGGATATCGTCTGAACCTCGTAAATCAACTTCTTGCAGTAGTTGGCGACGCGCACTGACTTGTCAGCTGGGTTCAGGCCTCTCTGCAGCCTTGGGTTGTGGGTCGTGATTCCGGTTGGGCAGGTGTTCTTGTTGCACTTTAGAGACTGGATGCAGCCGAGCGAGAACAGAAAACCGCGGGCAGACGTGACGAAATCGGCACCGGTGGCCAGCGCCCAAGCGACCTCGGACGGCGTAATCAGCTTGCCCGAAGCGATTACCCTGATGCGATTGTTGAGGCCGTGGATCTTCAGAACGTCCGTCACGGCTGGCAATGCCTCCCGTATGGGCAAACCAACATTGTCCATCAGCGGCATTGGAGCTGCCCCCGTGCCTCCGTCGCCGCTGTCAACGGTAATGAAGTCAGGAGCGTGCTCGATGCCGCGGGCATGAACCTCCAGGCAGATGTCGCGCAGCCAGTCGAAGTCTCCGAACACAGACTTGAACCCCACTGGCTTGCCGGTGACTTCCCTGATGCGAGAGATAAGATCAATGAGTTCGCTGACGTTGGAAACTTCCGGATGCCGGTTGGGCGAAATCGAATCGGTTCCAGCCGGTATGCCGCGGATTTCGGCAATTTCCTTCGTGACCTTCGCGGCTGGCAGGATGCCACCCTTGCCGGGCTTGGCGCCCTGGCTCAGCTTGAGCTCGAACATTTTGACCGATTCGTGGGCAGCCACTTCGCGCAGCTTGTCGTCGCACAGCACCCCATTGTCGTCTCGCACCCCGTACTTGGCGGTGCCAATCTGGAAAACGACATCGCAGCCACCTTCCAGGTGATAGGGCGCCAGTCCGCCTTCGCCGGTGTTTAGCCAGCATTGAGCCATCGCAGCGCCTTTTGACAGGGCTCGGACCGCAGGCGTTGAAAGCGCTCCGTAGCTCATGCCCGAAATGTTGAAGAATGAAGGAGCCGTGTAGGGTTG
>JAPOOS010000134.1 GCA_026713305.1 Paracoccaceae bacterium
TCCCGCTCCCATTGCGTCAGCCTCTGCGACTTTGCCTTCGTTCGAATGACTGCATCCTTGTTTGTGGACCTCGTGGTCTCCGTTGGATTGCGCGTTGTTGTTGACACGATAGTAGGCCATGGCATCCTTCCTTTATTGGTTTGGGCATCTGGATATTCTGATCGTGAGTTTCAGTCAACACTTGCTGAAACCGTGATGGCTTCGCCTGACTGCTTGACTTCCCGATGGTGGCCGACTAGATGGTATCGCAAGGATGCGGATGTAGCTCAGGGGTAGAGCATAACCTTGCCATGGTTAGGGTCGTGGGTTCGAATCCCATCGTCCGCTCCAACCTTTCTCCCCATGCTGCCGCAACTCCAGCAAGTCTCCACACAGGAGACGATGCCGCAGTCGCTCGACGGCATGTCCCGACCACAGCATGGAATTCAGGAACCGCTCCATCTCGCCATTCAAATCAAATTGTTGTCTTCACAGTTTCGCCCGATTCTGATAGATGATGGCAGTGACACGCATGCAGCAATCCGCCAGACGCGGAACGATCAGGTAATGGACGCCAGGTGATAGGTTTTTCCGAACGACGAGTTGCGATGGTCGACTGCCAGATTCGTCCATCCGACGTCACGAAGTTTCCCATAATCAAGGCAATGCTCGAGGTGCCGCGAGAGGAGTTCGTTCCGGATCGCGCCCGCGAATTCGCCTATGCCGACGATCATGTCGAGCTCGAGAGGAACAGAGTTCTGCTGGCGCCAAGAACCTTTGCCAAGATGCTCGACGGTCTGGACATCCGGCCAAACGAGCTCGTGCTCGATGTTGGGTCGGGGCTGGGGTATTCCACCGCTGTCATAGCTCGAATGGCCGAAGCGGTTGTGGCGCTGGAGGAGATTGAAGAATTCGCGCGACAGGCTGTCACAAAGCTTTCCAGACACCTGGTCGACAATTCCCTGGCTGTAACGGGAACGCTTGCGGAAGGCGCGGCGAAGCATGGTCCCTATGACGTCATCGTCGTCGAAGGAGCGATTCATCGCCTGCCGGACCAGCTGTTCGATCAGTTGAAGGTGGGAGGCAGAATAGGAGCGCTGTTCTGCGATGGCGTGACTGGCCGGTGCAGCATTGGCATCAGGCAACCTGGGTCAATTTCCTGGCGCACTGCATTCAACGCCGGAGCCCCTGTCATTCCGGGATTTGAAGCGCAAACCGAGTTTGTCTTCTAGCACATGGCAGCGGTCCGCCGGCGTGGACCCGCAGGCCAACAGAGGTATTTCAAGCGAACCAAGATGTTTAGTGCACTTAGACTAGTCGTGGCGACCACTGCCAGCTGCGTGATGCTTTTCTCAACCGGACTTCAGGCCGAAACTCTGCGTGAGGCTCTTGTTGCAACGCAGAAGAACAGCACCGCAATCAAGGCGAGTCGGGCGCGACTCAGATCTCAGATGGAGGGTGTGGAGCAAGCTCGAGCGCCGCTTCGCCCGCAACTCAACCTGGTGAGTTCCGTGAATCACCGGTACCCAGTGCCCGACGCCTTGACCGCTTCCATCGAACTCGCGTTGGATCTCCTTGTTTACGACGGCGGCACGCAACAGCTCGCCATTCAGATTGAGCAGGCAAACACCTCAATCGCGAAGCAGATGGTCGTGCAAACCGAACAGGCTGCCTACCTCGAAACCATCCGGGCGTATTTCGGCGTGCTGCAAAACCAGCAGAACCTTGCGCTGGAACTGGAAAATCAGGAGATCATCCAAACACAGTTGAATGCCGCCCGCGAACGCTTCGCGGTTGGCGAGATCGCAAGATCCGAGGTCGACCTCGTCGAGGCACGCCTGGCGCAGATCAGAAGTTCCGTGGCGCAACTTCGAGGCCAGCTTTCAATCGCCAGGGAGTCCTACAAGCTGAGCACTGGCCAATATCCGGACCAGCTTGAAACCAGTCAGCCCCAACCGGAAATCCCCGCAAGCCTCGACGACGCAATGGCCATCGCCAACAGGATGCATCCAGCCATCCAGAACGCCAAGCTTGCGGTGAAGATTGCGGACCTTAACATCGACAGGGTGCGCAAGGCTGCTCGGTCACCGAAGGTCACTCTGCGGGCGGCGGTTGGAGGCAACCGGCTATTGACCTCGGGACAATCTTTCGAGGACACATGGTCCATTCAGCTCGGCGGTCAGGTGCCCCTCTACGCGGGTGGCCTCAGAAGCTCCCACAATCGCCAGGCCGTTGCCAACTCCGACGCTGCGCGTCACGAACTGCATCGCATAGCTGCGTCTGTGCTGGCCGATGCCACGAATGCGTGGACGCAACTCGACATTCTCGACTCCATAATCGCGGCCAGCCGAGAGCAGGTTGAATACTCCAGAACGGCATTCGAAGGCGTCCAGGTGGAGGCCAACCTTGGACTGCGATCAACGCTGGACGTGCTCGATGCCGAACGGGATTTTCGTGAGGCACAGACACGCAGCACCAACGCTGTCTTGGACCGCAACATTGCGCGCTATGCCCTGCTCGCTTCAATCGGTCAGCTCACGGCAGGCCAGCTCGGCCTGTAAGGGGTTTCGCTCCGCTTCTTGGCCCTTGCGGTTTCGGCAGGCTTTGTCCCGGGCGGAGTACGGCGGTTTCAGGCAGCTTCCCGAAGCAAGTCCCAAACTCTGTTCGGCGTAAGTGGAATCTGCACGTTTTCCACGCCTTTCGAGGCAAGTGCGTCCAGAACCGCATTGGCGACACTCGCCAGCGCGCCGATCGTGCCGGCTTCGCCACAACCCTTCATTCCCAGGGGATTGTTGACCGAGAAGGTCGGCTCGGAGTGGAATTCAATGAAGGGACAGTTGTCGGCTCTGGGCATGGCGTAGTCCATGAACGTGCCTGTAAGCAGTTGGCCATCGTCGTCGAACGCAACATGTTCGGTCACTACCTGACCTATCCCCTGGACGACTCCGCCATGAACCTGACCTTCCGCCAACACTGGGTTGATCAGCAGTCCCAGATCATCGACCACCGTGTACTTTGCCACGGAGACCCTGCCCGTTTCGGCATCCACCTCAACTTCGCAAATGTGCGCCCCATTGGGAAACGACTTGTCGTCAATCTCGGTTTCCACCTCGGTTGAAACCAAGTCGTTTCTGCCGGCAGCGAGCGCCGCCGATGCCGCCTCCATGATGTCCATGTACTTGTTGGAATTGGCGACTCGAAACGTGCCTTCCTCAAAGA
>JAPOOS010000131.1 GCA_026713305.1 Paracoccaceae bacterium
GACCGCCCGCGGAGCACGTCGGTTGGTGATCTTGTATCTGTACTCCCTCATGACCGCGGAAGTTCTGGCGCTGAACTGGCGATCGACCTCCGACACTTTCAGCACAGCAATGGAAGCTGGTCGCAGCTTTGCATTTGCGGCCTCACGAAGCCGAAAGGGATCCCACCTTCTTTCCAGGTCGACATGCGCGACTTGTCCGGTAGCATGAACTCCACTGTCGGTACGACCGGCGCCGGTCACCGTTGGGCGACCGGGATCAAGTTCTGAAAGCGCCGTCTCCAATGTCTGTTGCACGGAAGGAGCGTTTCGTTGCCTCTGCCAGCCGCTGAACTCGCTCCCACAATACTCGACACAGAGGGCGAATCTGTGAAAGTCTTTGTCTCGGTTCATGATTCGACCCTCCCGAATGGCCTGCGTGACACTCAGCGGAATCCAAGCTGTACACTGGCGCGAGGCATCACTGTCGACGGCAGGCTTTGGCAGCTTCCGGAGAGGCAATTGTTTCCAGGAAACACTTGCTCGTACATTGCGCGGGAATCCTACAACGGATCAGGTTGCGCCAGCATCTCATCCATTCAAACGCCAGCCAATCGTTCAGCAATTCAGTGCGCCTGCCTGCACTGGGACTTGGCATCCGCCGCCACTCAGACTTTGCTTCAAATGGGGATGATTGGCCTTGAAACCAGTTCAGGTTGCATTTCGGCATTTCAACGACGGCCAAACGCATCAACACTTTTCACACTTTCGCCTCGCCCGCTTCCACTTCCGGTCCGAACTGGTCAGGAACCCCATCCCAGCCGGTTCCATGATCCGACAGCCAAGACCAGCAAGACACCATCCGTTCGCCAAAGTGAAGGTGCGCACGAATCCCTTCCGTCGTGTGAACATCGCCGCAACCACCTAACTTGGCAATGCAGTTCTAGCAACATCGAACAACGGCGCCGGGCTTGTTTCATCCAGCATGGCGCTCCGCTTCCCTGAAAGCCAGGATTTCTGATTTGTTTGGTTTCACGTTCCTGAGGTCGGGAGAGATTGGGCATACGGCGGCAGTTCACTGGCCTCTCATGCATGTATTGCAAATGTGCATGGAGCACACACACCAAGGTCGGAACCCGCAAATCGGGTTAACATTGTCGTTTCTTCCGAATCCACGCCAGGAACGATGAGAGAATGCTGAACAGGCCGTTCCAGCTTGCAGGCGACAATGTCCATCGGATCAGGCGCTTGTTTCCCGAACCTGCAAGGCGAGCCGAAACTGTGTGGCAAGCAGCCTTTCGGTGGCATCATGCAGAAGCCCAAACGTGTCCAATGTAGCTCCCTGTTCGATTCTGCAATTCGTCGCTCGCCGCAGCTACTCGAAACGTCCCCCGTTCAATCGCTGATACATGTCGGTCGAACGCAGCGGGGAATCTTCCGGAACAAGCTCAAATGGCACTCTTCCTTCATCATCACGAGCTGACGGGTCCGCTCCGGCATCCAGCATAACCTGCACGACAGTCGGCACTTCGCTGAACGCAGCCGCAAAGTGAAGAGGGGTCCAACTGTCCTCGTCGCGGGCATTGAGGTCCGCTCCGGCATCCAGCAGAACCTGCAAGACAGCCGGCGCTTCGCTGACCGCAGCCGCATGGTGAAGAGGGGCCCAACCTTTCTCGTCGCGGGCATCGAGGTCCGCTCCGGCATCCAAC
>JAPOOS010000168.1 GCA_026713305.1 Paracoccaceae bacterium
CTGCTTCCACAGGTCAAGGCAACACTTCTCGATGTCGGCGAGCATGTCCGCGCGGCCCGCATAGTAGGTCGGCACGCTGCGGTCCATGGCACGAATGAACTGTGCCAGGTCCTTAATCTGCTTCTCCGAAAGCGTCATGTCATGTCTCCCGTGCGAATCTCCGAGACGCGCCCAGGCGGGTCGTCACGCAGCTGGGCGCCATTGTCTGAGGGCGTAACTGCCGTTGATCGACAAGAAAGACCTACCTGCGTCTTTCATGTCAGTCCGTGCAGATTGATGCAGTCTTTCCCGATTTGTAACAAATTGCTTGAAATGTCTGCTAGTCAACAGCCTATCGCTGGTTGCTGCGGTCTTGCAGCAGCCGGTCACAGTCGGGAGGCGCCTTCCGGCATCAGGCGTCGCACGCGTCGGTCTCGGTCATCAAGGCGGAGGCAGTCCGCTTTCCGGCCTTGCCCTCGTCGTAGCCACACAGGACCTGCGCCGACCCGAGCGTGTCGGACCAGTGCACCGAATGCAGCCCAATTCAGGGATGGGCTGCATTCCGCCGATTCAGCCAAGACCGCATTCGGGAGGGAACAAAGCTTCACTCCGGGTGATTCAAACACTGTGGAAGCACCCCGAATGAAAATGGAAACCAGGCACATCGGCAACCGGCAGCGTTGAATCAAAGCTGATCCTGACCACATTGATCGCAAATGCCCTTCGCTGCTGGCGGCAAGGGAACGTCGATTCTGCCAACGTCCCGTTGAGATTCTTGAAGGCCATCTGAGGAAAAATCCAGCGGCATCATTCCCGGCAGAACGTTTTCCTGCCAAGTACTGCATTGACTGCCGTATTGCCTTCCTGCTTGTGGAGGCAGTTGAAATGTCTGGCTATCAACCGATCAGCCGAAGCAGTGACTGGACTGATTCCCTGGCATCCCCAAAAAGCATTCGTGTGTTTTCACGGTAGAACAGCGGATTCTCGATTCCCGAGTATCCCGTTCCCTGCCCTCGCTTCGAAACAATTACCAGTTTGGACTTCCATACCTCCAGCACCGGCATACCCGCGATTGGCGAATTTGGGTCTTCGATCGCTGCAGGATTCACTATGTCGTTGGAACCAATCACGACAGCGACATCGGTCGCCCCAAAGTCGGCATTGATCTTGTCCATCTCCAGAACGATGTCGTAGGGTACCCGTGCCTCGGCAAGCAGAACATTCATGTGACCGGGCAGGCGACCCGCGACCGGGTGAATGGCGAAGCGAACGTTCTTTCCCTTGTTGCGCAACGTGTTTGTAAGTTCACTAATGGCGCCCTGAGCCTGTGCCACCGCCATTCCGTAGCCTGGCACGATGATTACGGTTTCGGCGGCAAGCAACTGGTCGACAACTCCCTCGGCATCGATTGGCGACTGTTCTCCAACAGCCGCGGTGGTTGCAACGGGCGTTCCCCCAAATCCGCCGAGTATCACGCTTACAAAGTGACGGTTCATGGCCCTGCACATGATGTAGGACAGTATTGCGCCCGAAGACCCGACCAGCGCGCCTGTCACAATCAGCAAGTCATTGTCGAGCGTGAATCCGATCGCTGCCGCTGCCCATCCCGAGTATGAATTCAGCATCGACACGACAACAGGCATGTCCGCGCCGCCGATCCCCATAATCAGGTGCAGTCCAATCATTCCGGCAAGCACGGCCACAACGGCAATCGTCCAGATGCCTTCTCCACCGAGGTAAGCTGCCCCACATGCAAGACAGGCAGCCGCAAGAGCTGCGTTCCAGAAATGTCCTCCCGGCAACTTTCGCGGCTTGCCAGCAATGTGTCCGGCAAGCTTTCCGAAAGCGACCACGGAACCGGTGAACGTGATTGCACCTATGAAGATTCCGAGAAACACCTCAATGCGGAGCATCGTCAGCTCGACAGCAGTCTTGCCCGCCAACCGTCCGGCAAATCCCGACAGCTCGGACAGGTTGGCCGCCATGCCAACATCCGTCAGCACTATCTGGGCGTTCAGTCCGATAAAGACCGCCGCCAATCCCACAAATGAATGCAAAGCTGCCACCAATTGAGGCATTCCGGTCATTTCGACTCTGGCGGCAACAATTGCTCCGATCACGGCGCCTACCGCCACCGTCACCACAAGCCACTCGACATTGGGTATGGCCAACACGCCCGGAAAGGCGGGAGTAAACAGGCCGGCGATGGTGGCGCCCACGGCGAGAATCATGCCGACCATTCCAAACCAGATCGCTCTCTTTGCGCGTTCCTGATTGGAAAGCCCGCCCAAGGAGAGAATGAACAACACCGCGGCGGCAATGTAGATTGCCGTCAGCACTCCATGATTCACGGGGCCATCCTCCCACCAAGGCAAGACACACCAAGCCAAGACCATGCTGGAACCACCAATGTTTCGAGGGCGCCTTCCCTATGCCGTCTGCAATCCATTTTGTTCGTCAACTCTTCTGAAACATTGCAAGCATGCGCCTGGTCACGAGAAATCCACCAACTATGTTGATTGTGGCGATGAGAACGGAGATTGCGGCCAAGCCAATCACCAATGTGTTGGCGGATGGAATCTGGAGCAGCGCTCCGACGATTATGATGCCGGATATCGCATTGGTCACCGACATCAAGGGAGTGTGCAGCGCGTGGCTTACATTCCAAATGACCTGATATCCCACGAAGCAACTCAGAATGAAGACAATGAAATGCTGCATGAAGCTTGCTGGCGCCACAAGACCGATCAAGAAAACCAGAGCGCCGCCGGTGGCAAGCAGCATGACCTGCTGTTGGGTCTGGCGGCGGTGAAACTGCCTGTCCTGTTCGCGAAGTTCTGCCTTGCTTGGTTCCCGCTTCGTGGTCGACTTTGGAACGGCCATCGGCGCAGTCCTGGGTGGTTCCTGCGGATAGGTCACCTCACCTTGGCGAGCAACAGTCGAACAGCGAATTATGTCGTCTTCAAAGTCAAGTCTGAACTGTCCGTCTCTTTCCGGCGTCAATTCCCCAAGCAGTTGGTGGACATTGTTGGCGAGCAGCAATGACGACTGCGTGGCCATGCGGGAGGGAAAGTCGGTATAGCCAATGATCTTCACGCCATTGTCCGTCGTGACAAGCCGATCCGGAATGGTCAACGAACAGTTGCCGCCCTGCTCCGCCGCCAGATCGACAATCACGGATCCTGGCTTCATCGCCGAGACCATTTCCTCAAGCCACAGTTCAGGCGCCTTCATGCCCGGTATCAATGCCGTCGTGATCAGAATGTCGGTCTTCGGCGCTTGCTGCCGAAACAGATCAAGCTGTTTGCGCCTGAACTCCGGGGAGGATGGCTTTGCATCCCCGCCGGACCCTGAGGCGTCCTCTTCGAATTCCAGGAACAGAAACTCGGCGCCCATGGACGAAATCTGCTCCGCCACTTCAGGTCTAACGTCGAAGGCATGCACAACTGCACCCAGCGAAACCGCAGTGCCGATGGCGGACAATCCGGCGACGCCGGCGCCGATGACCAGCACTCGAGCAGGGTTTACCGTTCCGGCTGCTGTAATCTGGCCGGCAAAAAACCTGCCAAACTCACCGCTGGCTTCAATCACGGCTCGATATCCGGCGATGTTTGCCATCGACGAAAGCGCATCCAGCTTCTGGGCTCGAGAAATGCGCGGCACCATGTCCAGTGCGATTGCGGTCACGCCTGCTTCCGCCAGCAGACGGAGCAGCAATTCGTTCTGTGCCGGAAAAATGAACGAAATCAACAGCAGATCGGCTCTTGTTCGCTCGACTTCTCCCAAGGTAGGTGGACGAATCTTGGCAATTGCATCGCATTGTTGCCACAAGTCGGCAGCGGAACCAATCACCTCGGCTCCCGCGCGCGTGTACTCCTCGTCCGAAAAGCCGGCGCCGGCTCCTGCACCGGATTGGATTGCAACTTCATGACCCAACTTTCGAATCATGGAGGTGGACGCCGGTGTGACGGCCACCCGACGCTCCGCGTCATGCAACTCCCTTACTGTGCCTATTCTCACGACAGTTGATTCTCCAAATCTAGTGACCCAAATCTTGTGCCACGCTGGGAATTGGCAAGATACGATCTTTGCCGGCAAACCAATCTGCAAATAAATTGAGCGTCATTGAATGGCAATGCAGCAGGCGAATTGACAGACTTGACGCTCAGTTGCGCCAGTCCAATCAACAATTCAAGCCAACTCCTGAAACTTGGCTACTTGGCCTGCTGGCGCCGCCAGACATTCCCGGCATCCTGAAAGTCATTCGGACGCTCAGTGGCCGCTTGAACTCGAAAGTTGCAATTGTTCCTGCCCGCCCGCAACTATCCGCCGGCAACATGTGCCTCGCGCTCGACTCTGACCGCGGAGAACTTGAACTCCGGAATCTTCCCATAGGGATCGATCGATGGATTGGTCATGACATTGGCGGCAGCCTCGACAAAGGCGAAAGGCATGAACACATTGTCCTGCGCAATGTTCCGGTCCGCCCGCGCCATGACAGAGACGCAACCTCGGCGAGTGGTCAACCGAATCGTTTCGCCTGCCCTGACACCGAGCTTGCGCAGCGTTTTGGGATGCAGGGAACAGTTGGCCTCGGGCTCGATGGTGTCAAGCACCTGGGCGCGGCGGGTCATGGAACCGGTGTGCCAGTGCTCAAGTTGCCGCCCAGTTATAAGTACAAACGGAAACTCGTCATCCGGCAGTTCGTCCGGCGGAACGATGCTTGCCGGAGTGAAACGAGCGCGGCCCTCGTGTCGCGGAAAGCCCTCGCCAAACACGACTGGCTGTCCCGGGTCGTCAGGCGACAGTGACGGGTAGGTCACGGCTGTTCGCTGAAGGCGCTCCCATGAAATGTTGTCAAGCGACCTCATGTTCAGTTTCATCTCGGCAAAGACGTCCGATGGACCAGTGTAGTTCCACCCAAGCCCGAGACGCTTCGCCAACTCGACCTCAATCCACCAGTCCTCCTTTGCCTCGCCAGGCGGTGGCAGCACCCGGCGGCCCATCTGGACCTGCCGATTGGTGTTTGTCACTGTGCCAGCCTTTTCCGGCCATGCACTGGAAGGCAGGATGACGTCGGCAAAGTTGGCCGTTTCGGTAAGAAAAATGTCCTGCACCACCAGGTGTTCGAGCTTTGCAAGCGCGTCCCGAGCATGATTGACATCGGGGTCCGACATCGCCGGATTTTCGCCGAGAATGTACATGCCATGGATCTGGCCGCTGTGAACGGCGTCCATGATTTCGGTGACCGTGAGCCCTTGCTCGTTCGAAAAGTCTCCCGACTTCCACACCTTGGTGAAGGCGCTGCGAACCCCGTCGTCGGTGACGGTCTGGTAGTCGGGGAGGAACATCGGGATCAATCCTGCGTCGGACGCTCCCTGAACGTTGTTCTGGCCTCGCAGCGGGTGAAGTCCGGTGCCGGGACGACCCACGTGCCCACACATCAACGCAAGCGAAATCAGGCAACGTGAATTGTCGGTGCCGTGAATGTGCTGGCTTATCCCCATGCCCCAGAAAATCATTCCGGCTCCGGCGGATGCAAAGGTCCTGGCCACGTCGCGCAGAACCTCCGGCTCTATGCCGCAGACCTTGGACATCTCCTCCG
Source organism: Paracoccaceae bacterium (assembly GCA_026713305.1). Lineage (GTDB taxonomy): Bacteria > Pseudomonadota > Alphaproteobacteria > Rhodobacterales > Rhodobacteraceae > MPNP01. The sequence continues at coordinate 5,585 of JAPOOS010000168.1, forward strand.
GTGGGAACTTGGCTAGATGCTCCTTCATTGCAGCCCAGTTCTCCGTGTAGGCTTCAATGTACTGTTGATCGTGGAGTCCCTCGTTGACGATGACGTTCATGATTGCGTTCAGCATGGACACATCGGAACCTGCCTTGAACTGCAGCATGTGCGATGCGTGGCGACTTAGGCTCTGAGAGCGGGGATCCATGACGATCAACTTGCCGCCGCGTTTGGCGAACTGCTTGAAGTAGGTTGCCGCAACCGGGTGGTTTTCGGTTGGATTAGCGCCAATAACGATCGCGACGTCCGCATTCTCAATTTCATTGAATGTTGCGGTAACCGCGCCCGAGCCAATGTTTTCCATCAACGCTGCAACCGACGACGCGTGGCAAAGGCGTGTGCAATGATCGACGTTGTTGTGGCCGAAGCCCTGACGAATGAGCTTCTGAAACAGATAGGCCTCTTCGTTGGAGCATTTGGCCGAACCAAATCCCGCCACAGTCCGGCCACCCCGCTCCCTGAGTTTGGCCAAACCTTCGGCAGCGAAGTCGAGAGCCTCGTCCCAGCTGGCTTCGCGAAAGTGCGTCTGCCAATTGTTGGGGTCGACATCCATCGCCTTGGGTGGCGCATCGTCGCGTCGAATCAGCGGTCGTTTCAGTCGATGCGGGTGTGAAACATAGTCAAAGCCGAATCGACCCTTGACGCAGAGTCGGTTCTGGTTCGCCGGACCGTCAATTCCGTCGACATATCTGATCGAGTTGTCCTTCACCTTGAAGGACAGCTGGCAGCCCACTCCGCAATAGGGACAGACACTGTTGACCTCTCGATCAAAGTCCTTGCTGTCGCCGACCTGTGCTTCGTTGAGCACAGTGGCAGGCATCAATGCGCCTGTGGGACAAGCCTGCACGCACTCTCCACAGGCGACGCAGGTGCTGTTGCCCATGTCATCGTCAAAATCGAACACAGGGAACGATTGATGGCCCCTTCCTGCCATTCCAATGACATCGTTCACCTGCACGTCGCGGCATGCACGCACACAAAGGTTGCACTGAATGCAGGCGTCCAGGTTGACGCGCATCGCCACGTGGCTCTCGTCGAGCAGCGGGACGGTCTCCGGTTCCATTTGTGGAAAGCGGCTGCGGCCGACGCCGCATTGGTCGGCCATGTCCCAGAAATGTGCGGAGACATCGTGGGCAGAGGATCTTTCCGGCTGGTCCGCCATGAGCAATTCAATCACCATTTGCCGCGCCGTCCTTGCTCGCGCCGTGTCTGAATTGACAGTCATGCCGTCGCTGACAGTGCGAATGCAGGATGCCGCGAGTGTTCGCTCCCCCTCAATTTCAACCATGCACGCGCGGCAATTGCCGTCCGGCAAGTATCCCGGCTTTGGCTTGTGGCAGAGATGTGGAATCTTCAGGCCCTGCCTGTCGGCAGCTTCCCAAATGGTCGTGCCTTCCGGAACGGAAAGCTTCTCTCCGTTCAGCGAAATCGCTACTTCGGCCGGTTTTTCCTCGTCGGCCATGCATTGTCTCCTTCGGGAATTTTTCTCAAGACACTCGACGATGGGTGGCGCTTAACATTGTTGCGCAAGCGTTTCCTCGCATGTGCCGGTGTGTCGCGACGAATTCAAATGGCAGCCCGCCCTTGCGATGACGAAAACCATGCATCCGCAGGCAACTGTGCACTGGAACAATAGCTGACAAAAGGAGATTCGCAACAGTTCAACCGGCAGCCGCAACCACTGGGTTCCGACGAACACATTCAGAGTGACAGCATTGAAAGCTGAAGCGACGGGCCAACGCGTGACAGGCGGAGGTCTTTCAGGATGAAACGGGCATTGTCCGGCAAGATATGGGCACTTGGCCCGACTGTGGAAGTTCGGACTTGGTCGAATGCGTGTTGGTGCCCCAAGAGAGACTCGAACTCCCGACCTCCTGATTACAAATCAGATGCTCTACCGGCTGAGCTATTGGGGCATGCGGTCCTCAAGAATGGCATCGCTGCCGCAAACCCATTCGGGACCAAATGTGCCTGCGCCATTGATATGGCGCGGCCTGCCCCCATTGCAACTCCTTATCGACTGTCGACGAGTCGATTTCTGGTGCGCGCGATTACCGCAACACCCATGCATCCAACCAGCGTGACGAGCAGTGCGGCGGGCGCAGCCTCTCCTATTGCCTCGAGCGAAGCCCTCTCATAGACCCGTGTTGCCAATGTGTTGAAATTGAACGGTCGCAAAAGCAGCGTGGCGGGCAATTCCTTGACGCTGTCCACGAACACCAGAAGCGCAGCCACGATCATCGACCCGCGCATGATTGGCATTTTCACCGAAACGAGTGTGCCGGCGGCTGTGCGGCCAAGCGAGCGAGCTGCCGACACAATGTTGGGGGAAACACGGCCCATTGCCGAGTCGGCCGCCCCTTGGGCAAGCGCAAAGAACCGTATGCAGTAGGCCATGCCGACCGCGAAAGCCGATCCTGTCATCAGCAATCCAGGGTCCTCGCCGGTCAGGTACTGCCAAGCATCGGCGACGGCATGATCAAGCTTTGAAAGTGGCAGCAGAATGCCAAGCCCCAGTATCGCGCCCGGCGTGGCGTAGCCTATCATTGTCAGAGAAAGAACTGTGTTGCCCAGCCAGCTCCTGGCGCCGCGCACCACAAAGACCAACAGGTTGGCGGCTGCCACCGTGGCAATGGCCGCGGCCGTGCAAAGGTACAACGTGTTGATGAGGGCCTGCACGAGATTGCGATCAAGCCAGTGCTCTCTGTTTTCGAGGGCGTGACCGAGCATGACGCCAACAGGAAGGGCAAATCCAAAAAGCACGGGCAGCGCACACATCCCCGCAATCAGCAAACCCGGTGCGCCGACGATGGCATGACGGCCTGAAGCTGACGGCCGAAGTGCGGATTGGTGATATGCTGCCCTGCCCCTGCCGACCCGTTCCATGCCCACAATAACCGTCACAATCACCAAAATAACCAACGAGATCTGTGCAGCGCCTCCGACATCATACCGAACCAGCCAAGTGGAGTAGATCGCCGTCGTAAGCGTCTGCACGGCAAAGTAGTCTACAACACCAAAGTCAGCGACAGTCTCCATCATCACGATGACAAGCCCGGACACTATTCCGGGACGGACCATTGGCAATGTAACACGAACGAACCTGGACCATCTTCCAGCGCCAAGCGTGCTGGCGACTTCAAGGGCTGCCACCGATTTTTCGCGCATGGCAGAACGCGTCAGGAGGTATACATAGGGATACAGGCTCAGCGACAGGACCAGAATGGCGCCCCCCTGTGTCCTGATCTGGGGAAAAAAGTAGTCCGTCGCAAGATTCCAGCCAAAGGCCGCTCTAAGCGCTGTCTGGAACGGGCCTGCAAATTCAAAGAAGTCAACCAGGGCATAGGCGCCAACATATGCCGGAATTGCCAAGGGAAAGAACAGCGCCAGTTCGAGAATCCTGCGAAAGGGAAATTCGTAGCTGCTGACCAGCCAAGCCGTGCCGACGCCTATCACCAATGCGACGCAAGCCACGCCTCCAACCAACACCAGAGTGTTGACGGCGTACCTCAGGACAGCTGGCGTGGAAAGGTACTGGAGAAGGCTGTCTTGCGCCGTCAGCGAAACAAAGACAATCGAAACTATCGGCGACAGGATGACGATGAGGATCAGCAACACGCCGACAACCATGAACACTTGTGCTGGAGAACGCATCTAGTTGCAGCCTAGCCTGCAGTTGCAGTCACTTGCCATGCCAGCCGCTATGGACGTGCGAACGCCTTTGCGTCCACGCCATTGGTCTTGCTCAAGTCAGTTACCCCTGGTTCTGAAATTCCCGGGCGATGCACATGCCGTCTGCATGTAGCACGTTCAATCCGGCGCCGCCTGGTCCGTCCCGCGACGGCGGAGATTTGGAATCCACAACAACCTGCGCGATCGGATTGGATCCCTTGAAGGCTAATGGCGATCTAATCTTCGCATCGCAACATAGTTTAACGGGAACATGGCCTATGAAATTCACGATCGACATGCCGTGTTTGCAGAAAGCGTTGCCGCTGCAACTCCACAGCTTTGGTCAATTCAATCCTGCAAGTCGAAGCTTTCAAAGGCAACTTGTGATTCTCCACTTTGCCAGGCTTTGAAACGGCAATTCAAGCATTCGCACGCCAACTTCCAATCCATTCTCGCATCGAGCCGCCCCGACAAGTTGACGCTTGTTGTTCAGGCCGTTGCTCCAAACTTGCGGCTCAAAGCAAAGCCGTTGTGCCTTTGCTCGTCAATGAACTTTGTGCCTATGAGCCTGAAGCCAACAGGAATGACATCCCGTTTCTTCGGCGCTTGGTTGAATTGTCTTGCATCAACGGACAGAAAGACTGTGCGCTCGGCTTCCGGCGGGCCAATCATCTTCGCGAAGCCGAAGCAATTTGATGCCGGCGGCCAGCTTGCCGGGGAAGGCAGCATCTCGAACATCCCCTCAAGGCTTGGGTGAAGCATTCACAGATTGAAGGCTTGAACATGGAGAATCTCATCGTGGGTGCAGGAGCGTTGCTCGTGGTTGCCGGACTCGTGGGGCTTGTCTTTTGCATTGTCTCGCTGCGCCGGTCGATGGCTTCCTCAAATGACGAGGAACAACTCAGGGACCGCATTCAGTGGCTGCTGCCAGTCAAGATGGCCAGCTTTGGGATAGCGATTCTTGGTTTGACCACAATTCTTCTTGGCGTGTTGCTTTAGCGTCTGACGCAGTAAGCGAATTCCAAATTGTGAGCCGGAAGGTCCAAGCATCCGAATGCAGTTCTGTTCAGTATGCGTAGCCAGGCATGACACTGCGGCGCGCCAATGTATTGCTTGTCGTACGGAATTCGTTGAGATTTGATTCTTTACTTTAGTTGCCTCTGCAGCGTCCTGACGATGCGCGACTGGGACAGGATTCCCTTTCCGTGCAAGCAGCTACGAATGGAATTTCCTGCTGCAGATGCCGTGATGGGGCGCAACGTGGAAGTGATGTGGCTGGTGAGCATCGCGTCGGCGGCTGTGGCGGAATTGATCCTGCTGCTGACGCAAGAGTTGCAGCGCTTTGTTGACGATCATGTCCGGACCGAATCGATCAAGAATCTCAAGCTGGTCACAAACCAATCGCCGGGTCGGAGACCGAACGCCATGCCGTCAAGGATGGATTGCGCACATTGAATTGGGATGGCGCCAGCGTCGGATTGGGATTAGTTTCCGCCGACTGCTGCCACGATCACCGATATGTTGTCGACGCCGCCGGCATCCATGGCACGATTGAACAATTCCTTCACCGTGTTCGCACATGTATCCTGAAACGATGCGTTGATTTCCGAGTCGCTCAGCATGTCCGTCAATCCATCACTGCAAATCAACAGACGGTCTCCCATTGACACTGAAGCGCTGCCAACATGCGCCTGAGGCCTTGCTTGCAGAGGTGTGCCACCAAGCACCTGCGTAACAATGTGCGACCGCCCATAGAGACCGTCTGAAACTGGCACGTCATCTTCGCTAAGCTGTGTCAGCCCCTCTTGCGTACGTTGATAAACCCGGCTGTCACCAATGTTGAACCAGGAACAGCGATCAGGATGAATCATTGTCCCGGCGACAGTTGTCGCCATGCCGCGCTGGTACGGCTTGCGAATCGAATGATCCAAGATCTCCTTGTGCGCGTGTGCCAGAGCCTCTTCGAGGCCGAAGCCATCAATGTTCTTGAATTCTGACTTTGACAGACTTGTGACCGCCAAACGGCTCGCAATCTCGCCTGCCGCCAACCCTCCGAGCCCGTCAGCAACTGCCAACAGCAGCGGCCAATCCGAATCTTGAACCACGCGCATTGGATCCGGCATCGGTCCGCATTCAATCCTCTTGCCGGCGACGATTGAATCTTCGTTGTGCGCTCGAACCTTTCCGCGATGTGTGAACATCGCGTATTCGACTTCAAACTCAGGCATGTCGCAAATCCTCCTGCATCTCCGTTGATTCGCATGGACTGGAATGCCGCTGCCAAAGCAGACATCTTCCGCCAGCCGGCTGGGCGCCATCTCCCTTTCGCCGGCAACGGTTGCAACTGCACCGCATCATTCTAGCACTCTATCGAATCGATTGCTTCGGACAACAGCTCCAAACAGGAACCGTCCGACATTCGGTGGTCGGCGCCCTTCACAAGCGTAAGCCTTGCGTCGGGCCCGTCGAGATTCCCGAGAAGGTCAAGTGCGATGCCGAGATCGACATCTTCGTCGTCAGTTCCATGCAGAAGCCGAACCGGAAATGAAACCGGAATTCGCTTGTTGGCAACCAGCAGACTTTGTGCATCCAGAAAGAACTCGCGGGTTAGTCTTGTGGGAACGTCGTCATACTCCGTGGGCAGATCGATGTACCCGGCGGACTCCAGCTCCGACAACTGTCGCTGCGTGAATTCCGCCTCCATGACGACCGTGAAGTCCGGAGCGCTTGCAATTCCGACCAAGCCAGCCACATGTTCGGGAAACCTTTCCGCGATCAGCAGAGCGAGCCACGCTCCCATGGACGATCCAACCAGCACTTGAGGCCCGTTTGCCAGATCAGCCAGCATCCCTTGCGCCTCCTGAAACCAGTCGGACATCGTGAAGTCGGAAAACTCGCCGCCCGAAACCCCATGACCGGACATGTCGAAGCGAAGGTACGCCCGCCCTGACCTCTCGCAGTGTTGGCGCAGGAAATCGGCCTTGGTGCCGTCCATGTTGGATCTCAGCCCGTGCAGGAACACAACGCCGGGATCCTTTCCCGGCAATTGGCGATATCCCAGCCGGACACCATTGGGCAAAACGTGAAACTGCAGTTCGTCCACTTCGAAACTCCTCTACTGATTGGCCGCTGAGGCATTTTCATCGGATTGCCTTCCTTTGCAATGCCGCTTCCCTGCAGCTTGGGCACGACGATAACTGGAAGGCGCTGTGTTGCGCATAGGTCGCAAACTCCGTTCCGCTTGCGAGCTTGCAGCAAGCAATTGACATCCGCCGCACGCAGCATCATATAGCGCGCTTCCACGACCGGGTGCGTTGTAGGCGCCAAAGCGATGAGGCTGACCATGACATCGGAAATTTCCGTCACTCTCCCCGACAACTCGACAAGGCAATACCCTGCGGGCATCCTCCCGGGCGAAATTGCCTCCTCAATATCCAAGTCCCTGGGCAAGCGAGCGATATCGGCTGTGGTGGACGGCCATCACTGGGACTTGGCCTGGCCGCTTGACGGCGATGCAAGCGTCAAGTTCAACACAATGGCCGACGAAACCCACTCCCTGGAGCTGATCAGGCATGATCTTGCCCATATAATGGCGCGGGCGGTTCAGGAATTGTGGCCGGAGACCAAGGTTACGATCGGCCCGGTTATCGACAACGGATGGTACTACGACTTCGACCGGGAGGAATCGTTCACGCCGCCGGACCTGGCAAGGATCGAAGCCAGAATGCGGCAAGTCATCAATCGACGTGACCCGGTTCACTCCGAAGTGTGGGAGCGGGAGAAGGCCCTGGACCATTACCGGCAACGGGATGAAGCCTACAAGATCGAGTTGATTGACGCCATTCCCGAGGATCAGCCGATCAGAATGTACTGGCATGGCGATTGGCAGGATCTTTGTCGCGGACCGCACTTGCAGCACACGGGCCAGGTGCCGGCCGACGCCTTCAAGCTGAGAAGCATAGCCGGCGCCTACTGGCGAGGCGACTACCGCAACAAGATGCTTCAACGCATCTATGGAGTTGCGTTTCGGCGCCGCAACGAGCTCAAGCAGTATCTCCGGATGATCGAGGAGGCCCAGCGCCGGGATCACCGCAAGATCGGAAACGCCATGAAGCTCTTCCACTTCCAGGAGGAAGCGCCTGGAATGGCATTCTGGCATCCCAACGGTTGGACCATGTACAAGACGCTTAGGGAGTACATGTCCCGCAAGCAGGTCAAGTACGGTTACCGCGAAGTGAACACTCCGCAGGTGGTGGATCGCGCGCTGTGGCAGAAATCCGGTCACTGGGAGAAGTTTCACGACCACATGTTTCTTGTCAATGTTGACATGGACATCGAAACGGGAGGCAGGATCAGCGCACTCAAACCGATGAACTGCCCCTGTCACGTCCAAATCTTCAATTCAGGCCAGAAATCCTACCGTGAACTCCCATTGAGAATTTCCGAATTCGGGGCCTGTACCCGGTACGAGCCTTCGGGAGCGTTGCACGGCCTCATGCGAGTGCGCGGCTTTGTGCAGGACGACGCGCACATCTTTTGCGAAGAGCACCAAATCGAAGAGGAAACCAGCACTTTCATAATCATGCTTTCGGAGATCTACGGCGACCTCGGATTTCCCGAATTCAAGATCAAGTTCTCCGATCGGCCCGAAGTCCGAGCCGGAAGCGACGAAGTCTGGGACAAGGCGGAGCAGGCCTTGCTGTCGGCCACGAGGGCGGCGGGCTGCGATTTCGAGTTCAACCCCGGCGAAGGTGCGTTCTATGGCCCGAAGCTTGAATTCGTGCTCACCGACGCAATTGGAAGGGACTGGCAGTGTGGCACGCTGCAGGTAGACTTCGTAATGCCACGGCGACTTGACGCAGTCTATGTCGGGCGTGACGGCGAAAGGCATCATCCGGTCATGTTGCACAGGGCAATTCTCGGCAGTTTCGAGCGCTTTCTTGGAATCCTGATTGAAAACTATGCCGGTCTGGTTCCCTTGTGGCTGGCGCCGAGGCAGGCAGTGGTGGCAACAATCGTATCCGCGGCTGATGCCTACGCCGCCGATGTCGTGGCGACAATTGGCGATGCCGGGATTAGGGTTGAGGCGGACACAAGAAACGAAAAGATCGGCTACAAGATCCGCGAGCATTCACTCTCCAAGGTGCCCTACATTTTGGCGGTTGGACAACGCGAAGTCGAAAATGGGACGGTGGCGGTTCGCAAGCTAGGCACCCGAAAGGTGCGCTCGATTGCGCTTGACGAAGCAGTCGGCGAACTGGCCAAACTGGCCCGGCCGCCAGGCTGAATTGTTCCTGCCTGCATTTGGCTGCTCCCCAGGCCATTCCGGCGCCGCTCTTCGCGAGGCTTGCTGTCTTGCGGGCGAGCAGCGCACAATTTCAGTTTCACGACTACAAGATTATTGATTCCGCTCTCGAATACGAATACTCTGTCCACACATCGACACTATGCACATTGCAAGGGAAGTAAGCAGATACCTCGAAGACCAATGTATGCTCCGCCGCAGCCGAGATCCGGCCCGCGAGCGAATGAAAGCATTGAAGCGACAGAAATCCGGCTCATAGGAGCCGACGGAACCAACATCGGCGTCACTTCGCTTGAACATGGAAAGCAGCTGGCCAGCGAGGCTGGACTGGACCTTGTCGAAGTGTCGCCCAAGGCGCGCCCTCCGGTTTGCAAGGTCATGGACTTTGGCAAGTACAAGTACACGGAGCAGAAACGAAAGGCCATTGCTCGAAAGCGTCAAAAGACCATTGACGTCAAGGAAGTGAAGTTGCGGCCCAACACAAGCAAACATGACTATGACGTCAAGCTGAGAAACGTCATGAGGTTCTTGGACAATGGCGATCACGTCAAGGTAACAATGCGCTTCCGGGGGCGGGAAATGGCGCACAACTTTCTAGGACGGGATGTGCTTGAACGCGTTCGCAACGACGTGGGCGACCAGGGCAAGATTTTGTCCATGCCCAAGCTGGAAGGCCAGCAAATGTTCATCATGATCGCTCCCGCAAAATAACTTGCTCAAACCCCTCAGCCACCGTTGACAGCGTGCCCCGACGCAACACGGCATTTTATGTGTGCACTCACCCGATTCACGAACGGCTGCCCTCCTCAGGCACAGGTACCGGCCAGGCACAGCCAACTCTGACTCCGCATACCAGCGCCTGAAACGAACCGACGCCGATCGGATTCATTTCAGGCGCATCTCTCCAAACGGAGACCCCTGCGGTCAGTGCCCCGAGCACACAACAGTCCTGGCTGGAACGCCAGCTCTTGACACCGGCTGCCCGAATTCGGAGTGGCTCGATCATGGAGGGCCAGCTGGAGCCATATCCTCGCATTGCGTGCCGAGATTGCGGGTGCAACTGACGCGGCCCATGGCTCGAAAGGCATACCGGCCGCTTGACTTTGCCTGTCAGGCTTTTGGGCGATTCGCATTCTTTCCAAATGGAGAACAGCCTGCGTCGAGCAAGGACTCGCCGACCGCAGGCTGATCTGGCTGCTCATGCGACCTCGCGCGTCGGCTTCATTGGCCACCCGACTTGATTGCCGCATGGCAGCCCCTGTAACGGTTGCATGTCCAGCTGGATTTCACAGACATGTTTCCGAAAGAGCCGGATTCCTTGGCAGAGAGAGGCCAACACTGAAACACCACCGCGAGATCGCCATACTTGGCGCCAAACGAACACCAATCGGAAGCTTCAACGGCACGCTTGGAAGCTTGACCGCTCCACAGTTGGGAGGTTTTGCAATCCGGGAGGCAATTGCCAATTCAGGCTTGCCTCAAGCGGGGATTGATCAGACCTACATGGGGGTTGTGTTGTCTGCCGGACTTGGACAGGCACCCGCACGACAGGCCGCCTTCAACGGCGGGGTTGGCAAGTCGACTCCTGCAACGACGGTCAACAAGATGTGCGGGTCCGGCATGAGCGCCGTCACTCTCGGCTGCAATGCCATTGCGCTTGGACAGGCCAAGACGGTGGTCGCCGGCGGGATGGAGAGCATGACCAATGCTCCTCACCTTCTACCCCACGGTCGATGGGGAAAGCGCTTGGGCGAGTCCGTTTTGCTTGATCACTTGATGCTAGATGGTCTTGAGGATGCCTATGACAAGGGTGTGCTCATGGGGCTGATGGCCGACCGATGCGCTGAACGATACCAGATATCAAGGAAGGAACAGGACAGCTACGCCGCCGAATCCTACAGGCGAGCGATCACCGCTGGTTGCAGCGATGCATTCCGCGACGAATTGGTTCCGGTTGAGACAACCAACAAGCGAAGATCTCGGACCGTGACTGTGGACGAAGAGCCGGAAAGGTCCGTTGCACGGAACATGGCGGCCTTGCGTCCAGCATTTCGAAAGAACGGCACCGTCACAGCGGCGTCTTCCTCAAAGATTTCGGACGGCGCGGCAGCATTGCTGCTCGCCGATTGGGACACCGTGCAACACAGCGCATGCAAACCGATCGGGCGAATTGTCTCTCACTCGTCGATTGCAATGGAGCCCGAATCCTTCCCGGTTGCACCGGTCAATGCCGTTTCCGAACTGCTTTCCAATGCTGGCTGGAAACTGGAGGATGTCGAATTGTGGGAAGTCAACGAGGCATTTGCCGTTGTTCCACTGATATTCATGCGTGAAACAGGAGTTCCCCACGAACAACTTAACGTTCATGGCGGCGCCTGCGCACTGGGTCATCCAATTGGCGCTTCCGGCGCCAGAATCATCGTCACCTTGATTCATGCAATGCGATCCAGGGGAGCGCGGCGCGGCATCGCGGCCATCTGCATTGGCGGCGGTGAAGCAACCGCCCTCGCTGTTGAGCTTGTTTAGGGACAGGACTGGGTTCTGACAACACGTGACCGCTGCGGGCAACATGCGTGCCGCAACAATTCAGGACACCGGTCGTGGCGCTTGGCCAGCCCTCAAGGCTGCCGAATCCGTTCTGGATTCCTTTGCAGCTTCGAGTGGAGGCCGCGGCTTGTCAGTCCATCCAGCGTTCGGCGTCATTGTTCCCGAGTCTGGGCGCTTGCTGCCCTGTCGTTCGAAATGCGTGGCACCGATCATCGGCGTCTCGAGCTTGACAAACTCGGATGCGAGTTCGTCGAAGTTCCCTGCGTGGATGCCTCTCCCGCGCCGGAGCAAACATCGGTTGCCAAGAGTGCTGGAAAGCCCGCACTCGGCGGGTGCGCAACTACAGCCCTTGCAATTGTCGTCGACATGAGGGATGCCGCTCGAAACCAGCCTGTCACGGACTCTTGGAATGCCACCCGCTTGGAGATCAGGCGCTTGATCCGATTGATTTGCCCAACAGCGAGCCGGATGTGACCATTGCTCGCTGTCTTCGTGTTGATGCATCCCCTTGTGCATCGAAACGGGAAACTCGATCAAGCACGCTCGATTGAAGTGTCTGCGCCTTGGATTCTTGAACGACAAGCCTGAATCGCTACCTCCAGCGCTTGTGAATCCACAACCACTGTTCAGGGTTCTTTCTGACGAACTGCTCCAAGCTGTCGTTGAACGACTGAATCATTTTGTCTGGCGTCGTGTTTGGAATGGCCTTGTCAAAATGCACGACAAAGCCACCCTTGTTGGTCTTGCGAATTCCAAAGCACGGAACGAAAAGCGCATCGGAACGGATCGACACCTTGGCGAGCAAACTCTGTGTGAGGGCGGTATGACCCAGGAATTCGAGTGGCTGTCCACCGAATTCATACTGGTCGTTCAGAATGGCGCTAACCCCTCCACGGCGCAGAATGTGGGCAATGAAGGGACGAATTGAACGGTAGGCCGGCGTGCCAAGCGCCTCAATCTTTTTGCGCCAGTAGCGATCGAAGAACCTGTTGTGCATTGGCTTGTAGACCACCGCGGCGCGAATGCCGCGCTGGGCAAGCACACCGCGAATGGCTTCCCAGTTTCCAAAATGTCCACTAATCAAAATCACTCGGCGCCCCTGAGCCAGCGCGTCCTCGATCTCGGCAAGGCCGGACCCGCACACTTCAAACGTCCGAGCCTGTCTTCGGAATTCAGTTGCGCTGAACAGTTCCATGAGCGTCATTCCGAAATTCCGCATGACGCCGAAGTAGACTTCCCGCCGCTGCGACGGAGACATTTCAGGAAAGATGAGGTTCAGGTTTGCAAGCACCCGCGATTTCCACCTGCGATGCAAGGCGCCAATCCAAATGAACACCTGCCCGCCAAGCTTTACGCGCTGCCGGAACGGCAGGAGCAGAAGACTGCCAACCAGTCCCCGTATCAAGAGAAACAGAATGTAGTCGTAAGTTGCTCGCATGCTCGCTGTCATTCCCCGTCAACAACCCTTCAGCTGCGCAGGGAACTGGTTTGCAGGTGCCAGACGAAGAGTCCTGAGGCGGTAACCATCAATGCTCCCAGAATTGTCCACATGTCTGGGAATTCGCCAAATATCATCATTCCGAACGCAGCAGAAAAAACCAGCGATGAATATCCAATTGGAGCCAGCACGCTTACCTGAGCCAGAAACAGGGCACGAATTACCAAGTATTGCCCTATTGTCCCAAATCCGGCAAGCATCAATAGCACGGGAATGTCGGCCAAGGGTGGAGTAGTCCAGAAAAAGGGCACGAACAAACACGAGGCAACCGCTCCAATCAACGCCGTGTAGAAAAAACTGGTCCACACGCTTTCACTGCTGCTGAGAAACCGAGTGATGACTGCATATCCCGCAAAGGCCGCAGCGGCGGCCAAAGGGAAAATGGAGAATGGGTCAAACGCAGCCAAGCCGGGCCGGACTATCAGCAGTGCGCCCAGCAAACCGGCCATCACGCTTCCCAGTTTTTTCCAGCCCAACGATTCTCCAAGAGTCAGGTAGGCGACAAGCGCGATCAGAAGTGGGCTGACCTGCAGGAGGGCTGTGGCTGTGGCAAGTTCGATCGTGGACAGTCCGATGAAGAAAAACACGGCACCTGCAAACACACAGAGCGATCGAGCCAGCTGAAGCGCAATGTGCTTTGTCCTCAATGTCGTCCGCAGTTCCGGAAGCACCAGAATCAGCACGATCAGGGCTTGGCCAAGGTATCGCACCCAAACCAGAAAGTAGATGTCGTATCGACTGCTCATCGACTTGACCATTGCATCCATGCAACTGAGAAAGAACATGGCGAACACCATTGTCAGAATGCCTCGCTGCTGAGCGGTAAGCAGTGTCAAGGCCCCGGTCCCGGCGGCAAGTGTTTGATCATCTAGAACCCGTGCACAGTCTTCCGGCCGTTTGTCCACGGCGCTCCGAAGGAAAACCGTTGACATAAAACATGCCTATTGCAGCTATAGGCTATATACACTTGCTTTATGCAAGACACCGCGGCAGTGCCTTGCAAATCGGCTGAAACAGACAATGCATAGCCAATGTTTCGTCGCAGGTGCAAGTCGACCGGAAAGGTTAGGAGCATGATCCGAAACGGCAGGGATTACATTGAATCAATTCGAGATGGCCGGGTTGTCTACGTGGACGGAGAGCGCGTCAAGGACGTGGCAACCCATCCGATGTTCAAGCCAATTGTCGACATCAGAGCCCGCATCTACGACATGCAGTGGGAAGAAGACCATCGGTCGATTCTGACCTATGAGGAGGATGGCGAAGCGTTCGCCACAACATTGCGTCCACCGACCTCAAGGTCGGACTGGTGGGACAAGCGGCGAGCTGTGAATGCAATCTTTTCCGACATAGGCGGCGTGGTCACCCGCGTCGGCGACGAGACAGTTGGAGAAATGTGGTCCCTGTTCGACGGGCAGGAGGTTCTCAACCAGGTGGACCCGCAGTTTTCGACAAACATTCGGAACCACATTGACAGGGTTACGGCCACCGATCCCTTCCATGTTTCGGCCAACACCGATCCAAAGGGAGATCGTTCGAAACATCCCAAGGATCAAGATCCCGACATGCTTCTCCATGTAGTCAAGGAGACGGATGCCGGGTTGATTGTCCGCGGCGCCAAGTTTGAAACTGCCGCCGCCTATGCGAATCAGGCGTTCACCAAGCCGACAATCGCCAATTGGGGCAACGAAACCTATTCCGACTACGCCGTCGGCTTCATAAGCAATCTGGCGGCTCCGGGCATCACGATGATCTGCAGGACTGGGTTTGCCGGCCGCGCTCCCAAACGGGACTACCCTCTGGCAAACAGATTCGACGAAGTCGACAGTTTGGTTGTCTTCGACAACGTCCTGGTCCCGTGGGAGAACGTGCTGTTTTACCGTCACACGCGGGCTGCCACCTTCATACGGGCCACGCTTCATCGATACTCGGCATTCGCCTTCGTGCAAAGAAATCTTGCATTCACCGATCTTATGATTGGCGCCGCGCTGTTCAACGTTCGGCAGACAGGCCTCGACAAGCAACCAGCGGTCCAGGAAAAGCTGGCGAAGATGGCCGTGTACCGCGAGGGCATCAACGCCCACTTGACTGCTGCGATAACGTTGGCCGAAAGGAGCCCGGGCGGACTTACAATGCCAAACCAGTCGCTACTCTACACCGGGCGCGTGCATGCCTGTTCAAACTATCATGAAATCGTGCACATCGCCCGGGAACTGTGTGGCGGGCAAATCTGCGTGACGCCGGATTCGGCCTGTTTCGACCATGAAGCCTCCGGCGCCTGGATGAACAAGTTCTACACGATAAACGACAGCTGGCATGCCGAAGACAGGCGCAAGTTGCTCGCCTTCGCGCGCGACCTGTTGAATTCAGACTACGCAGGTCACCGGCTGACGTTCCAGCTGTTTGCCCAGTCGCCGCCATTTGCGCATCTTGGCGCCGTCTACCGCAACTTCGGTTGGGACGGTCCCCTGGACCTGGTCAAGAACGCAGCAGACCTGTCCGACAGCGTCACCGATGGCCGGAAACTCAATCGCTGGCTGGATCGGGAACCGCACTTGGACGACGGATAGGCTGCATTGTGACCCGAGGACGAAGGCGTTGACTGGTCCTGCCCATAGTGTTTGGAAACCGGCCGCTTGCGGGCGCAGGCGCAAGTCTGCGAAGCGCGGCACAGACCCGCATTGGCGCCGACCTTGAATTCCGCTGCCAAGGATGGAGAACTGCTTCGCCAGGAATTCCTTCGCGGGATGAGCCGCGCCGCGGCTACGGTCAATGTGATTACGACGGACGGTCCGGCCGGACGAGCCGGGGTGACCGTTTCGGCAATGACTTCGGTCTCCGCGGACGGAGAGCATCCTGTTCTCCTGGCCTGCATTCACCACCTTAGCCCAGCCAGCCAGGCAATCCTTGCCAACGGCGTCTTTTGCGTCAACGTGCTGCGCGATGACCAGTCCTTCATCGCCGATACGTTTGCAGGTCGGATAGAGCCGCCCGGCGATGACAAATTCTCGTGCACAAGCTGGACCGTAGGCATTACCGGCAGTCCCAAGGTCCATGATCCCCTTGTTGTTTTCGACTGCAAGCTCTTTCATGAACTCAGGGTTGGCACTCATCATGTAATAATCGGAAAGGTGGTGGAGGCGTTCGTCCAAGGTGATCGCCTGGCGCTGATCTACGCCAACAGGGCATACGGCTCGCCGACAAGGCTTGACAGCCAAATGGTCAGCCACCAACGGCCCAAGAGCTCGAATCTGCTGCGAATTGGAAGTTTCTTCACTGTGGGTCCGGCCTTCCTGCCGGAGCTAATTGCAAAGTTCGTTGCAAAGGAGCCCCGGGCGCACGTCTCGTTGGTCGACGGGCATCAGGGTCAGGTGTTGGAAGCGCTTCGAACCGACAGTTGCGATGTCGTTCTGACCTATGGAATGCATCTCGACAGAGGCTTTGCAACACGTACCCTAACGACGCTGGCGCCCTATGTTCTGCTGGCCGACGATCACCCGCTGGCAACGCGACCGCGATTGCCGCTGGCGGAACTGGTCAAGCTTCCCTTGATTCTTCTTGAGACACCACCCAGCAAGGAGTACTTTCTTGGCCTCTTTCATTCGCAGGGACTGGCGCCCAACATCTGGCTGAGAACAGGTTCGTTCGAAATGGTTCGAGGATTGGTCGGGCAAGGACTTGGCTACAGCATACTTGCAACTCGGCCAGGAGGCGACGCGTCCTATGACGGACACAGGCTTGCCTGTGTCGAAATCGAAGACAGGGTCGCCCACAGCTTGCTTGTTCTTGTGCACCGAACAGACAGGCCTTTGCGCGGACTGGCCAGAACCTTTGCCGAAATATGCACTCACCACTTTGCCGAAGCAGGCCACCAGAAATCCCGGGAAGACACAGATGACGCATGAACGTATGCGGAAGTTCAACACACGCGACACATACCCTGAACAAAACTTGGACAACGACCTGTGCCAGGCAGTTGTGGCGCGAGGAACGCTGGTGTTCCTGCGCGGCCAGGTCTCCCAGGACCTTGAAACGCGTGAATCTCTGCATCCCAGCGATCCCGGTTTGCAGACTCGCATAGCCATGCAAAACATCAAGATGCTTCTTGAGGAGAGCGGCAGCAAACTCGAGCACATCTGCCGATGCGTCGTCTACCTCACCGACATCAGGCATCGCGAACCCGTCTACCGCGAAATGGGAAACTGGATGAAGGGAGTCTTTCCGTGCTCAACCGGGATTGTTGTGTCGGCGCTTGCCAGGCCGGAATGGCTGGTCGAGATTGAGGTCACTGCTGTAATTCCTGAATCTTGTTGCTAGCGTGGCAGCGCCGTTGACAAGCGGAACTGCCTGCCCGTTTGGAAAACCGCTTGAAATACACTCTGCACGCGGTCCGCGACCGGATGCTTGCGGATGGGCGGAATTCAAACTCATTTGCCTGGCTCATTTGCAGGCGGCAGCTGCGGACAGGAGAGAGAACGTTGTCTTGCACCTTGAATTTGCCGACTCGAGCCAGGTCTGTCGCGTGCTCCGGTGACAGTGTCCGGACAAGGCATTTCGACAGGTACATGGCGCATCAGGTCGGGCCCTTGTTGATGGAAAGAACCGTTGACGAACGCTTTCAAGCGCTCTTGCCGCCAAACGAATGGCACGTTTGCTGGACCTGATGCGGCGCTGCCAAGCCCAGTTTCGTCAGTTGGCAAACGGCGCGACTTCCTGCAGCGGCTGGTAACGGAAAGGAAGACATGGAATGACCTTTGCAATTGCTGGACGATGTGAGATGACCGGAAATCTCGGTGTCGCAATCACAACCTCGTCAATCTGCGTAGGTAGCCGCTGTCCGTGGGTGCAGAGTGGAGTGGGCGCAGTCTCAACCCAAAACGTAACGCTGCCGTCAATTGGGCTAGAGGTTCTCGGTCGAATTGAATCGGGATGCAGCGCAGCCGAGGCGCTCGGCGAGGTAATGGAACGAGCCCCCTACCCCGAGTATCGGCAGGTAATTGGCATTGACAACCTGGGCCGCACGGCTTCCTTTGAAGGCGATAGTATCCTGGGCACAAATGCAGTTGCTGCAGATCAACAATGCATAGCGGCCGGAAACCTCCTGAAATCAAGCAAGCTTCCTTCGGCAATGACGGCCTTCTTTGCACAGAAACGCGATCTGAGTTTGGCAGAGCGGCTACTGCAGACGCTTGAACATGGTTTGTATGAAATGAAAGGCGAGGAAGGCACCGTCCATTCGGCCGCGCTCTTGGTTGCCGACATGCATCCATGGCCGACGGTGGACTTGCGAGTCGATTGGGACGACCGCGATCCTGTTGCCGCACTTCGGGAATTGTGGGTTCACTATGAGCCGCAGGCCGAGGATTACATTCTGCGGGCGATGCACCCCTACAAAGCTCCTTCATACGGGGTGCCAGGCGACGAGTAGGAGCAGCCCAAGTCGCGGCGACTTGCGCGGCAGTTGCCCAAAACCGCTACATCACGGGCACAATCCTCTCGTTTCAGCACAGGTCAGCGCGAGGACCGTTGTGAGTGCGCACTGCAATGAATGGTCTTTCGGTCATGCTCAGAGGTCGATCTGAACATCAGGATTCTGCCCATCTCGGCCCACAAGCAACACCTGCAATTGTGGCAAAGAGTAGTCTTGGGAATGCGACCACTGCTTTTGTTTGCGCAAGGGGAGGCATTCGATGGGGTTGTAAATCAATCAGCTTCGAACCTGTCCGGTGGACGGGCAGATGCGTTCGGTTGCCGGTTGCATGCACACGGCTTGGCAGGAAAGTGGCC
>JAPOOS010000109.1 GCA_026713305.1 Paracoccaceae bacterium
AACGGGAAGGCGCATTGGCCGATGGGCCACGCGACTGCATTCTTGCCATTGAGTTCACGATCGCTTGACTGACTTTGCGAAAGTGTCTATCGTGTTTGAGTGGAAACAGCAGATGATGGCCGACGATGCGTTGGTTAACTGGTCCGCGTATGGAAACAGGAGGCCTTATGAAAACTTCCAAGCAGATGATGGCCGAGATCATCGAAAAGGCAACGACGGACATGGAGTTTCGCTCTCGGCTCCTTGACGATCCTGCCAACGCGCTTGAAGGCGAGATGGGAGTGACCGTTCCCAAGGGTCTGAACATCCGCGTTCATGAAGAGGACAGCAATACCGCGCATGTGGTACTGCCAAGGAAAAGCCAACTTTCTGAATCGGAGGCAGCCTCCGTCAGCGGAGGCCTATTGCCCTCCGTGTCTTACTGAACGTCGGAAGCGTCCAATCCTGCAAACGGAAGGACGCATTGGCCAATGGGCCATGCGACGGCATTCTAGTCATTGAGTTCACGATCGCTTGACTGACTTTGCGAAAGTGTCTATCGGGTTTGAGTGGAAACAGCGGATCATGGCCGACGATGCGTTGGTTAACTGGTCCGCGTATGGAAACAGGAGGCCTTGTGAAAACTTCCAAGCAGATGATGGCCGAGATCATTGATAAGGCAACAACGGACATGGAGTTTCGCTCTCGACTCCTTGACGATCCTGCCAGCGCGCTTGAAGGCGAGTTTGGAGTGACCGTTCCCGAGAATCTGAACATCCGCGTTCATGAAGAGGACAGCAATACCGCGCATGTGGTTCTGCCAAGGAGAAACCGACTTTCTGACTCAGAAGCAGCCTCCGTCAGCGGAGGCTCCGGCTGGGATACGTGGTGAAGACATAAGTGCTGACTTAGCGGAAGGCACTTGCTTTCGAACCAGCAAGTCGGCTTGGGCAATGCTACGGCAATCATCGCAGTCAATGCGCAGGGCCTTGGCCGCGGCGGTCAACCACGGGCTTGATTTCCTTGACGGAGCTGTCGAGCCAAGCGGAGCTTGGCCAAGCAACGAATTTCATGATCGCGAGAGGCCGAGCGTTGTGCATCGGGCTCCGTTTACCGCAGCCCATGGCATTTTGGCGCTTGAGGCATGCGGAGATTCCAGGGCCAATGCCCTGCGCTCACGAAGCCAGGCGTTTCTTCACTCCTGCATAGAATATCCCGGTGTTTGGAAATATCATCCCGTCTTGGCACCGGATCTGGACGACACCACATTGTGCTCGCTGGCAGCCCCAAGGCATTTTTGGCTCTTGCTGGGTTGCAACATCAGTCTGATACTGTCCTGTCGCGATGAACAGGGCCGTTTTCAAACATGGAAGTACCCCGACAATTACGCAGAAGACATTCCAAACATAGTGGATTCGGTCCTCAACGCGAATGTGCTAGCCTACCTTGGCGATCGTCCCGAGACTCGAGCGGCACAGAGATGGCTCACGAAGCTGGTAGCAGAAAGCCGCGAGCAAGGCACCGCGCCCTATTACAATTCGACAATGGACCTGTGGGCAGCGATGGCGCGCACAAGCGCCGTTGCACCACCGATTTTCTCGGAATTGCGGCCAACGCTGGCCAAGAAGGTCAGCGAATTTCTGGAATCGGGCTGCGACTCGATTGATGCATTGCGCATGGCCCAAGGATTGACGGCGCTTGACCAGTTGACCGTGTCGGCGAACGAGAGGGTGGTGCGCCTAACACTGGAACGGTTGTTGGAGACACAGTGCAGCGATGGAAGTTGGCCAGAATGCCCTGTATGGAAAGGTCGTGATGAAACGCCAATGGGCTCATTTTTGTCAAAGTCGCTGACCGTAGCCTGCTGCGTCGGGGCGATTGCACGCTCGCTTCGAACCTAAATCCAGCACGCGATGCCGGATCCCATGCCTCCCGGAGACATTGAAATCGGTGCCGACCGCAAGTTCGCCACACTCTTCCGAGAATTGCGAGAATGCATCCCTCCACAGTTGCTGGGAGAGCAGGAGTGCAACCGCCTCCTTGACCGCCTCAACGAACTCCCGGAAGCGGAAGTCGCGTCCGGATGTGGGTTCGAATTCAGAATTGACGAACCGAAGCCAGCAGCGGATTTTTTCGTCGTTGTCAGGCCAGGAGGCACTCTCTCCCAATTCTACATTGAGCGTGGAGAGGCAATTGGAACTGGACCTGCGGCGGCGCTCGCCCGCCACCTTGTGCGGATGCACGCCAAAGGCCCTTCCCAGGTCGATTCCGTGGCGGACTGGAACGATGGGATGACCCTTGAGTACGATGTGGCGGAGATTGAGGAGCATCGGCGGTCGGAGCCTGGCGTGTTTCTCAAGATGCGGCTCAACCGCAGTCCAAGTCGCAAGAGCCCGCATCACTGCCGTCCGAGAGTGGCGGCGGCCGGGATTTCCACAGCGGTCGGTTGGAAGCGGGACGAGGGCGAGGAGCGTGCGGTGGAACGAGTCTTCGAGGCATTGCCGTCCCAAGGCGAAGTGGCCCACATCGGCGGGCTGCCGGGTCGGACGCCACGTGCCGTGCGGTTGTTGGTTCAGCGGCTCGACGTGTCCGAGGTCCCCAAGTTCCTGGAACGGATTGACTGGCCCGGCGACTCCAGTCGCGTGGTTTCCATTCTAGGAGACTTCAAGGGCGTTCACAGTCGTTTCCGGCTGGGATTGGACGTCACTCCGCAAGGTGTTTCTTCGCGCCTTGGC
This sequence comes from Paracoccaceae bacterium, assembly GCA_026713305.1. Taxonomy (GTDB): domain Bacteria; phylum Pseudomonadota; class Alphaproteobacteria; order Rhodobacterales; family Rhodobacteraceae; genus MPNP01. The sequence continues at coordinate 2,715 of JAPOOS010000109.1, forward strand.
GGGGAATTGTTCGTCCATGAACATTGGGACCGGGACGACTGGCAAAGGACGGATATCGGGGATTGGCGACCCGTTGTGGAGCTCCTTCAGGCGAGAGGCTGGTGTTTGCCGGAAAAGGCACGCGGGCTGCTGGCATGGCCCAAAATTGAGCACCTGTATGGTTCAAAGGGAGTCCATCTGCTCTACATGGGCATCAATCATGTCAAGTTCCTGATTGACCATGAAAACTTGAGATTCAAGGTCTATACAGGTTTGCACTGCTCGCCACTGAAGTGACGGTTGCGATGCATTGGCGTCCCAAGGACACCTTGGTCTGTGAATGTCCCGAACAGCGGACTGCAAGAACTGCCACAACAACAAGCGTACGGGCCCGACCGCACTAGACAATTTGCCGCTGGGCCAGTTCACGAAACGGACCCTCGGATTCCAGCAATTCATCGAAACCTCCGACTTGCGCGACGCGTCCATCCCTCAACACGTAAATGCGGTCCGCCTTGCGGATGGTTGACAGTCGATGGGCGATCACGATCCGCGTGTTGACGGACTTTTCGATGCCCTCCATGGTTTCGGC
>JAPOOS010000130.1 GCA_026713305.1 Paracoccaceae bacterium
AGCTGGCAGGGTCTCGTGATGCTCACGGCTGGGAGTTGCCCAAGGGAATGGACGTTGAGGATTTCTTCGAGCACTTGGTGCACCGTGGGGCACTGCAAAGACTGCCTGACAAGAGCGTGCACTGTCCGATTCCAAGTTTTCGGAGGTACATGATCGGTCTTGGCGCACGGTAGGGCGGTGGTTGAAGCTGACCAGGCTCGACTCGCAGATTCCAGACTGCCAATTGCAGATTGACGAAGCGAAATGTGCCGCATTGGAGGAAGGTCATGGTCGCCGAACGCAGAGCCTTGGAAGGCTTTGCAGCCTGCATGCAGGACCTGACCGACATCCATTTCCCAGAGGCCAAGTGGATCAGGGCCGTGCTCGACATTCATTCAACCCACACGGAAGCTGTACTCTCCAGCCAATGAAGCCCGGCGCATGCTGGGCCGTGTCGAGTTCCACTTCACGCCAAGGCATGCCGGCTGGTTCAACAAGGTCGAGATCAAGATTGCCGCTCTGCAGGGTCAATGTCTTAATCGACGAATGCCCGACTGGAAATCCCTTGAAGCGGAGATGGCGGCTTGGGAGAAACAGGGAAATGAAGACAATTGATGGACAAACTGGATGCTCACCGTCCAAGGCAGAGGATGAAACGATGAATGCCTACGCCAAGTCAGAAGCTTCCAAACCGCAGTTCACAGATTCAGAATTACCGTGACAAGACTCCATTCTCACGAGTCCGCTGCCGATTCATGATGGCAGGGACGGAAAGTTGACGGACCAGCTCGCATTCTGCCCGCTCGGCAGGTTCAACCAATTCGAAGCCTTTCTGTTTCGATAATCGCCTCGACAGTGATTTCCACCAGCGCACCGGGAACACCCAGTCCAGCAACCTGGATGAGCGTGCTCGCCGGTCGATTGTTGCGAAAGTACTGAAAACGCACATCCGACGCCGCATAGTAGTCGGCCAGATCAAGCACATATGTGGTTGACGTCACGACATCATCGAACGTGGCTCCGACATGCCCAAGACCAATCTTGATGTTTTCGCAAGTTTGGCGGAGTTGTTCTCGCATGGTCGTGCCGGGCACTTCGCCGCTTGGAAGGCGCGGGGTTTGCCCGGCCAGATAGACGTGGGTGTGCGATGTGTCGCTAACCACGACAATCGGGGTGTACAGCAACTGGCCGTTTTCGATCCGCGACCACATGTTGTCCGGGTTCAAGAACATCCTCTTGAGCATCAAGTTGTCCTCCTCTTTGTGTTGTTCGATCTGGGATCCAGTCTCTCTTGCGACCGCGCATCCACCAAGTCTTGTCCTGTCAAGTGTTCTGCGGACAGAGACAGCCGGCAGGAGGACGCCACTTGCATCGTCGGCTGGCATGATCGCAAGCCGTCCGTGGCAACCACAGCCATGGCCGGAATTCGGAGCCAGTCCGATTCAGCAAGGAAGTCGAACGGCCACACAGTTGCGCATGCGGAAAAATCTGCATCGTACAATGGCCGGTTCATCGAATGGAGCCTCGTTGCTGGAATCGGTGAAACTGACAGCCACTTCCGGGCACACACGGCGCAATTCGGCGCCATTGGTTCCAACGCAGCCCATTGGCGGTTCAGGACCATCTTGGTCAACTCAGCCTAACGGAAGTCAGCCGGTCCTGATCGACGACTATTCCCAGTCCAGGCGAGTCCCGAGGAGCAATCCTGCCATTCGTCACCATGGGAGGATGCAGAACCACATCAATCGCCAAGTATTGATTGGTCATGCTTGCGTCCCAGTCGAGTTGCGGCAGCGCAACTGCAAGATGCGCAATTGCTGCACTGGCAATTCCAGATTCCGCGATCTTGCCAGCAAGGTTAACGCGCATTCCCCGGCGATTCATCAACTGTCCGCAGCTCATCAGGTTCTGGATGCCGAACTTCAGTGGTTTGAGGCTGCCACCTGAAGCTGCCCCCAATCTGTGGTGGCGACGGATGTCGGCTGCGCTCATGAATCCCTCGTCCACCGCGATCGGGACGGTGGACGCCTGCGCACATGCACGCATTGCGTCGAGATTGCAGGCGGGAACTGGCTGTTCCAGAAAGTCAAGACCTATGGAGGCGGCCTCTGTTGCGAATGCGATGGCTTCACTCTCGGTGTATCCACCGTTGGCATCGGCCGAAACGCGACATCCTGTCCCGACAGCGCGTCGGACCGCTCGGCAACGAGCCAGGTCGTGGCCAACATCGTCGGCGCCAACCTTTATCTTGAAGGCCCGATACCCGCGTTCCAGCAGGCGAAGTGCCTGGGCTTCCTCGGCATCGACGCTGCCTGTTGCCAGCATCGCCAATGCTGGCGCACTCTCACGAACACGGCCCCCCAAAAGGTCATGAAGCGGCCTTCCGACATGCTGTCCCGCAAGGTCCAGAACAGCCATTTCCAGGGCAGCTCTCGCACCGGGACTCGTCGGCACGGTGTCCGAAAGCACCTTGCCGACACTGTTGATTGAGTGAATCGAGCGGCCGGAGAGGCGGCCGGACACTGACTGCACTGCTGCCAACATGTCTGAAAGCGATTCTCCTGTCATTAGCGGCGCCGATGCGGCTTCTCCCCAACCGGTCCGGCCTTCTGAGTCC
>JAPOOS010000163.1 GCA_026713305.1 Paracoccaceae bacterium
ACTACGTTCGCAATCTGGTGGACCAAGCAGAAGAAATGGGCTTTGGAACACGGGTCTTTCCCGTATCGATGCAGGACACGACGCTTGACGATCTCAGGCTGACCGAGCAGGCGTTAAGGTGGGACTGCTGGGCTGGTTGCCTGGAAAGGAAGCTGCGCAAGCTGAACGGCAAGCTCACTCTTGAGTTCTGCAGGATGTTGCGCCAAATTGTTGAACCGCCGGACTCTCCAAACGATGGTTTGTCTCAGTACTTGAAAAAAGTGCGGGTTTTTCTCAGCCATTCGAAGCATGATCGATTTGGAAAGTGCATGGCATACGCTATTCGTGACCGAATTCACGAAAAGCACGCACTGTCGAGCTTTCTTGATGTGCACGACATTCCTGCTGGCCTACGCTTCGACAAGGTATTGAATCACCGGGTCAAGTCCAGTGCCATGATTGCCATACATTCGGACTCATTCTCGTCACGGGAGTGGTGTCGACGGGAGATCATTTTGGCAAAGACTTACAATGTTCCGCTTGTAGTGGCAGATTGTATATCTGGGTCGGACGATCGTAGTTTTCCCTACATGGGCAATGTACCAATTGTAAGGCTGGAAACGGACGACAGCGATCGAATGGACTTTTTGGTGCGACGCTTGCTCGACGAAGTACTGAAGAATCTTCTTTGGCGCCTTCGGGTTCAGGCGCTTGGCAACCAGGCTGCGGAAGGCGTGACGTTCACACCGCGACCGCCGGAACTGTTTTCGTTGGTCAACCTTTCCACAGCTATGGGGTGCAGCAGCGACCCGGTGATGGTGTACCCCGATCCACCGCTCGGCAACGAAGAGAAAGATGTCTTTGCGAGTGTAGCTCCGCGTGTTAAGTTGCATTGTCTGTCTCATTGGTTGGCAGAGGTATCCTGATGTTCGTCAGCAACGAGTCCCGGTCGCAGGCAATTGGAGTGTCGATTTCCGATTGCCCTGACATGGCGGTGTATGGGCTTAGCAACGAGCATTTGATCGACGCCATGACGGAGATTGCCCGGCATATGCTCGCGTCCGGATCCAGGCTGGTTTACGGAGGAGATCTGCGGCAACATGGATTCAGTGAACTGCTCTTCGAAATCGTTGCACGCCATGGGCTGTACACCGACGGCGATGAAGTGAAAGTGGGCGTTGCCAACTACTTGGCTTGGCCAGTGCATATAGGGATGCCCTTTGAGAAAATCGAGCAAACCTCCACCGAGCTCAAGGGAACGGCAGAGCTGGTCTGTTTGGGCTTGGATGGACAGCCGATGGCGATGAAGCAGCGGAAGCTGCTTGATGGAAGAAGCCCAAGCGAGGAGGAGTGGACCAGCGGATTGACTGCCATGCGACAATTCTTGGTGAAGAAGACTAAGGCACGGATTGTGCTGGGAGGCAGGACCGAGAGCTACAAGGGGCTTATGCCAGGAATTGCCGAAGAGGCATTGCTGTCGCTGGAAGCGAAGCAACCACTGTACGTGATTGGCGGTTTTGGCGGGTGTGCCCGTGACATCGCGGAAAGCCTTTCGCTTGCGGAACAGCAGTTGCCAACTTGCCACGCTTGGCCTGGACGTGACTCCTTCAATGGCCTTTCCGCAGAGACTCTCAACAATGGGCTCTCTCCGAACGAGAACTCGATACTGGCGACGACGCCTCACATCGATCAGGCTATCGGACTGATTCTTCGAGGATTGTCGAGGGTTGCCTGATTGCCGTGGATCAAGCCCTACCGTATGCCCACATCTTTTTTTTCATGTTCCATGATGGCAATGACCTGCCACTTGCGTCAACTCTTGATTCACCTTGTTCCGATCAGGCACGGCAACGAGGGTTGGAACTATGTGCAGCGGTGTGTCAAACTTCGGGGATCTACGCATGGATGCCGCCGGGAGCTTCATTCATGACCGCCTCGTCAAGATCGGCCCCAGGTGCATCTCGGTGCGCATCCTGAGCGGCCATCGTGCCGGCGAGGTGTGGATCGGCCGTTTGCTGCGCAACGAAAGGGTGACGGTCGAAGGGGTCGTCAGCTAGGCGGCGGCTAGCGAGACTGTGATCTTATCCTTTCAGCTGCAACTCAATCCAGTCGTTTCGCCGGCAATTTCGATGTCTTAGCGACCCGGTCGCCCGAATCTGCGCCTCGCGGCCCTTGTGGAACTGGAATCGCAGCCGCTGACGGAAATGCGCCACCAACGCCGAGACTCCGAGCACGTTCACTGCACGCTTCAAGTTGTAGCCAAGCGTCATCAGACAGAACTCGCCGCGGCACCGCCCAAGACCCCGCATCAGAAACTGGTCGAGCCCAGCGTTGCGCTTCAATGTCCCGAACGGATGCTCCACAAGCGAACCCCGACGACGCAGCAACGCAACGCTCGACTGCATCTTGCGACGATGCCGGTCCATCGCGTCGGCATGCTCCGAACGATACACGCAGCGCGCCTCAGACGCTCTCCGACTGGACAGACGCCGGCCCCTGCGAAATGCCTGTCCGCCCGGCTCGAGGCCGGGGCAGGCTCTCTGGATCCGGGGCGGAAGGCTAACGTGACACAATCCGGCCCCAAAAGCCCCGATTGCCACAAAGGCTCGTCGCAGAGCTGCAAAACAGAACCAAAAGACATAAACAAATCAATCGATTTCAATTGCCGTCTGGGACTTGCACACAATCAGAGCATACCGAGTAGCGCGCGACACAGCGTTGGTTCCTCTGCAGAAAATAGACCAATGGGAGGGCCCACTGAGCAAGTTTTGTCTCTGGAAGGCCCTGATTTCCGGCTTGTCGCAATGCTCCGGCGTCACAAGGATCTTGGGTGAAATCGCTTCAATTACTTCTCGGGCGCTGGCAATGGCGATAGTCCAAGCTCCTTTAGAAACACGTTGTGTTTCGCGGATGATTCCCGAATCTGCCTCTCGATCTCGAGCAACTCTCTATGTGCGGCAGCCAGATCGATCTTGATTTCCGATTTGGCCGTGTTGACATAGCGGGGGATGTTCAGGTTGAAGTCGTTGGCCTTGATCTCGTCCATCTTCACGCGCCTGGCGTACCGCTCAATGCTCTCCGGGCGCTCCCGGTAGGTGTCGACGATCTTCGCGACATGCTCGTCCGACAGATGGTTCTGCCGCGTGCCTTTCTCGAAATGCTCCGACGCGTTGATGAACAGGACATCGTCGGTCTTTTTGCACTTTTTCAGGACGAGGATGCAGACCGGGATGCCGGTTGAATAAAATAGGTTCGCCGGAAGGCCGATCACGGTGTCGATGTGCCCGTCGCCGAGCAGTTTGCGGCGAATTTTCGCCTCCGCCGCGCCCCCGCGGAACAGCACGCCGTGCGGCAGGACAATGGCCATCACGCCGTCGTCCTTGAGGTAGTGAAACCCGTGCAGCACAAACGCGAAGTCGGCCGCCGACTTCGGGGCCAGCCCGTAGTTCTTGAAGCGCATGTCCTCGCCCAACGCTTGGTTCGGGTCCCAGCTG
>JAPOOS010000209.1 GCA_026713305.1 Paracoccaceae bacterium
ATTGTGAGCGCTCCTTTCGTTGGGTCAAACGTGCCGGGTCGGACAGGTACCAGCGTTTGGGCTTGTTCACGACGCTACAACTGCAATTGGCATTGACAGGACAACAATCACCTTGTTATTCCACTGCGAACAAGGGGCAGCGCTTGCGAGACTTGGCGTCACGACTGCAGCCTCTATCGAGAATGACGAGAATCCAGCGCATGCCTTGTCGGCAGGAGGCCACCGCGGCCGGCGTGGAAGCAGATCATTCATATCCTCAATCCACAGGATTCAGTGCCATGACAAATCAAACGCACACGGCAGCGGCGATCCGCGCCGCTATGGATCACCTGATTGATCGTGCAACGAACTTCGACGTTGATGCCTTGGAAACGATCTATCACAGGGATTTTCACACAACACTGGTGATGCCCGACAGCACTGTGGTCGCTTATGACAAAGCGGGCTTCATAACCCATTTTCGCAAGCAGGCAGAAGAGGGCAAGACGCAGCTCAACACCTGGGCGGACTGGCATGATTTCCATGTTCTCGGCGACAGCGCGGTTTGCGTTCTGACCCGAAAGCACAGTGGCATGAGCGGCGAGGAAATGAAGCTCCTTTGCAACATTGAGTGGCGTTTTGAGGACGGACGTTGGCAAGTGCTTCGCGAGCAGATTTTCCTGCGCCCGCTGGAAACCTGACAAGGTCAGAGCCGGATCGGATTTACCCCTCTACCCAATCATTGGAGCGCCTTCGGCCGCACTGAAGCGGCAGAGGTTGGCAGGTTGGCACGAAGTGAATGTGTGGTCATGGTCAAGTCCAAGCGCAGCACTTCGACCTGCAATTCAACACATGACGGAAGACCATCAATGAAGAATCGGGCGAAATGGCATTGGCGCCGCGAAACCAGATTGCCGATTTCGGACTTTGAAGCCCGATGACGGCACGACTTGGGAGACTGGGACTTTGTTGCTTGACTGAATGTTCTCCACAGCAGCGCCTGTCATGGGCATTGCGCTTGTCCGCTGCGACGCAAAGTGCATGCCGTTGCTTCAATGGGTCGCTTCCGCTGTCCTGACAGGAACGGTGACCGAACGGCGGCAATTTCGCCAAGCGGTGCAGGCCCGCAACCTGCCAGCGCCAAGCGCCGCGATTTGGGCAAACACGCGGTTGAAGATTGACGCTCTGTCGTTCATGCCGTCTCAACGGGTCTTGCATCCTGCCCTTAGCGCTTGCGCTGGTCCGAAAATGATGCGAATTCAGGCCTGCACGGGGCAGGCAGCTATTCAAGCAACCGAAACAGGTTGCAATTCAATCAATTGGCGAAGAAGATTTGCGGCGTTTTCCAGCCGAGCAGGCTTTGGAGATGTTGAGCCGCGTCCTGCCGTCCGAAGCTCAACCAAATGTCCACGGAAACCTTGACGGCAAATGGGAGCATGCAAAAAGTGGATTCACATCGTCGAGAGCTTCCAGCCGGAACGTACGGCTTCAAGGACGTCGAGATTGGCGATCAAATTACAACTGGAAGCGTCAAGATCGACGCCGCCAGGATTGACAAATTCGCGGCTCTCTCCGGCGATTCATACGGTCTCCACATGCGCAGCAAGGATGCCGCCAGACATGGTTTCCCGGACCGCATTGCTCACGGGTTGCTTGTGCTGTCGCTTGTCGACGGCCTGAAGTTCCAGGCAGGCGCCCAGTTGGAGGCGCAGGCGTCATTGGGCTGGAACTGGAAGTTCGCCGCTCCGGTGATTGTTGGCGACACTGTAACGGCGCAAGTCACGATTGCAGGCAAGCGCCGCATCCGCGACGGGAAGCGTGGAATACTGACTCTGCGCATCGAGGTGAGGAATCAGCACGGCGAGGTTGTTCAACATGGAGAGAACCGCCTCATGACATACGTGTAGCGAAGGGTTGACCCTATCTACATCGAACACTTCTCTTGGGGACAAGCCAATGAAGCAAACCAGCTTGCGGTCAGTTGCTGCGCTGCCGCGCGTGTTGCCGCCGACCTTTCGCTTCAAGCTCTGGCTTCGGTAGGCGGGACTTGAGCGTTTGCAGCCATGAGGCCGGCAACCATCAAGGCAGTCCTGGGGCCTACCAACACCGGCAAGACGCATCTGGCCATCCAGCGCATGCTCGGCCACAACACCGGCATGATTGGGCTGCCGCTGCGCCTGTTGGCGCGCGAGGTCTATGACAAGGTCCTCACTCTCAAGGGACACCATTCGGTTGCGCTGGTAACCGGCGAGGAGCGAATAATCCCCAAGAGGCCACGCTATTGGGTGTGCACGACGGAGGCCATGCCAGTCGGCAACGGTGCGGACTTTGTGGCAGTGGACGAGATTCAGCTGTGCGGCGACCGGGAACGCGGACACGTTTTCACCAATCGACTGCTGCATGCACGTGGCCAGCGGGAAACGCTGTTCCTGGGAGCGGACACGATTGCAGGGGTCATCCGGGAACTTGTGCCGTCGGCCAGATTCCGGCATCGAAATCGGTTTTCGAAACTTACCTACTCGGGTTCAAAGCGAATAGCCCGCTTGCCTCCGCGCACGGCCCTGGTGGGATTCTCCGCGGACGAGGTCTATTCGATTGCCGAGGCGATTCGCCGCCTGCGGGGTGGAGCGGCTGTTGTCATGGGCGCTCTCAGCCCACGGACGCGCAATGCCCAGGTTGCGATGTACCAGAATGGCGATGTGGACTTTCTGGTGGCAACGGACGCCATTGGAATGGGCCTCAATCTCGATCTGGCTCATGTGGCGTTTGCCGGACTTGTGAAGTTCGACGGTCGCAAGGTGCGACCGCTTGCAGCCCATGAACTGGCGCAGATTGCAGGCCGAGCGGGCCGATTCCGCCGCCCGGGGTCATTCGGCGTAGTTGGAGATTGCCCGCAGCTGTCAACTTCGGCGGTAAGGTCCATCGAGGACAACCGGTTTCCCAACATGCGGCGTGTGCAATGGCGCAACAGTGTGCTTGATTTCAGAAGCAGCGAAGCGCTGCTCCAGTCCTTGGCGGTTGAGAGCGGCAACCCGACATTGATATTGGCGCGTGAATCGGATGACATAGTCGCACTCAGGGAATTGTCGGAACATGAAGGCGTGCAGGAACTCCTTGGCGGTCAGGACGACGTTCGACTGCTTTGGGAGGTGTGTCAGATTCCGGACTTCAGGAACGTCAGCAAGGGCGAGCATGTCGCACTGTTGAGCGCCGTATTCGGACATTTGCACGACAACGGCGTCATTCCCGACGACTGGCTGCACCAGCAGTTGGACCGGCTTGACCATACTGACGGCGACATCGAGAGTCTTTCGCAAAACATCGCGTACGTGCGTACATGGACGTATTCGGCCCAGAAAGCGGGATGGGTCAATGACGTGGAATTCTGGCGAGGCCGCACCCGGGAAGTTGAAGACCGATTGTCGGATGCACTGCACGAGCGCCTGACAAGGCGCTTTGTGGACACCCGAACAAGTGTGCTTCTGCGCCAACTGAATCAAAAGGAGCCGATGGCAGTGAACGTAGACGACAACGGCCAGGTGACAGTCGAGGGCCATGAGATTGGCAACATCGATGGGTTCCGTTTCGCGCGCAAGGTTGGTTCCGGTCCACAGGAGGAGCGGGCGCTGAAGGCAGCCGGCGCCCAGGCGCTCGTTCAGGAATACAGAATTCGGGCCAAGCGCCTCTCGCGCTCGCCAGACAAGGAATTGGGATTCACGGAGCAGGGTGGCTTGATGTGGGGCGATGCCGCCATTGGCAAGCTGGAAACCGGTCACGACGCCTATGTGCCGCGATTGAAGGTGTTTGTGGATGACGAGGCCGGA
>JAPOOS010000129.1 GCA_026713305.1 Paracoccaceae bacterium
CCTGCCCGTCAGGTCGCCGCCATAATGCTGGCGCCCGGCTTCGCAGAAGGTCTCGTAGGTTCCCTGAACGATTCCTTGCGTGCCGATGTAAATCCAGGATCCGGCTGTCATCTGGCCGTACATCATCAGACCCTTGCGGTCCAATTCGTTGAATGTGTCCCAATTGGCCCAGTGTGGAACAAGGTTCGAATTCGCAATCAGCACGCGAGGCGCAAAGTCGTGAGTGCGAAACACTCCGACAGCCCGTCCCGACTGGATCAGCAGCGTTTGGTCGTGTTCAAGTCTTTTCAACGATTCGAGGATGCAGTCGAAGTCCTTCCACGAGCGCGCCGCCCGTCCAATGCCTCCGTAAACCACCAACTCCTGCGGGTTTTCGGCGACTTCCGAATCAAGGTTGTTCTGAATCATGCGGTAGGCGGCTTCGACCGGCCAGCTCTTGCAGCTGAGGTCCGGTCCGTGCGGCGCTCTTACCTGCCGAACATTTGATTTGAAGGTGTTCAACGTCAATTCTCCATGTCGGGGCAGCGGTCAGGGACAAACATGCCGTCGCCCACCAAGCGGGCGACCCTGTTGATGTCCGGCGCAAGGTAGCGGTCCGTCTTGACTTGCTTTGACGCCTTGCGAAGTCTCCGGTGAAATCGCTGCAGGGCAAGACTGGTCATGAGCGGCTTTCTGAAGTCAAGCCCCTGCGCCGCGCACATGGCTTCTATTGCAATGATCTTGCAGAGGTTTGTGTTCATCTCGAAAAGCCTTTGCGCCGCGTGGCACGACATCGAAACGTGATCCTCCTGGTTGGCGGAAGTCGTGAGCGAATCAACAACTCTCGGATTGGCCAGCGCCTTGTTCTCGGCGGCCAGGGCCGCCGATACAATTTCTGCGGCCATCAGTCCCGAATTGTAGCCGGGCTCGGGAACCAGGAAGGCCGGCAACCCGTAGGAAGTTGCCGGGTCCACCAACATGGCTATGCGGCGCTGCGATATCGAGCCTATTTCGGCAATCGCCAACGCAATCTGATCAGCGGCAAAGGCAACAGGCTCGGCATGGAAGTTTCCGCCCGAGACAATGCTGCCGTCGGCAAGCACCAGCGGGTTGTCGGTTACCGCCGTCGCTTCCACCCTCAGCACATCTCCTGCCTGGCGCAGGACTGTCATTGCGGCGCCCATGACCTGCGGCTGACAGCGAATGCAATAGGGATCCTGCACGCGTTCGTCGTCAAGCCGGTGACTGGCTCGAATGTCCGAACCTTCCAACAGCTGCCTCAACGTTGCGGCGGCTTCCATTTGGCCTGTGTGCCCTCTCAGTTCGTGCAGCTCCGGACGAAAGGGCGATGGCGATGCCATTGCAGCGTCGGTTGACATGGCGCCGACGGTCAACGAGGACATGGCGAGGTGCCACGCGTCGAAGAACGCGACCAGCGCCAAGGCAGTCGACACCTGCGTTCCGTTGATCATGGCCAGCCCTTCCTTGGGCGCCAGTTCCAAGGGTTCGCAGCCAATTGTGCGCAGAACCCTTGCGGCGGGAAAGTCGGCGCCATTGTGGTTGGCGCGGCCCTTTCCGAGCATCGCCAGCGTGAGATGTGCCAGTGGCGCCAGGTCCCCGGAAGCTCCGAGCGAACCCTGCGAAGGAATGTGTGGGGCGACGCCAAGCTCGTGAAATCTCAAGAGCATTTCGATTAGAGACCATCGGACGCCCGAGGCGCCGCGAGCCAGCGACAGGATCTTGAGAGCAATGATCATTCTCACGACCGAATCCGGCAGGAGGCTGCCCACGCCACAGCAGTGGCTCAGAATGAGCCTTTGCTGCAATTCGCTTGTGCGTTCGGGTTCGATTCGCACCGAAGCCAGCTTTCCGAATCCAGTGTTGACGCCATAGACTGGCTTGCTTCCGGCGGCGCACTTCGCAACCGCCGCGGCGCTGGCCTCGACTGCGGCGCGGCAGTTGGCCGGCAGCTTCAAACGTCCGCCGCGATGCAGGCGCAGCAGCTCGTGAAGCGTTGTCACTTCCGACTCACAGTACATTCTTTCCGCTCCTGTAAAGCGATCTCAGCGGGCTGAAACCCATTCGGTAGGACAGTTCACGCGGATGGTCGATGTCCCACACGGCAAAGTCCGCTCGCTTGCCAGCTGCAAGCGTGCCCAAGTCCTGCTTCCGGCCGATCGCTCGGGCGGCGTTGCGTGTCATTCCTTCCAGCGCTTCCTGTGGCGTCATTCCGAAGAGCATGCAGGCCATGTTCATCGCCAGAAGGGGCGAAGTGAGCGGGGAGCTTCCCGGATTGCAGTCCGTCGCAATGGCGATGGGCACCCCAAACTCCCGAAACAGTTGAATCGGTGGCTTGCGATACTGGCCGAGCGTGTAGAAGGCGCCTGGCAACAAGACCGCCACAGCGCCCGATTCGGCCAGCGCTTCGGCATCGGATGCCCGACAGTACTCGAGATGGTCGGCGGAAAGCGCGCCGAACTCGGCTGCGAGGGCGGTTCCCCCGCAGTGCGACAACTGCTCGGCATGAATTTTGAGGGGCAGGTTCAGCTGGGCTGCCTTGACAAACACCGGCCTGAGTTCGTCTGCGGAGAAGGCAATGCCCTCGCAAAACGCGTCAACGGCATCCACAAGGCCAAGTTCGTTGGCCTTGACGAGGCCAGCAATGGCAACTTCGTCCAGGTATCTTCGAGCCTGTCCACGGTATTCTGGCGGCAGGGCATGGGCTGCAAGCCAGGTGGTTGCAACTTCAATCCCGCAATGCTCCGGCAAACGGCGGGCCACCTTCAACATCTTGAGTTCGGTGTCGATGTCGAGGCCATAGCCCGACTTGATCTCCACGAGCGTTGCTCCGTCCTGGAGAAGGCGGCGTGCTCGAGGCAGCGCCTGATCAAGGAGTTCGTCTTCGGACAAGCGCCGCGTCGCTGCGACCGTTGCAACGATGCCGCCCTTGTTCCTGCTTGCCTGGCTGTAGTCGATGCCGCGCAGCCTGTCCTCGAATTCCAGGGCCCTGTTGCCGCCGAACACAAGATGCGTATGGCAGTCTATCAGCGCCGGGGTAACAGTTGCGCCATCAAGGTCAATCCACAGTTCGACGTCGCCTTCAACGCTATCAGGAATGGATTCCGCCGACCCAACCCAGGAGATGCGACTGCCGGAAACAGCAAGCATCGCATCGTCGATCAGTCCATACGGGCCGTGGTTTTCCCGCATGGTGGCAAGACTGCAGTTTCGATAGACTTGAACCATGAATTGGGTTGCTCCCGATGAATTGCCTCGATGCGGCCAATGCCGTGTACCAAACCCGCGGGAATTCAACATGGGAGTGGCGGGATCATTCAAACCATGCGAATTCTCGGGTATCCAGCTGGACCGCTGGCAACCGTCCTTAGTCGAATTGCACGCGATTTGCATTTGAATATCGGGCCGGCACGAAAGCTGCCAATGCGCCTGGTCCGGACACTTCCTTGAAGGAGGCTCAATGATTGCATCCGAGGAGATATGGGCATCTGCTGCGCTGACTGCCGAAGGCTGGCTGAACGATGTCAGAATTTCGGTTGATGAAACCGGAAGAATCGCCGAGGTGTCCGCCGACCGCCGACCTCGCGGGCACCAGCACTCCGTCGTCATCCCGGCTCCGGCAAATCTCCACAGCCACGCGTTTCAAAGGGCGATGGCCGGGCTCTCGGAGTCGCGCATCGAGGGGGTTGAGGACAATTTCTGGGGTTGGCGACAGCTCATGTACAGGTTTCTGGCCCGGCTGACGCCCGAGGATGTGGAGGCAGTCGCGGCCTTCGTTCAAATGGAGATGCTGGAGGCGGGATTCGGCAGCGTGGTCGAGTTTCACTATCTCCACAACGACGTCGACGGGAGCGCCTACCGCGAGCCTGCGGAGATGTCCCTGAGAATTCTTGCCGCCGCCGCCGGCAGCGGCATCGGGCTGACCCTGCTCCCGGTGCTGTACGAGCAGGGGGGCTGCGACGGTCGGGAGCTGGTTGGTCCCCAGAAGCGATTCAGGGCGGATGTCGATTTTCTGGCCGATCTTTGCGACGAGGTGCGCAGAGCCGCAAAGCTGCTTTCCTTGGACGCCGGTTGGGGAACGGCGGTGCATTCGCTGCGTGCCGCCACGCCGGAATCGATGGCCTTCGCCGAGCGGCTTGCGCCTGACCGACCGTTTCACCTCCATGTCGCGGAGCAGCCGGCCGAGGTGGGTGAAGTCAAGGCCACGCTCGGACGGACTCCCGTCGAGTGGCTGGTCGAGAATTTCGAGTTGGACGAAAGATGGTGTCTGGTGCACTGCACACAGATGAACGAGCGTGAAACGGCGACACTTGCCCAAAGCGGCGCCGTTGCCGGTCTTTGTCCGATTACCGAAAGCAATCTGGGTGACGGTGCATTTGATGGTTCGCGATTCTTCAAGGCAGGGGGAAGGCTGGGTGTCGGATCCGATTCCAATGTCAGAATCTCGCAAAGCGAAGAGTACCGAACGCTGGAATACTCCCAGCGATTGCGGGACCGCATGCGGTGCGTGCTCACTGACCGTCCTGGATCCGTAGGGCGTCAAATTTTCGATCGAAGCTGTGTCGGAGGCGCGTTGGCGGCCGGCAGGGATTGCGGTTCCATCCGTCCTGGCTGCTGGGCGGATCTATTGGAACTCGACGCCGCCGACATTCTTCTTGAAGGCTTGAGTGGAGACGCTTTGCTCGACGCGTGGATTTTTGCGGGAAGCGACAGGCTGATTCGCAATGTTTGGTCGGCAGGCCGTCATCTCGTGCGAAGCGGAGTTCACATTCGCCGGCCGGAAATACTTGGGAAATACCGCTTGGTGCAGCGGGCGCTCAGACGCGATGAATGAGGATGTGCCGGAGGCGATCAGTCGGCAATGCCTTTGGGGCTGACCGAGTTGCGATTTGGCCAGACATGGTGCCTAGGGGCGGAATTGAACCACCGACACGAGGATTTTCAGTCCACTGCTCTACCCCTGAGCTACCTAGGCACGTCATGCCCGGCAAAGCGAGGCGCGGATACTTCATTTCCATTCAACTGTCAACAAATCCTGGCCTGCCTTTCACCTTTGGCGCGAGCCGCTTGGAACGGAGAGGCCTGGCCCTGTCGGCAGGAACGAGTTGGACATCCAAAGTTGGCTGCAGCGATTTGTAGGCGCGTGGCTCCATGCCGAGACGTGCCGGTACATGGTCATGTTCGACTGCCGCGGCAATCAGGCAGAAATTCAGCAGTTGCCTTGCCGGCGCCATCGAATTGGCTTGGAACTCTGCTGGCGCTGGATGCGCTGCCGATCGGCTGTCAAGGCTTTCGACGAGGGCTGTTGCTGCGTTTGCGCAGCGTCGCCTTGAGTTCCCGTTGCTTGACCTCGGCAACCGCTCCGGGACTGAGACTGCCCAACGAAAACGGACCGAAGGAAACCCGGATCAGCCTGCTGACCTGCAGACCAACCGCATTGAACGCCCGGCGAACTTCCCGATTGCGCCCCTGGCGCAAGCCAACTGTCAACCATGCGTTTGCATTCGCCTGATGATCCAGCGACACCTCAAATGGGCCCAGTTTGCGACCGTCAACGCGCAAACCCCTTTCGAGTATCCGCATTTGCGAATGCCGGACTCGACCCCGGGCACGCACGCGGTAGCGGCGGAGCCATCTGGTGGCCGGCATTTCCATCCATTGCTTCAGTTCCCCGTCGTTTGTCAGCAGCAGCAGTCCTTCGGAAGTCAGGTCTAGGCGGCCGACCGAGACAACTCTTGGCATGTTTGCGGGCAGAGCGCCGAAAACGGTTCTTCGGCCGCGCTCGTCGCTTTCGGTTGTTATGAGCCCGACGGGCTTGTGGTAACGCCACAGGCGTGTTGGCTCAGGGCGGGGAATGCGCACGCCATCAACCCGGATGTCGTCACTGGCACGCACGATTGTGCCTGGTTTCGTCAGAATCTCTCCGTTGACTGCAATTCGACCATCCAGAAGCATCCGCTCGCTGGCTCTTCTTGATGCAATTCCGGCGCGTGAGAGCATTTTGGATACGCGCATGCCTGCCTGACCGTTTCTTGACACGTTGATCGGCACCTGTGGAACTGTTTTGGTTGCAATTGTCGCTTGCAGCGTATCCGCAAATTGCCGTAACCTCAATTCGATGACCGGCTGCACTTTCGGCATTGGGCAAGGGTATTGTGCTTCTCGCAGAACGAAGTCTTTCGCCGATGAACTGGCGCAACTCACCGAGGCATGGCGCCAGGTCGTGAGGCGCACGCGCAATTACATGGATGTGGCGATCGAGATGGCCAAGACTGCAGCTTCGCTGGGCGAGGTGCCTGTTGGCGCAGTGATTGTTGCGGCCGACGGGCGCATTGCTGCAAGGGCCCACAACAGAGTTCGAACGCTCAAGGATCCGACGGCGCATGCGGAAATGCTGGCAATCCGCGAAGCCTGCAGGGCGAGTTCTTCCGAACGGCTGGTCGAGCACTCGATCTACGTTACGTTGGAGCCATGTGCGATGTGTGCATCAGCGATTTCGCAGGCAAGGCTGAAAAGGCTGTACTTCGCCGCCCATGATCCGAAGTCGGGCGCCGTGGAACATGGGCCGAGGGTCTTTGCCCACAGCCAGTGCCACTTCCGTCCCGAAGTTTATGGCGGGATAGGCGAACGGGAAGCCGCGGCAATCCTAAGGGCGTTTTTCGTGGCGCGCCGGTGAAGTCGGCAGTGCGCTTGCCAGCGTGACTGTTATGCTGTCGGATGTTGGCATTGGTGGCGCTTGCAGATTTGAATCGGTGCGCCCATTGGAGCGAAGGAGCAATTGCCCATGAACAGCTGGACCGAATATGTAGACATTTACTGCGAAAGAACAATGCCGGGCATGTGGAACGAACCGCTGAATGCGGTGTCCAACCTGGCCTTTGTCATTTCGGCGATTGTTGTCTTCAACCTGTACAGGTCCGACAGGATACCAGTCGTCAATCTTCTGATCGCAAATCTTGCCGCAATCGGCATCGGGTCGGGGCTGTTTCACACGTTTGCCAACGAATGGTCATCCACGGTGGACGTGTTCTTTATCGCCACCTACATCTTGATCTATCTGTATGCAGCCAATCGCCATTTCCTGAAGCTGAACGTTCCTTGGTCTGCAGGGTTGACCGTGCTGGCAATTCCCTACACGCCGATTGCCGCGACAGGCATAGGCATGGCGCTTCCGTGGATTGGGGGTTCGTCTGTCTACGGCGCCATCAATCTGTTGATTTACGGATACGGCGTGTTCCTCTGGAAACGACATCCAGCTCTTGCCCGCAGGCTGCTTGTGGGGGCGATTGTGCTGAGCGTTTCAATTGCGTTCAGAACTGCTGACCACATGGTTTGTCCCGCGTTTCCGTTGGGTACGCACTGGGCATGGCACTTGTTGAATGCGCTAATGCTCGGGTGGATGATCTTTGCGTTGAGGAGTCACATTGTAGAAGCTAGTCGAGGGTACAGCCCAGAAACGCGCAGACATTTTGAACATCAGGACACAGACCATGTCGATAAGCCGTAACGAAGCTCGCCAAGTCGCTCATCTGGCGCGGCTGGAGGTGGACGAGAGCGACATTGACAGCATCACGGAGGAGTTGTCGGCAATCATTGGATTCATGGCGCAGTTGGCCGAAGTCGACATTGAAGGCGTTGAACCAATGACCTCGGTTACGCCCATGCGATTGAGCAAGCGGGCCGATGTTGTGGCTTCGGGAGGAATTCGGGATCGGATACTGGCCACCGCGCCGGCAGTGGAGCAGGGCTTCTTCACGGTTCCCAAGGTGGTTGAGTGAATGGAACTCGCTGATCTTACGATTGCAGAGGCCAGTCGAAAGCTGCGCACGCGCAATGTGACCTCGGTAGAGCTGACCAGCGCCTGTCTTGAGGTGATCGAGCGCGCCTCGCAACTGAATGCGTTCTGTTGGCAGGATGCGGACTACGCTCTCGATCAGGCAAGGGAGGCCGATCGCCGTCTTGCCAAGGGCGATGCATCAGGCATGTGCGGCATTCCCATCGGGGTCAAGGACCTGTTCTGCGTGCGCGGAGTTCCAACTCAGGCGGCATCGAAGATTCTGGACGGTTTCAGGCCCGAGTACGATTCAACAGTCACCCGGAATCTGCAGGATCGAGGCGCAGTCGTGTTGGGAAAGCTCAACATGGATGAATTCGCGATGGGTTCGTCGACCGAGCATTCAGTGTACGGGCCGACAGTCAATCCATGGCGGGCCCGCAACTGCGACGACCAGAGGACGCCTGGCGGGTCGTCAGGCGGATCGGCGGCGGCTGTTGCCTCGGACCTGTGCCTCGGAGCAATTGGCACGGACACGGGAGGCTCCATTCGCCAACCTGCGGCATTTACTGGAACGGTGGGCATCAAGCCGACATATGGGCGTTGTTCGCGCTGGGGCATCGTTGCCTTCGCATCGTCTCTCGATCAGGCCGGGCCAATGACGAAATGCGTGCGAGATGCAGCCATCATGCTGCGTGCCATGGCAGGTCATGATGAAAGGGACTCAACCAGTTCCAATCGCCCCGTGCCGGACTTCGAAGGCGCTCTAACCGGGAGCGTTCGCGGCAAGGTGGTGGCAGTGCCACGAGAGTACCGCGTCGAAGGGATGCCTTCGGAAATCGAGGCGATGTGGAAAAGCGGTGTGGAGATGATGCAAGACGCGGGCGCAAGGATCGTCGATGTTTCCCTTCCCCACACAAAATACGCTCTTCCTGCATATTACGTGATTGCACCTGCCGAAGCTTCCTCCAATCTCGCACGATATGACGGTGTCAGGTATGGATACAGGTCAAGACTGGACAGCGAATGCGGAATAACGGACCTCTACAAGAGAACCCGGGCGAAGGGTTTCGGCGCCGAGGTCAAGCGCCGCATCATGATTGGCACATATGTGCTGTCCCAGGGATTCTACGAAGCCTACTACCGGCGGGCGCAACGAATCCGAACACTTATCAGGGGAGATTTCGAGGCTGCGTTTGACGACGGAGTGGATTGCCTGCTGACTCCTGCGACACCGAGCGCGGCGTTTCCGCTTGGGGCGATCAGCGAATCCGATCCCATCAAGATGTATCTGAACGACGTGTTTACCGTTACCGTTAATCTCGCCGGACTGCCGGGAATATCGGTGCCCGTGCGGCTCGATTCGAATGGGTTGCCGCTGGGCCTGCAATTGATCGGTCGACCTTGGGAGGAGGCCTCATTGCTCAACTTTGCCTATGTGCTGGAGCGGCAGGCTGAATTCAATCAGAAGCCTCGAAAATGGTGGTTGCAATGAGTGTTTCGTCGGCAATGCTGCCGTTCTGCAGGCAAGCCCTGCTGGCGGCAGTTCTTCTTGCACTTTGCGGTTGCGCCGAACAGGCAGCCGCACCCCCAGCTGCGCAGGCTGCTGCCGACGATCCTCCGCCCTCGCCAGCTCAGGCCGAACCTGCACCTGACCCCGTTGCCACAGTTGAACAACAGTACGAGGCTGAAGCCGAAGCCACGGCTGAAGTCGCCAACCTTGAGGAAGCGGAGACTGCGACGGAGCAGGAGGGCAACGACACGGTCGAGGATTCAGAGTCGGAGCAGGTTCTGCAAATGCGTCGGTTTGAGCCGCTCGATCACTTCGACCCGAACCGCGAGTCGAGCGTAATCGAGTATGCATTGGGCACAGATCATGCCGTTGGCACTGCCATCCATGAACGTCCTGCAGCCTTGTCAACAAGCGCACACGGCGTGCAGACTCGATGCAGCGTGCATGAGGATGCGGTCGTCGCGCAGCATGAGTTTCTGGAAAATGGCGGCCCAGAACTGGACGTGAACAGGATAGATCCCGACGGTGACGGATTTGTGTGCGGGTGGGACCCCGAGCCGTACCGTCGCTGGCTGAAGTGAATTTGGCGGGCATTTCAACGATTCACCAGCCGTCGCCAAATTTCGGCGACCGGCGAGACGGCTGCGTGCCCGAACTGATCGTCATTCACTACACTGGCATGGATTCGACCGCCGCGGCCCTTGAGCGACTGTGCGCGCCCGAGCACGAGGTCTCGGCCCATTACCTGATTTCGGAGCGCGGAACGGTTTACCGGCTCGTCGACGAGGAAAGGCGAGCTTGGCACGCCGGCGCAGGAGCATGGCGCGGTCGCGCCGACGTCAATTCCAGATCCTTGGGAATCGAACTTGCCAATGACGGATGCACCCCGTTTGCGGCAAGGCAAATGTCATCCCTTGAGTCGCTTCTGCGCGAGCTGGTCGGGAGATGGTCGATTCCGGCGTCGGGCATTCTCGGCCACTCGGACATGGCTGTGGGCCGGAAGTTTGATCCGGGCCCAAGGTTTGACTGGAAGCGTTTGGCGTCAGTTGGTCTGTCGGCTTGGCCAAGGCGCACCGTGGAAAGCGCTGCCAACTGGCCGGAGTTCGTTCGGGCGGCGAAGGACTTTGGCTACTCGCCGCCAGCGGAAATCGATCGCCGGTGGCGGCGCGCGTTGCTTTGGAGTGTCCGCTCCCGGTTTCGGCCTTGGGCCGAGGGCGACCTGGACGAGCAGGACATGGCAGTCGTGGCTGGATTGCAGGCTCTGCGGACAGGCTGCCTGCCCGTTTCTTGACTAAAGGCGCCGGACACCTATCATGCCAGAGGCACGGACAGCTGGATGGCCGCGTGGCGTCTTGCGCCATGAGGAAAGTCCGGACTCCAAGAGACAACGGTGCCGGGTAACACCCGGCCAGGGCAACCTGAGGGAAAGCGCCACAGAAAGCAAACCGCCTGTGTAGGCAAGGGTGAAAGGGTGAGGTAAGAGCTCACCG
>JAPOOS010000275.1 GCA_026713305.1 Paracoccaceae bacterium
CTTCTCAGCGCCGCCGAGAGCCTTTCCTTTCGCTTCGTCGTCTCTGCAGTTGAGCTGCCTGCAGGATGCCGTTTCTTGGTCTGCTTCATCAAGCCAGTTGCCTCATGTCGAGTGCGTCGAAGAGCTGGTCTTCTGCGCGTGAATCTGTGAAAACACATGCAGCATGCAGGGGCGTGTCCGGTAGGACCTGTGCGGATTCACGACTCTTCCCGAGGGTCGGCGAGCAACCTCATGGAGCAGAGTGATTGCACTGAATCCTTCCCGACAAACCGCGAAGCCTGCAATTTCCAAGCCTTCTATTTTGCAGCCTTTGGATCGGCAATGAAGCTGTTGCCGCCAAAGGCATCGGTCACTTTCGGGAGACGCGAAGCAGCCGTCGGAGGTGTTGGCGCAATCATGTACAGCATGTTGCTGGATGCTGGCAACGGAGGTCGGCCAACTGAAACAGGGGCAGAACACGCAAAGTTTCATCCGATTTCCGATCTCTGCAGACATGGCGGGTATGGCGCCGCCTTGTCCCACCAAACCCCTTGTATGCCAACTTGATTGAAGCCAGCGCAACCTCGCATTCATCACATTGTGAACTCTTTGCGGAACGATTATGCTGGCAGCGAATGATCCTGCCCTGCTGCGTGGCCTCTCCTTCACTTGCAACGTTTTTCGGCGGGCGCTCCGTGCCCTGCCTGCAACGCTTTCGCGGTGCGGAGCGAATTCAGAACCATTGTGCAGGCGCAGGGCTGAATTGCCAATGAGGAGACGAATCGTGAAATGGCTTGCAGTTGTGCTTTCTGGTTTTTGCACCGCAGTTGCCTCGACTGCTTGGAGTCAGGAGCTGCCAAGTTTGTATCAGGTGTCTGCATACAATGGATACAGTGTCACCATTACCTGTTACTTTGAGTATTGTTCACGAGATACTGCTGACGAGCTGTTGCTGTTGACAGAGGCACAGCGAATTTGCGGTAGGGACAAGAAGGCAGAGTTTGTGGGAGCTCACCGTCAGTATGGAGTCAGTGAATTACTGTACCTCTGCCTGCCCGGCTAGCGCCCGACTTCAATGGCTCGTGTCGTTGAAGGGAATTGCCGTTCAACAGGACTCGAATAGTTTCGAACTGGGCTGCTTCATTCGCATGGCGGTTCCAGTCAGTCCCGAAGTTTGATGGCCTTGTCACTTTGGGCCGGACAAGACCTGATCCTTCGCAAGCAGTGTGAAACTTTGACGGGATGAGCTCTGCGACGGATACAGCGAATCCATTCATAACTGCCTGCGGCGCCGTCGGGAATGCTACCTGCAACTTCCTTGTCGAGCCGCGGCTGTGTCCACAAATGGCCGAAACACCTGAGCCGGGTGTGAAATCGCTCGCATTGCAAAACCGACTTCCCCATACTCGATGTCTTGGCAGACACCCTGTCCACGACGCGCCAAGGGACTGCTCGAACAGGCACGAGCGCGCAATTTGAAAGATGGCGACAGTTGTTCGGCCGGGTTGGCGCTGATTTCGCCGCATTCCGACGAAACTGATTCTTGGATCACGGCGGCATGGCTCAATTGCAGCTGTTTAACTGTTGCCTGTGAGGCATAAATTCAATACAGGGTGGGTCTGCACCGGCCGCAGTAGCTCAGTGGCAGAGCGCACCCTTGGTAAGGGTGAGGTCGGGAGTTCAATCCTCCCCTGCGGCACCATTGCCAAGCCAGATCCGCGTCGAAATGATTTGCAGGCAAACAGGATTCACGGTCAACCCAGGAATCAGGCGCACCACTCCCAAGCCAGCGCATACTCTCCCATGATGTCCTTGATCCGGACTTTCTGCTGAGGGTCGCCCACGCTTCCAACCAGCACAACCAATCCTCTCCTTGCCTCCTCGATGGTCGAGACGGACGAGTTGATGCCCTCTTCGTCAAACCGCGCCTGCAGCACTCTGTCAATCGCCATCTTGCGGAGATCGGGCTTGAACACCTTTCCAACCGCCGTCTTTGGAAGTTCTTCAAGCACTTCCAGATAGGCCGGTGAAGCAAGCCGGTCGGTAATGTGCTTGTCGGCGAAAGCTCGAAGATCCTCAAGGCTGGCTGTGGCTCCCTCAATCAGTTCAAGGTAGGCGCAGGGCAGTTCTCCAAGGCGGCTGTCAGGCTGTCCAATCACTCCGACAAAGGCAACTTCGGGATGACCTGCCATGGCCTCCTCAATGATCGCTGGATCAATGTTGTGGCCACCGCGAATGATCAAGTCCTTGATCCGCCCTGTTATCCACAAGTAGTCCTCATCGTCGATCATTCCCAGATCGCCGGTTCGAAGCCATCGATCCTGAACAAACAGTCCCTGATTCTTGTCGTCGGCCGTATATGTGTTGCCCACATACACGCCCGGGTTGGCTACACATATCTCGCCAGTCTGATTTTTCCCACAGTCGGAAAACCCCTGGCCTTCGGCATCGCGTTCGAGAATCCGCACATCGCAATAGGGAAATGGAAACCCAACCGAGCCTATTTTCTTCCTTCCCTTGAGGGGATTGACGGAAACAAGGCAAGTCGCTTCTGTCAGGCCATAGCCCTCGATTATGTCGACGTCCGTCGCCCGTTCGAACTTTTCGAACAATTCCTTGGGCAGCGGCGCCGATCCGCAAAAGGCGGTTTTCAGGGCCGAAAGGTCCGCATCGACAGGTCGTTGCATCAAAACGGACAGAGCGGTGGGAACCGTGGCGACAAACGTGATCTTCCAGCGCTCCAGCAGTTTCCAGAAATTGTCGAAAACGCCTTCGCCTCTGTATCCCGCCGGCGTGGGGAACACGACATGCGAGCCCTTGGCCATCGAAGTGGCGAGAATTGCGTAGGCCGCAAAGGCATGGAACATCGGGAGGGGACAGAAAACGTTGTCCTCCTCGGTGATGCCCACCGCGTCGCTGCACTTTGCATTGTAGATGATTCCCGATTGCTGGTGCTGAACAAGCTTCGGCAAGCCGGTCGTGCCCCCGGTGTGGAACAGCGACACCACACGATCCTGCATGACGTCATCGAAGTCCAGCCTGTCGGCGGACTGCCGATCCAGCGCGGCATTGAAGCTGCTCGTGGCCACCTTGCGCGCCGGCTGGTTCTTTGGCCTCAGAATTGAAACCAGCCAGGACTTGGGCGGCTTGAGGTAGCGTGCCAGGTCGACTTCCAGGACATGTGAAACCCCGGGCGCCATGGCCACGGCCGCAGCCGAAAGCTGCGCGATGTTGGTCTTGGGAAACGAACGCAGCGTCACCAGCACCCGTGCGTTGGACGAGCGCAGAATTCCGGCGATCTGCTCGGCGCTCAGCAGCGGATTGATCGGGCTGACCTTGCCTGCAACCATGCCTCCGAATAGCGCAATTGCCGTTTCGGTTGCATTCGGCATCAGGTAGGCCACCGTGTCGTCCTTGCCGACGCCAAGCGAACGAAACAGGTTTGCTGCCTGCGTTACCTTGCCGTGCAGTTCATTCCAGGTCAGCGTCTCCGAGTCGGACTGAGGATCGGCAAGCAACTGAAAGCTTAGCGCATTCCTGTCGCCGTGCCTGTCCCTGGTCTGGGACAGCATCTGGTAGATCGTTGTTGGCTTTTCGACACTTTCCCAAGGCGTCTCCCGCTCGATCGCAACTTTGTCGTCATGCGTGGCAACAATTCGCATTCCTTGTCCCTCCTCAATCTACAGCGGTTCTCTCCGACATTCCCTGCCCTGCTTCCAACCTGCGCCTGCAACGGAAGCAATACACTCTTGAATTGCAGTCAAGCAAGCGACGACCCTCTTGCGCAGGTCAGGGCTTCCGTCTCCGAGCGCCGGACCGGCACGCCGGTTTCAGATGAATTGAAGACGAGCCAGGCGCGCATACAGCCCGCCTGCGTCCTTCAGCGCACTGTGCGTGCCCTGCGCCTGAATTCTGCCGTCTGAAAGCACAATGATCCTGTCGGCGTTTCGCACCGTGGCCAGCCTGTGGGCAATCACCAGTGTGGTGCGGCTCTTGGACAGGGCGTTCACGGAGCGCTGCACCAGGCCTTCCGATTCGGAATCCAGCGACGATGTCGCCTCGTCAAGCAGCAGGATGGGGGCCGGACGCAGAAATGCGCGGGCGATGGCAATCCTCTGTTTCTGACCACCTGAAAGCATCACGCCTCGCTCGCCGACCACCGTTTCGTAGCCGTTGGGCAATTCTGAAAGAAACTCGTGAACGGCGCCGAGCTGCGCCGCCTCCTCAACCTCTTCGTCGCTGGCGTCGGGCCAGCCAAAGCGAATGTTCTCCCGGGCCGAGTCGGCAAAGATGTTTGCATCCTGCGGGACAAGAGCCATTTGCCGTCGCAGTTCACGCTTCTTCATTTGAGAGATGTCCAGCCCGTCCATGTAAATTGTGCCGGACTGGGGATCAAAGAACCTCAGGAGCATCTGAAACACGGTGGTTTTGCCGGCCCCGGACGGGCCGACCAGCGCAATGGTCTCGCCAGCGGCGATCCTGAAGGAAATGCCATCCAGAGCCGCCACTTCGGGACGCATCGGATAGCGGAAGCTGACGTCCTTGAATACAATTTCACCCTGGATGCTGCCGGCCTTGGCAGGCATGCCGGGACCGTCACGAACAGGGTCCTCAACGGCAAACAGCTCCTTGATTCTCTCCGTGGCGCCCGCCGCCCTGAACAGCTCGCTCCAGACTTCCGACAGGGTCGTCACGGCTCCGCCGACCATCACTGAATAGATCACGAACTGTGTGAGCTGGCCTGCCGATAGATTGCCCTGACTCAGGTCCTGCGTCCCGATCCAGAGCACAACCGATATGCCCGACAGGGACGTGCCGATGATCACTGCGGTCAGCGCTGCCCGCATCTTGATCCTGCGTATGGCCGAGCCGATGTAGGCGTCAGTCACGGCGTTGAACTTCCGGCGGCTGAAGTCTTCGCACGTGTTGGCCTGCACCGTCGTGGCGGCAAGCAAGGCTTCCGAGACATACGCCGAGCTCTCGGCAATCCGGTCTTGGTTGTCCCGGCTCAGGGACTTCAACCGACGCGCCAGCATCAGCGCCGGAAACACTGTCACCGGAACGACTATCAGGACCAGCAGCGTAAGCTTGAGACTGGTGAACAACATCAGCCCGATGCCGCCAATGAGCAACAGCGTGTTGCGCATGGCGATTGAAACGGTGGAACTGATCACGGTCAGCACAAGCGTGGTGTCGGTGTTGAGCCGCGAAAGAACGTTTCCTGTTCTGATCTGTTCGTAGAACGCTGGACTCAATCCAATGACATGAGCAAACAACGCCTTTCGAATGTCGGCAACGACACATTCTCCCAAGCGTGTGACAAACGCATAGCGGAGAGCTGACGCGGCGCCGAACGTGCAGGCGCAGATGACTGCCAGTATGAACACCCGATCAACATCGATTGCAGCGCTGACCGCGAGGCCGTCCACAAAGATTCTTGCAACCATTGGCAGGAGCAGGGTCAATGCCGATGTCACCAAGAGAAAAAACGCCGCTGCCGCCACCGACTTCCAGTAGGGCAAAACGAACTCGACGAGATGAAGCAGCGAGGCAAGCGCTGCCAATCTCGATCTGGCGGGGCGGCCGTGTGCAGCAATGGCGTTCAATGGTTCACTCCCAGGTCAACTGGACCATGAGACGTTCCCAAACCATTTCCGGCAATCTGCGTTGTCCATGCGGGAATGGAGCGGGTGATGGGAATCGAACCCACGTATTCAGCTTGGAAGGCTGCTGCTCTACCATTGAGCTACACCCGCAATGGCGTCAAGGTACATGCAGAGGAGCATCACTTCAAGCGAAAAGGAGCATGGCGCTCCCGCAGGCAGAACAAATCGCTATTCCCGGTCACGTCCATGCGAAATCAAGACCTGTTGAATGTCGTCCGCATATTCCAGTCCGCACTCCAACGCCAGCACATAGGCCTGCGTAAGAAAGAAACATCCCTCGTCTATGCGGCCCCGTCTGTTGAGAAGGTCGCCCCATCGGCGATACTCTGCGGCCTGCGCCTCGCTGTCGCCAAGCTCCACGGCATCCAGTATGTTTGCGTTGGCCTTCTCGAGCATGCGCTCAAAGTCATCGCCGTGCATGCCCGCCACCTATGCGTCCGGCGCAGACGCTCCGTTCGATGCGTTCGCCCTGGATGCATGCATCTTGTCCGCAACCCATCTGTGAAACACATGGGTTGGTCCGTCCATCTTGGGCGAAAACTTTCCGCCGTCGAATCTAACCCCGTGCCTTCCTCGCTGCATGCCTTCCACGACAAACAGATCCTCCTCGAGAACGCCCTTCCAAAGCCGGGCATTCCTGCGCACAAGATCAGCCAGATCAGGACGTTCCTCGGGGTCGAAGCCATAGTAGATTTCGTTCCGCTCGATTGTGCGTTCGGGCCCCTGCGGCAGAAGAATTATTGCGTATCCATGATCGCGCTGGGCAGCGAGCATGACGTTGGGAAACAGCACAATGTACTCGGCGCCCTTGTTCCAAAACTTGCCAAGCCCCTTGAAATCCGGGAATCGCTCGCCCTTGTCACCGTCTATCTGGCGATAGACCTTGGTTCCCTGTCCGGCAAAATGACCCGGCTCCTCTATATGGTAGTGATCCTCCAGCCTCGAATAGCTGTTGAGACCGGGATGAACCCACGGCAGGTGGTAGCTTTCGCAGTAGTTCTCGACTGCAAGCTTCCAGTTGCACCTTACGTCGAACGCAAAGGAGGAAACCGGTCCCCCGTGGAAGAGCGGCTGTTCGTGCTCCCGCCACCGTCCAAGCAGTTTGGAAGCGTACTCGTCGAAGCTCGGTGCAGCGCCGGAGACATTCACGAACACAATGTCCCTCCAGACATGCGAGCGAATGGTAAACAGCCCGAGACTGCGCCGATCGACATTGTCGTCGTAATTCCTGCCGGGTCCTCCAACATGCGGCGTGGCTCGCAGCGAACCGTCAAGATTGTAGCTCCAACTGTGATAGGGGCAACGAATGGTGCCGCGCAAGTTGCACTTCTCCTCAACGAGGATCATGCCGCGATGCCTGCAAGTGTTCTGGAACACCGCCACCTCGTTGTCGTGCTTTCTGACCATGAACAGCGGCATTCCCGCCAGCTCCACGGGCATGACGTCTCCGGGAACGGGAATGTCGGCTCCCAGGCCGATGCCGGCCCAGTTGGCGAACAGCAGGACATCGCGTTCCTCTTCGTAGACGTCGTCGCTGATGTAGTGTGCATTCGGCAGGCCGCGTGCCGTTTCAATGCCCCTTTGCACCTCCGTGAGCGTGCCTTGAGTTCCGTAAAACATGGTGCTCTCCCCGAAAACAAACGTTCGCCAATGCAAACAGCCTAATCGCAAGTGAACTCGTCGCCACATGGCTGCCCGGGAATGCCTGCATTCTCGATGTCCGGCAAGTTGCAGGGCAAGACCAGCGTTGACGCGCAGCCTGCTTCCCCTACCCTGCCTCCATCTCGAACTTCCACTGCCTGCAACCGCATGCCTGCCAATCGGCATTTGCCTCGAAGGCATCGACCCTGCCGGTTGCATGCAACAACCGCAAAATCATCCTTCGAAATTCCTCCACCAATTCCACCTTGCGCAAACTGTTCGGCAGAATGTTCGATATCCATGCTAGTCCGACGTGACAAGCCTGCACTTGAGCTGCTCCAAGGTGGCGGCGCCGATCTGTGCCATGTTCGCACGCATGTCCGCATCCACAATGTGCAGAAGATGATTGATTCCCGCCTCACCAA
This sequence comes from Paracoccaceae bacterium, assembly GCA_026713305.1. Classification (GTDB taxonomy): domain Bacteria; phylum Pseudomonadota; class Alphaproteobacteria; order Rhodobacterales; family Rhodobacteraceae; genus MPNP01. The sequence continues at coordinate 7,712 of JAPOOS010000275.1, forward strand.
GCGCGCCCACCGCATAGTGGAATGCGCGCCCGAGAAACACCATGTCCGCTCCCCTTGCGATGGCTCGCATCACATCGAGTCCTCCCGCCACGCCGGAATCGAACACCACCGGGACGTCGTCGCCCACCGCCGCCCTGACGCTGGATATCACGTCAATTGTGGCCGGCCCGGCTTCGAACTGGCGGCCGGAATGGTTTGACACCCAAATTCCATCCGCGCCCATTCCAACCAGCCGCCTTGCGTCCTCGGGACGGGCCACTCCCTTGATCAGGAGATGCCTGTCCCATTCCTCCCTGATTTCGGCGATCGTCGACCAATCCGGGCTTCCGCGCATCACTCTTCCCGGGTGCTTGAACTTCTCCGCCGCCCTCTGACTTGGATCGACATAGCTCTCCACAAATCGCATGCGCGGAATACCTTCGCGCAGGGCCTGCAACAGCCAGCGGGGACGGCTTGCAACCGCACTCAGCAACTGCAGGCCAAGTGTGGGAGGGTAGGTCATCTGCGAGCGCCGCTGACGCTCGCGGCGCGAATCCGCCGGCACGTCGACGGTAACGACAAGCTTGTCAAACCCGCTTTCGTGCGCCCTTCTGATCATGTCGCGCCGGATTTCGGCATCTTCGGGAACATACAGCTGGAACCAAGCCTGCCCGCCTGCAATCGGGCCGATTTCTTCGGGCAGCGCGCAGCCGACGGTTGAAAGACAGTAGGGAATGTTGCTTTTGGCGGAACAGCGAGCGAGCATTTTCTCGGCGCCAGGCCAGATGGACCCGGACATTCCAACTGGAGCCACGCCAATCGGAAGTGAGTAGGTCTTGCCCATGAACTGCCGTTCCAGCAGGCAATCGAGTTTGCCGTGCAGAATCTCCGGCGTGAACAACACCGAATCGAGCGACTTTCGATTGCGCTTTGCTCCCAGTTCTGATCCCGTTGCGCTGTCCAGGTACTCAAACGCAAATCTTGGAATTCGCCGGCGCGCCTTGCGGCGCAGGTCCGCCATTGACGGATAGTCGTAGTCCAGGTCCCGTTTCACTTCGCTCTCACGGCCTCGTTGATTGCCGACGGCGCCCCAACCGAATCTCCGACGATTCCCCGTCCCTTCCGATACTCCTGCTTGGCCCCTCCCGCAGTCGTGCACCACACTCGATCAAAGGCGTGGATCCGGCACCGGGCGGAGCCTGTCTCATCTCCAGTCTCAATCGCTGGGAGGCTCATTGACTGCAACGCTGCGTTCGAGGGCAGGATATCGCGCCAGGAGCGTTGCACCTCTGGTCAGGAACATGAGCAACATCGCCAACCACAGCCCGTGGTTTGCAAGCCAGGGCAGCAGCAGGAAGAGGCAAGCGCAATAGAGCATCGTCGACACCAACATGCCGTTGCGCATGTCCCGTGTACGGGTTGCCCCAACAAAGATTCCGTCCAACATCCACGATGGCCCTCCAATCAAGGGCATAAGCGCCGCCCAGTGCAGGTAGCCCCTTGCCTCTTCGCGTACCAACTCGGAAGTTGTCATCAAGTCAATTATCAGCGAACCCGAAAGCGCAAAGGCCAGCGAAATGACGACGGCTGCCGCCATGCCCCAAATGCTGGATATGATCGACGCTCGACGCAGGGTTTCGACACCTCCCGCCCCGAACGCCATGCCTACAAGCGCCTCGGCCGCGAACGCGAATCCGTCCAGCGCGAAGGCGGCCACGAACATGAACTGAAGAAGAATCTGGTTGGCGGCCAGCGTTACATCCCCAAAATCGGAGGCAAGGAACAGGAAGGAGACCAAAGTAGCTTGGAGGAGCAGCGACCTCACCATGATGTCGGAATTCACGGACAGCATCTGCCGAATGCGTCGCCGGTCAAATATGCTGCCCCGGTTCCTCCATCTTCCCCCCATGAAGGCGTTCCGGCAAAGCCAGAGTCCGAGAATCAACGCGAACAGCTCCGACAGCAGGGTTGCCCACGCAACTCCGGGAACGCCCATGTCGAGAACGAGCACAAACAGCAGGTCGAGCCCGATGTTCAGGCCGTTCATCAAGAGCTGCAAGATCAAGACCGCGCGAGTGTTTTCGCCAGCGATCAACCAGCCGGTGATGCCGTAGATGGCGATCGCGGCCGGGGCCGAGAAAATTCGAATCGACACATATGACGACGCCAAGGCCTCCACTTCCGCGGATGCCGGCGCAATCAGCATTGCGGCCCTGAACAGCGGCGTCTGAACAAGCACCAGGAAGAGACCCACGCAGAATGCAAAGGCAACACTGCGAATCAGCAGCGCCGAGACCTCGTCCTCGTCACGACGACCTCGAGCCTGGCTAGTCAGGCCGGAAGTTCCCATGCGCAGGAATGCGAACAATCCGTAGATTGTTGTGACGATGATTGCGCCTATGCCAACCGCCCCAATTGGAGCGGCTTCGCCAAGCTGGCCAACCACCGCCGTGTCAACTGCGCCCAGCAACGGCACGGTAACGTTGGCGAGAACTATCGGGACGGCTATCCGGAGAACGCGCCGATGGGTTATGCTGGCCTTGTCGCGTTCATTCATGTTGCCCGGCCACCAGAAACAGCCCAGTCGCCTGAGCAAACAATCGGCTTCGCTGCCCCTGCCATGCCGAAACCTGCACTGTGGCATAGCGCCTTCCGGAACGCGTGACGGTTGCCCTGGCATAGGATGTCACGGGCCGTCCCTGACGCAGATAATCGACGGAAAAGGAAATCGGTCTCGGCAGGCGCGGCCTCGTAGGCTGCCGTGGTTCGGATTCCTGCCGACTGTCAAACGACAGCAGCTGTCGCCAAGCCACTTCAAGCCGGGCGGAAATCTCCAGCAGCGACGCCGTGACGCCTCCGTGCAATGCCTTGATTTCGAAGTTGCCGACCAATCCGTGGCGAAACGGGAGAACAACGGTCAACTCGTCGCCGATCAGTTCGAACTGGATGCCCAACATGCAGGCATAGGGCATCGTCCCCAGAAGTCGGTTCAGTTCGGTCTCGCTTCCGGGCAAGGAATCGCTGAACCGCATCATTTCGACGCCGTGGCGACCGTAAAGGCGCCGACCGCAGTGGCAACCGGCTTGTCCGGATCATCGTCAAAGGCCTTGGCACGCACAAATGCAACTGTCCGGGCGACATGGTAGCATTTCGCCCTGGCACGAATGGTCTGGCCCGGCGTGGCTGGCCGCATGTAGTCGATTCGCAAATTGAGCGTGGCAGTGCCCGAAAAAACCTGCGGATGCGCGAGCACAGCGGTGCCGGCACAGCTGTCAAGCAATGCGGACACCGCACCGCCGTCGACAATGCCCGTGTCGAAGTCTCCAACCAACCGTCTCCGGTATGGCATCGACAGTTCGGCCCACCCATTGGACACGTTTTCCACAGTGAGGGCCAGCGCCCGCGTGTAGGGAATTGCCTTGGCAAACCTGTTGGCACGGCTTGCCACCGTCGGCTTTCTTTTGTCGTTCATGTTCAAACTGTCGCGGGTGTCCTGCGAATTCACAATGGGTTGTAGGTAACGCTGCCGGGGCGGCTTGCAAACGGTTGCACCAAGCTCTATTCCTAGTTGCAAATGATTCTCAGTTGCAACTGGTAAATCGTGAATTTCAGTAGATATGTAACCCACAGCGGGTGGAACAGCTTGCTGTCGGACCTGCCGCTGCCAAGTAGGCAGACCGCACGGCGAGGAACGGTAGCCCTGTTCCTGCTGCTTGCAGCCAGCTGGCCCGGGTTGCTCGGCGAAATCACGACGGAAATGATAATCTCCGCCTACATTCAGGTCAGCGTGTTTGTCGCTGCAACCCTGCTGCTCATCTACAGCGCCGAGCGGCTGTTCAATGTTGGGGTCGGCGATCTGCTGAAAAGCTCCAAACGCTTCGAAGTTCCGATTGCGGCCGCACTGGGAGCAACTCCTGGCTGTGGCGGCGCCGTGGTCGTCGTGGCTGCATACACTTCCGGAAACGCCAGCTTCGGGGCGGTGACGGCCACTCTCACCGCGACCATGGGCGACGCCGCATTCCTGCTAATTGCCACCCGTCCCGACGCGGCAGCCGTCGTGCTGCCGTTGTCGCTTGTCGTCGGCACCCTTTCGGGCTGGGCTGTCGATGCCGCGTTCGGTCGGCAGCCCGTGAAACCGCGCCGAGTTGGGGCAATGGACCCTCCCCTGATCGGCACCGTGAGCTGGCATCACAAGGCCTATCTCGTTCTCGCGATGACTGGCTTGGTGTTCGGTGTCCTGGAACTGATGATGATCGAGCTTCCCATTGAGCTCGAAATTCTTGTTTCCGGTCTGGCCCTTGCCGGCGCTGCGGTGGGCATCGCCATCTGGGTTGTGTCCCCCATTCGCACAATGGCCAATGCCAGGGACAAGCCGGTGTTTCGCATGGCCGAGGAAACAAGTTTCATTTCAATCTGGGTAATTGGGGCCTTTCTGACCTTTGAGTATTTCGTGGCATTTGCGGGATTCGATCTGGCGGCTGCGTTTTCCGCAGTCGCTCCGGCGTTGCCGCTGATCGCAGTTCTGGTTGGATTCATTCCCGGATGCGGTCCCCAGGTTGTGGTCACTGCCTTGTACATCAGCGGCACAATTCCCTTCGCGGCGCTCATTGGCAACGCGATCTCCAACGACGGAGACGCTCTGTTTCCGGCCATCGCACTCAATCCGAAGGTCGCCATTCTCGCTACGCTTGTCTCGGCGGTTCCAGCATTGCTGGTGGCGTACGCCTTCTACCTTCTGGCGCCCAACTTCATGAACTGACTTCGGTTGCGCTGACCGAAGCTTGTGGATTGAACTGCAATTCGACCGACCGGATTGAAGGACGCCTCCCTGGCTTGCGGGTTGCCGGAGAAATGCGTCCGGAGACTCAGTTGCCCGGCCCTGAACTGTGCGCCGGTCGATTCGAACACCCAGTCCAAGACATGGCCTCGCCGCTGCGTGCCGCCCCAAGCGTCAGTTCGCTAGCTTTGGACTGCAGACCGCGTTTGGCCACAAGAACGCGAACAGTGCAGTGGGGCCAGCCAACGGCCGCGTTGCTCACGCAGCGGCCGCGAAGCTTCGCCGAGATGGAAGGCGCATTCGACGGTTCGGAGGTTCAAGTGGGCGGCCAACACCTGTTTGTTGGAGGCTTTCCCTCGATCCAGCTCCTGATTTCGAGAGCGGCGGCGCGGGCTGCCGTGCGAATCGTTCGGTAGGAGGCGCCGGCGATGTGAGGGGCAAGCGTGACGTTTGGAATTTGCAGCAGCGGCGAATCGGGTGGAACAGGTTCAACGGAATAGGTGTCGAGCATGGCTCCCCCAAGTCTGCCGCTTCGCAACGCATGCAACAGCGCCTCGTAGTCAACGAGAGGACCTCGTGCCGTGTTCACGAACACGGCGCCAGGCCTCATGAGGGAAAAGGCCTCGGCATTCATCATGCCGACAGTTTCTGGCGTTACTCTCGGATGCAAGGTTACAACGTGTGATCTTTTCAGCAGTTCATCCAACGACGCCAGGCTCACGTTCGGGTGCTTCCGATCTTCCGGCGACAGGCTGGCATATGGATCGCTCACCAGAATCTTGCCCTCGAAGGCCTTCAGCAACTTGACGACGAGCCTGCCCACAGTTCCATATCCAACCACCCCGACAGTCAAATCGATCAGTTCGTCGCCGATGACGTCCGAACGATAGAGATCTCCGCGATAGATTCCCTTGCGCAGCGCATCATGTCCGCGGGTCATGAGTCTGGTTTCCGCCAGAATGGCGCCGATTGTGAATTCGGCCACGGCGCTGGAGTTGCGGCCAGGCGTGTTCACTATCGTTACGTCGTGGTCATGGGCCGCCCTCAAATCGACATTCACCGGTCCGCCACGGGAAACGACCACGAGCTCAAGTTCCGGCAGGGCCGCAAACACCGAGGCCGACAACGGCGCAAGCTGCGTGACCAGGACTTTGGCCGAACTGGCCAGGTCGACGACCATTTCCGCCGTTCCCTGATATTCCTTGAGACCCTCAATGCCTGCCCGCGCATATCCATGTTCCATGGGTTCGTCCGGCCAAGGCAACTCGTGAAGCGTCACGTCAAACACGTCGCCGCATTGGACTGCAATGGCCTGCCTGAACTCTTCGGCCCGCATGAAGCGGTCGCCTATGATCGCCAGCTTCGTCTTCATGTTCCGAAATCTCCTGATCCAATCCAATTCATTGCCTTCGCGGAACGCCGGCCCCGGTCAAGCAACCCAAATGACATTTCCGCATGCCGCGCCGAATGTCCATCGCTCTCGAGTCCTGTCAAACGAACGATGCGCACCGCGGTGGCTGACCGCCGCTTCCACTACTTCAAATGTCAGCTGCACGAAACGAATCACTCCGCTGGCAATGCAGCAAAGTTCGAAACCGGAGGAGCCCACATTCGATACAGATTCCGGAGCCGCCAGCCGCTTGCGGCTCAAACACACGGTCCGAACAGCGCGGAAATCGTCCCAAGCGGCGACAGCCTGCTTGGAAATTGCCCTTGCAGCAACTAGATCGTGGCGCGCGCGACGACGCCGACCTAGGCAGGACGGCGTCAGATTTTCGCAACTCTGTTGCTCCGCCTCACCCGAAACAGGCTGATCGAGGATTCGCTCCGATGACCGCAAAACTGCATTGCTTTGGGGAAAGCGGCAACTCCTACAAGGCCGCGCTGGCCATGGAGCTGACTGGCTTCCTGTGGCAGCCTGTGTATGTGGACTTTTTTGGCGGAGAGACAAGAACTCCCGAATTTCGGAAAATCAATCCAATGGGCGAGGCCCCTGTGCTTGTCCATGAAGGCCAGACGATCAGCCAGTCCGGCGTCATTCTGAAGTACGTCGCCGAGCGAACGGGAAAGCTGGGAGCGCTCACTTCGGCCCAGGAGCTGGAAATTTCGCGCTGGATTCTCTGGGACAATTACAAGCTGTCTTCGCTGTGCGGCGTCACAAGGTTCCTCGCCAACTTCATTCCTTCCGAAAAGCGGCCAATGGAAGTGATTCGCTGGCACAAATCGCGGCTGCAGGTCTCGTTCGGGGTGTTGAACACCTTTTTGTCGGATCGCAAATGGTTGGTCGGTGGGCGGCCGACCATCGCCGATCTTTCATGTTGCGGATATTTGTACTACCGCGAGCCCTTCGGGTTTGAGCCTGGGGCCTGGCCGCACATTTCTGCCTGGCTTGAGCGACTCTCCGAGCTGGACGGCTGGCGGCATCCATATGACCTCATGCCCGGCAGCCCGGCCGACAGAAGATAGAACGGTTTCCGGTCGGACGGCTGCCTCCGGGTTGCCCGCTGCCTCGTTGCCCGGACCTAGCGACAACAAACATAGAGCCAATCATCATGGACGCATACATCTACGATGCAGTCAGACCCCCGCGTGGCCGCGGACGGCCGGACGGCGGGCTGCATGAAGTGACCGCAGTTCGACTTTCGGCAGACATCATCGATGCGATCATCGAACGGAACGGCGTCAAGCCCGACACGATTGCCGATGTCATCTGGGGAAACGTTACACAGATAGGCGAACAGGGAGGCTGCATTGCAAGGTCCGCAGCGCTTCTGTCCTCGCTTCCGGACAGCGTTGCGGGACTGACCATCAACCGGTTCTGCGCAAGCGGACTGGAGGCAGCCAATCTTGCCGCCAACCAGATCAACGGCGGGCATGGCGCGGGCTATGTCGCGGGCGGCGTGGAAATGATGAGCAGAGTGCCAATGGGCTCGGATGGCGCCGCCCTCGTTGTCGATCCCTCTCTGGCCATGAACTCCTGCTTCGTGCCCCAGGGAATTTCCGCCGACCTCATCGCCACGCTGTGCGGCTTTGGGCGCGAAGACTGCGATCGATTTGCGGCAGAATCGCAAAGGCGGGCTGCAAGGGCGTGGAAGGAGCGGCGATTTGAGCGCTCAATTCAGCCTGTGCACGATCGCATCGGCATGCTGCTGCTCGACCGCGACGAAATGTTGAGGCCGGAAACCACGGCGGAAAGCCTTGCCGCTCTCGAACCCTCGTTTCGAGACATCGGCACATCCCTGCCCGGCTTCGACAAGGTCGCTCTCATCAAGTATCCGCATCTCGAGAAGGTCGACCATGTCCACCATGCCGGCAATTCCTCGGGCATCGTCGACGGAGCGGCGGCGGTGCTGATTGGTTCCAGGGATTTCGGAACGGCCAACGGGCTGGAGCCCCGGGCGAAGTTCCTGGCAACCGCCAAGTGCGGGACCGACCCGACCATCATGCTCACCGGAACGGTGCCGGCAAGCCGAATGGCGCTTGATCAGGCGGGCATGTCCATCGAGGACATTGATCTGTTTGAGGTCAACGAGGCTTTCGCATCGGTTCCGCTTCATTTCATGACGGAACTGGGGGCCACCCACGAGAGGCTCAATGTCAATGGCGGCGCAATTGCGATGGGCCATCCACTGGGCGCAACCGGCGCAATGTTGCTGGGAACCGCGCTTGACGAATTGGCCAGGTCGGACAGGGAAACCGCGCTGGTGACGCTCTGCGTTGCCGGCGGCATGGGCGCAACAGCCATCATCGAAAGAACCTAGGAGGGCCGGCATGCGCGACTTTTCGTACAGCGTCGATGGCGACGGCATCGCCACCATTGCCTGGAATGTTCCCGGACGGAGCATGAACGTCATGTCATGGGCGGGATTCGCCGAAATTGACGCCTTGGTGAGAAAGGGCTTTGCAGACGATGCGGTCCGGGGAATCGTCATCACCAGCGCCAAGGAACATTTTGCCGGCGGAATGGACCTGAAAATCCTGGCCCGCATGATGGCTGCATCGGACCGTGCCGGCCGCGCCAAGTCCTTCAAGGAGATGTCGGGAGTTCACGGCATCCTCCGCAGGATCGAGCTTGCGGGCAGAAAGGGGAAGGACGACGTCGGAAAGCCGGTCGTGGCGGCGCTCAACGGCACGACCATGGGGATAGGATACGAGCTTGCACTCGCCTGCCACCACATCGTTTGCGCCGATCGCAAGGATGCACAGATCGGGCTGCCCGAAATCAAGGTCGGCCTGTTTCCAGGCGCCGGCGGCACCGTGCGGCTGGTGCGGCGGCTCGGGTTGGAGGCAGCAATTCCCTTTCTCTTCAAGGGCATCACGCCGGCGCCGCGCAAGGCGCTGGCCGCTGGCCTCGTGGATCAGCTGGCCGAACCGGAGAAACTGGTTGCAGCCGCCAAGGAATGGATTCTCAATGCGGATGAAGGCGCAACCTTCAAGCCCTGGGACCAGGCCGGATTTCGGCTTCCGGGTGGCGAGCCATACAGCAGGAAGGGCTTTCAAACATTTGCAGGCGCCATTGCCGCCATCAATGGCGCAACCCAAGGTGTCTATCCAGCCGCACGTGCCATGATGTCGGCGATTTACGAAGGTCTTCAGGTGCCCTTCGAAGCCGCCATTCGGATTGAAACGAGATGGTTTGCAGGAATGATGACAAACCCGTCGCCCTCGTCAATGATCAGAACGAACTTTGTCCACCGATTGGAGCTGAGACGGGGAGCGCGCCGGCCGCGAAAGGTTCCGGCAACCGAAATCGACCGAATGGGCGTGATTGGCGCAGGCATGATGGGGTCCGGAATTGCCCTCGTCGCTGCGCAGGCCGGAATCGAGGTTGAACTGCGGGACCAAACGCTGGAACTGGCCCGGAAGGGCAGGCAGGCAATCGAGGAAATCCTGGATTCCGAAATCAGCCGCAACAAACTGACCCCAGGGAAAAAGGGCGAAATACTGTCACGCGTATCGTGCGGGTCTGGCTATGCAGGTCTTGATTCGTGCACACTTGTAGTCGAGGCCGTAACCGAACATCCCGGCCTAAAGGCAGAAGTGTTCAAGCAATTGGGCGAATGTGTCGGCGACGACGTGGTGATCGCCTCGAACACTTCCAGTTTGGAGATATCCTCGCTGGCAAAGTCCGTGCCCTGCCCCGACAGGTTTGTGGGCACTCACTTTTTCAGTCCCGTGCACCGAATGGCGCTCGTGGAGATTGTTCGCGGGAGTAGCACATCGGATCAAGCCATTGCCGTTGCGTTCGACTTCGCCCAGCGAATTCGAAAGATCCCGATCATCGTCAACGACTGCCGATATTTCTACGCCAACCGCTGCATTGTCCCCTACCTGAGAGAAGGCATGCGCATGATCGGCGAGGGGGTTTCCCCTGCGCTGATCGAGAATTCAGCCCGGCAAATCGGGATGCCGGTCGGACCGCTGCAATTGCTCGACGAAGTGTCGATCGAGTTGGCCGTTCATCTGGCCAATGTCACCCGGAAGCTGCAGGGCGAAGGCTATGTGGCCGACGACGCCGACAAGGTGCTCTTTCGAATGTATGAACTCGGGCGACTGGGCGCCAAGTCCGGCGCCGGATTCTATGAGTATGGCGACAGGAACGTGCGCACCGGAATCTGGCCGGGCCTTGGCAAGGAGTTTAAGTTGCGGGAAGGGCAGCCGCCACCGCAGCAGGTGCGCGATCGGCTGCTCCTGATTCAGGTGGTCGCGGCAGTGAAGGCATTCGAGGACGGCATTCTTGAAGACGTGCGCGAGGGTGATGTCGCGGCGGTGTTCGGCTGGGGTTTCGCCCCTTGGTCGGGCGGGCCGTTCCAGTGGATAGACGGCAAGGGCGCGGCGGAAGTGTGCAAGCTTTGCGACAGGCTGTCGGCCGAGCATGGCGACTCCTACTCGAGCCCCAAGCTGCTTGCCGACTATGCCGAATCAGGTCGCCGCTTCCACGACAAGCTGTAGCCCGTGGCAGAGGCCACCGGACGCGGGAGCTGCCGCAATTCGGCTCGCCGTCGGCGTTTGCCCGAATCTTCGGGCTGGCTTCCGCAATGCCGCATCTCATATGGACATTGCGTGAAATGCTGGTATTTGACTGTCGTTCCGACGCGTAGTTGATGTTCGCAGGCGCACTGGATGCAGCTGCCTGGGCATTGGCATCGGCAGGGCGGCTGCCGGCTGCCTCGCAGATTGGAAAATTTCGGTGGTGGAGATCGCATGGGCTGGCTTGAAGACGAAACTGGATTGCGCAAGTGCAGGGTCAACTACGTACCACTGACTCCGCTCTCGCACTTGAACCGTGCACGCGAGGTGTTTCCGTCGCGTGAAGCGCTTGTGTATGGCGAGCGTCGCTATGACTATGTTCAGTACCACGAGCGCGTAACGAGGCTGGCTTCGGCGCTTGCCGGGCATGGCATTGGGCCTGGAGACGTTGTGTCCACGGTTCTTCCCAACACTCCGGCGCAGGTTGAGGCACATTTCGGCGTGCCGGCATGCGCGGCTGTGCTCAATGCTGTCAACATGCGTCTCGATGAAATCACCGTTCACTACATTCTGGAACATGCATCCTCCAAGGCGGTGATCGTCGACTCTCAGTATCTCGGTGTTGTGGAACGGGCCATGGACCGCTTGAGCGGCGCTCGACCGCTGGTTGTCGAGGTGGCTGACATCGGGTTTCCGAAGTCCGGAAGTTACATCGAGTACGAAGAGTTTCTGGCACAGGCTGCGCTTCCATTCGAGTGGCTCCTGCCTGCCGACGAATGGGAGAGCATTACCCTCAACTACACTTCCGGAACCACGGGACGCCCGAAAGGGGTCGTCTATCACCATCGCGGCGCCTATCTGATGACCATGGGAACCGTGATAAGCTGGCGATTGACGCTCTATCCGAGGTATCTGCAGGTCGTGCCATTGTTTCACTGCAATGGTTGGAACCATTCATGGATGATGCCGGCGCTCGGCGGCACGCTGGTGTGCTGTCGCGACATAAGCGCCAAGGCGATATACGGAGCAATCGCCGACGAGAAGGTAACGCATTTCGGTGGCGCGCCGATCGTGCTCAACCTGATCGCAAACGCCGACCCGGCCGACAGGCGGCAATTTGACCACCGGGTCGAAGTGTTCACTGCGGGGGCGCCGCCTCCGGCGGCAATACTGCAGGCTGTCGAAAGGCTCAATTTCAACGTTACGCAGGTGTATGGACTAACGGAAACCTACGGCCACATCACCGAATGCATTTGGGATGACGACAATTGGTCGGATCTCCCATCCACCGAGCGGGCCGAGATCAAGGCTCGCCAGGGTGTGCTGTTTCCGATGATGGAGGAAGTTGTCGTGATGCAGGATGGAACCGGAAGGCAGGTCTCCCGCGACGGGCAGTCGCTGGGCGAGATTCACATACGAGGCAATTCCGTCATGAAAGGTTACTACCGCAGCCCAGAGGCGACCGTCGAGGCTTTCGACAGCGGGTATTTCGCGTCGGGAGACATCGCCGTGCAACATCCGGACGGCTACATTCAAATCACCGACCGTGCAAAGGACATCATCATTTCAGGAGGAGAAAACGTCTCTTCGGTTGAGGTCGAAAGCGTTGTCACACGCCATCCCGACGTGTCTCTTTGCGCTGTGGTTGCCAAGCCACACGAAAGGTGGGGAGAGGTCCCGTGCGCATTCGTTGAACTGATGGACGGCGCCGAGTGCAATGAGCAGGCGATCATCGACCACTGTCGTTCCCAGCTAGCTGGATTCAAGGTTCCCAAGAGTGTGCATTTTGTCGACTTGCCCAAGACGGCAACCGGAAAGATCCAGAAGTTCCAATTGCGCGGGCTGGCCAAGGAACTTTGATTCCTGCGTTGACCTTCGGAGTTGCGCTGGATGCACTTGACTGCTGGAACCGGACGATCTGTTGCGGATAGGCAATGACTGGCAGCCGAGGCTACCATTTCCTTGAAGACAAGGGCATTTGGCGGTCGCCGACGGAATTGACCGCGCGCAGCGCAATTATTCGCCGGGAGACCGACTGTCTGGTCATTGCAAAGCCGGACGGCACAATCCTGACCCACTGGTGGCTGCACGCCATTGGTGAAATCCCGGCGCCGGAAGGAAAGGCGAGATTCAGTCCGGATCCGACCGGACTGGAATATGTCGAGATTACGGACAAGTCCCTGATTGAAGCCCTTCGCTCCAAGGACCGCGACGACACTGCCAAGAAATCAACCCCAAAACGGCAATGGCATCGAATTCATTTGCGGATTGCCGCGTTGCTCCTGCTTTTGGCGGCAACCATTTATGTGTTTTCCGACGAGATTGTGCGGACGGTTCCCGAGTTTCTGGTCCATTCCCAGCGAGTTGCCATTGGCCAAAGGATGCTGGACGCCTTGTTGGAGCACTCCGGTGGGGAATCCTGTTCCTCCATAACGGGCGACAATTCGCTGGCGATATTCAAGAGCAGGGTTGTCAATCAGTTGCGCGGCGACATTCGGGTGGTAAGGGGCATTGGACCTGCCAGCCTGATGCTTCCCGGCGAGATGCTCGTTCTCAATGCTTCTCTGTTCAGGGAACATGACGATCCACAGGTGATTGCAGGCTTTGCACTGCTTGCAATGGAGGTTGAACGGACCAACGATTCCCTGACGCGTTTCACAAGTTCCCTTGGACCAATTGAAGCGGCAAGACTGGTATTCAACAGGCCGTTGCAAACGCCGGTTTACGAGAACTTCGCCAGGCAGCTGAGCGAAGGAACCGGCATTGAGGTTTCACCGCTGGAGCTGGCGCAACGCTTTCGGGACACGGGAGTTCTCGCGCGACCATTTGCGGAGGCGGCAGGCAATGCGGGATTGGATGCCGAGGCGCTCTCGCGTGCAGCGACCCTGGAAGGCGAGTATCGGGCAATCTCAATACTTGACGATGCCGACTGGCTTCATCTCAAGAACATTTGCCGATGAAGACCGCTGTGAGCCGGCGGCGGCGAACATGCCTGCTTCTTCGGCCATGCAATTGCCATGCGTGGCGCGTGGCCTGTCGCTTGCCAAGGGATGGCGCCTTGGCGTCAATTTCATGAATTCTCCATGCTCTCCTGTACAGCGATGCGACGCGTTTGCCGAAGCTTGCGATGTCGCCCTCCTTGGGACTTGTGCTGTAAAAGCTGCGTCCTCGTGTGTGTTGCATGCCAGGTGCGGGGGCAATTGAACCGGCAGTTTCCCGCAGGGGGCAGGCTGCGCTTAGCGGGTTGATCAACATCGACCATACTTCGACCGCGGGACAGACAGCATTCACTTGAAGTGAAACCCAGCGCTGCAATTGTGCCTGCGGGTTTCTCGAACGGTTTGCTGGAGTCGCCATATTGCTGGGCACTTGACCACCATTGCCGCCGACATTGAGCTGGTGACTTGATGGAACGCTTGAACGCGCAAG